>JAZKEP010000216.1:0-10765 GCA_040387015.1 Bacteroidota bacterium
TTGTATCGAACATTTAAATCAATTTGCATTGAATACAATCACTTCATGGAAAACAATATATCAAATTGATAAAAAATCAAGAGAGTGGGCATTTTTTAAACCTTACGCCCACATCTCAAGTCCACTTGAAATTGCCAAAAGTATGTGTTCCGACTGTATTTTTATTTTGATTACAGGTCGCACAATAAGAGGTAGTGCCAAAACCCTTTTACCGCCTGCTGTAATTGCGGTTAGTATTATGTTCTATATACATCACCTTGCTGCTAGTGTTCCTTTTTTGCAACGAACAGAAGCTGCAATGTTTTATGTGGCCGATGGGGTTAACGATCCTGATTTCTATTCCGGTAAATCACCAAAGGATTCTATAAAGATTTACGCGCTGAAGGGTTTCTTTATGAATGATGAAGCCGAACTAACTGAAGATTTTATCAATAATCTTTTTAAAGAAAAAATAAAATCTCTAGGCACGGCACCTATCCCGTTTACCCAACGCATAACTACGGCCTGGCATATTACCAGGCCGTGTGTGGAAGCAAATCTTACCGGATGCGGATTGAATGTATTGCTTATTCTGTTAGTGCTTTTTTTATATTTCAAAAATCGAAATGGGTTGTATGTATATGCCTCGTTTATTTTCTTTCAACTCTTTTTCTGGTTTACCATTTTTGCAGTGGCATATTTAATAAAAATGGAATATCGACATTTTGACCCGATGCTTCAGTTATATTCCTTATGTAATATTTTGTTTCTTGCTAATTACACCTCAGTATATCCCAAGTTTTCTTCTTCTTTCGCTTTTCACGTATCGGCACTCATCGTTTTTATACTATTAAGCTTTAAGGTGTTACATGTTTTTCACAAAGCCCACGAAACAAAACTCACTTTAATCAATCAGAATAGGGCCATTAAAGAAGTTAACGAAATGGCAGCTGGTAAAATTTTGATGCTTGATGTAAACTCACGGCAACTCATTCACGGTAATGTGTTTACGGTAGTAAAGTTTCCAAAGGTTCAGAAAATATTACTGTATGATTTAGGTGAGTTTCCCCTTATACCCTCTTACAAAATGATATTGGACAATTTCTGCCACTGTAATTCTTCGCGGGTCAATGAGTTTTATAGATATTTGAAGGAGCAGAAAGAAAATGTGCTTTTCGTATCCACAGACAGCCGTATTCAAATGATATCCGGATATTTACAATTAGTGCACGGCATAAATTATCACTTTACCAAATTACCGGGAAATTTTAAAGCAAGTAAGATATTCTGCAATGGAGAATATCTGAACTATTATATAATTGAATAGCAGAAAACACTGCTTGTTGCTAATGTCTTTCTGACAACAATTATAAAATTATCGTCATAGTTATCAATCAAGTTAATGAAGCGAATCTGCCCAATACTATAGAATCTGGATATTGTGGACGAATAGATTTTCGAAGAGTAGGATAGCTCAAAAGTGTTTTATACAGGCTCGGAGATAATGCGCATCGTATCCGCTGGGTGAACAAGTTCAGCAATATTTGTTGGTGTTAGTTGGTTAGCACTAGCCCAATTCAAAAAATTAAAGCTTGTTTTACCTGGCAATTCCTCGTAAACTGTTTTAATCACTTCTCCTCGGTAAGGTCGTGCTGTGCAATCTTTAAAAAATGCGGTATTGGTAATTAAAAAATCATCGCTGTGCTTATAAATTTCGAACGGACTGCTTGGTATAGTTTTGTCTTTATAGACAGAAAGGATGTCCGCTTGCTGAGGAAAAATACCACTCATAACCACAACCCTTTCGGCATTTGAAAAATTAGTATGTGAATAATGCACCACTCGGTTATCAAAAAAAAGAACATCCCCTGCTTTCAATACAACAGGAACAAGGTAGGTGCGCAATAAATTTTCGTAGTCACAAAAAGGGCTTTGAAAAGAAATACCCCTATACGGATGAAAGAACCCATGAGTTTTGGGTATCAAACATAAAGTTCCGTTATTCAAATCAGTATCCTGCAAAGGAATCCAAAGACTAAGCGGTGAATATTCAAATTCATCTAAGCCGGTAGAATCTTGATGTAAACTAAAATCGCTACCTGGGCCGGATGTTTTTACTATAAAGGAATTAATCACTATTTTGTAATCGGCAAAAAAGGAGTCATAAACCGGCCTTAGTATTTCTTCTATGCCACTGTTCACTTTTTCCCGGTATTCAATATCATCGGAGTATAAACTGTAAAACATCCCCCCTACTTCAGTATTAAAATTATGCAGCGAAGCATACAGTTCTCTCAACTTTTGAAGAGGATCTGCTCCAATATTACCCGATAATGCATAACCGGTAGTGTGCAGCCTGCCTTTAAGGGCACTGTCTTTAACAACAGTATGTTCAATTGGTTTCCAATCCATTGGCAGTCATTTGTGACAACGAAAGTAGCATTTTTCGCCAGCAATACTTAGCTTTACCCCATGCTGAAACCGGTGTTTAAGAGCGAACAACTGCAAAATGAATTTGAACGCGATGGCTATGTGGTAGCGCGCCAACTCATTCCTTCAACTGTGGTAAAGCACTTACGCCAGGTTTATTTTAAATATGAAAAAGAACATTGGGGTGATAAATTAGGCATGCACAGTACCGCGCACACCGATAACTTTGACATACTGCGCGAAATTCACCAAACCTTGGTAAAATATACTGCTGAATATGCCGACAGATATCTTACAAATTATAAATTCTACCTGGGAAATTTTTTGGTAAAGGAAAGCCGCGAGGACTCTCTATTTGATATGCATCAAGATTGGACCTGCGTGGATGAACCCGATTACTGCTCCTTTAATTTCTGGATGGATTTGGAAGGGATGAATAAAGCAAACGGAAGATTATTTTTTGTCAAAGGCACTCATCATCTGAGGCCGGGTTTGTTACGCTTTGCTCCTATATGTCCCTCTCCTTGGCAGCAAATCAAAAACATAGCACCATCATTTTATACTTACTTAGACACTAAACCCGGAGATGTAGTATTTTTAAATAATGCCACTCTGCATGGTTCCGTTAAGAATCATTCGGGGAACAATCGGATAGCTGCAGTGCTGGGCGCTTATAGTGCCGATGCACCCCTGCTTCATTATTATTTGAAACCGGGGGATTCCTTAGACAAGGTTGAACGACATCTCGTAACCACCGAAAATCTAATTACTATGCCTCGCGGTCAACGTCCACCAGGCAGCATTTTTGACGGGTATGTCGCATATGATACTCCCGAAATTACCTCTGATGAGTTCATCCGTTTTATGATGCAGCAATACACCCTGAAAGAAAAGGCATTTTTCTATCTTCGAAAAATAGGTAGAGTTGCTGCTTGAATCCTTTCAGGTTTTGGAACTTAGATATGAAAACAAAACTGCTTTTAAACCCCCAACTTCATGAGGCGTACCTTCTCAACGGTTTCGTAAAAATTCCTTTTGTAAAAACTGGAGTATTGAAAATGTTGGCAGCGCTTTTTCATCAATACTGTCCGCAAATTTCACATGAAAAAGGACAAGTATTTTACAGCACGTTTTCAAATGCCCTTGAGAAAAATCTTAATCTGAAAAATGAAATCAAGCAACTGCTTCATATCGCTTATCAAAACACTTTTATCAATTATGAGAGCTTTGCCGAAATGTTTTTATTAAAGCAACCCGATAACGAGCCTCTTGTTTTGCATCAGGACTGGAGTTACGCTGAAGAGGACAAAACGCTGACGGCAACAGTATGGCTTCCTTTACAAAAGACAACCAAAGAAAACGGAGCGCTTTTTCTAATTCCCGGCAGTCATAAATTTTTTCATAATTACCGAAGCGGCTCTTTGCCATCAGCCCGAATTCCATTGCATGAAAATTTGCAAAAGCATCAGGTTACAATAGAAGTAAACGAGGGGGAGGCAATTATTTTTCATCCTGCATTATTTCATGGCTCACATCCTAATACCAGCAACGAAAACAGGATAGTAGCAGCAGCCATCGTTACCACAAGTGAGCAACCGTTACTTTATTTCCATCAACCCCAAAATACCAATCTACTCCATACTTATCCGCTTACTGAAGCCAACTTTCTTGAACAACTGCAAGGATTAAGCAGAGGGGAAACATTGAGCGGTGTAAAAGCAATAAGCAGCAGCATCTATCATCATCAAAACATTAACGCAGAACAATTGTACGAGGTAATTGAAAGACAAAAGGAATATGCTGTTTAAAGATACCGCTATAGAAAAAAAATATGTCGAGGATGGGTTTGTTATATTGCCTGTGTTGGATGAAAAAGTTCTTACTCAAATCAAATCGCTTTATCACTATTACTATTCACACCAGGTAGAGGGACTCCAACCGTTGCTAAGAACAGGCAGCTCAAAAAACAATATTGAAATGCATTATCAAATAGCGGGAATTGTCACTCCGGTTTTAGAAAAATGGTTCAAGCCATTTGCGTTCAATGCCAATCATTTTATCGTAAAAGGAGCTAATGACCCGAATGAGTTTCGCCTGCATCAGGATTGGAACGTGGTAGACGAAACTCGATTTATTGCCGCACATATTTGGATAGCGCTTCAGGACATAGATCAGACTAACGGTGGATTATTTGTGGCAACCGGCAGTCATAAGTTTTTCGAGAATTACCGCAGTGGTTCTTGTGGCATTGCATTTATTGAGCGAACCGAAAAAGTAAGATCGTCAGTCACTAACATGAAAGTAAAAGCCGGAGAGGCGGTAGTTTATCAGCAGGCACTTTTTCATGGGTCTTATCCTAACACCACTAATCAACCTCGTTTAGTATGTCTTAGCAGTATTCGTCCTGTTCAAGCACCTATGGTATATTTTCATCAACAGGGCGAACAGCTTCAATGTTACGAGATAACTCCTGAAGTATTATTTGAGCAGGTTGGCGATTTGGAAAAAGGAGTAAGCCCGAGAGACCAAAAGCAATTTTCCAATTTGACAAAGACCATGCTGAAGACGAAGATGATTGACAATGAAATTTTTGAAGAGAGGATATGAACAATGGCAATTTGAAAATTTTTTCGTCATCGCAACAAAATGCTTTGAATTCTCAGGGGTTCTTTAAAACCCCGTTTTTTGGCAAAGAGGAAATTAAAGAGCTTGAAAAGTTATTTTACAGCTATTTTCAGGAAGAAGACATAGCCTTTTTTTTTGATTCTCTCACGGGATCGCGCAATGCTGACATAAGAAGGGAAATTCATCATCATATTCTTGACATATGTAATCCGCACCTTGAAAAAATTATTGCCAATTTCTTTCCTGTAATCGCAATGTTTTACACCAAGAAATCAGGAAATAATAGTGAGTTAGGTATGCATATTGACCCCTCCATGACTCTGGCCGACTTTCACCATTTAGGCATTTGGATACCCCTTTCTGGTGCAGATGAAGTAACAGGGAAAATTTGTTTCCTTTCTGGAACCCAAAAAACTATACCCCCTTATCATGCTCTAAGTATCAATAATCCTTTCAAAATCGTATCGGAAGAGTTGAAGCCTTCCATGGAATGCGTAGAAGTTAATCCAGGAGAAGCTGTTGTTTTTGACAACAATCTCCTTCATTATACACAAAGAAATTTATCAGGTAAGTTACGGATAGCTATTATCGTTAAAATAATCGATGCCAATGCTCCTTTAGTTAGTCCTTTCTACAATAAAAATTTAAAAGTTCCTGCAATCGAATTTTATCAGCATCAACCCGACTACTATCTTAGCGACTCCTTCCAGCAATTAGCTATTCCTGCAAATAGCATTAAACTTGATTTTACAATACCCGAACCTATGGCCTTTGAAAAGCAGGATATTAATAAATTCAGAAAAACTTGATGAGACGAGAAATTCTTACAGTCAAAAATGTATCTAAGAATTATATTTTAGAACGTAATGGCACCAATTCGGATGTCGTATTTCGCGCATTGTCAGACATATCTTTTGACTTGCACCAAGGAGAAATTCTTGGCGTTGTAGGAAGAAACGGAGCCGGCAAAAGTACCCTCTTGAAAATTTTAAGTGGTATCACAAAGCCATCAAATGGAAGCGTATGTATTTACGGCAGAACAGCATCTGTATTGGATAACGGGTTAGGATTTCACGAAGAGTTTACGGGAAGAGAAAACATATACGTAAGCGCCCGTTTAATGGGCTTAAGCAAAAAGGAAGTTAACAACAGCGTTGAAAAGATAATAGAATTCAGCGGCATAAAAGAGTTTATTGATGTACCACTTAAAAAATATTCAACGGGTATGCAAACTCGGCTTTCAACCGCGATAGCTCTTCATACCAATCCTGACATATTGCTAATAGATGAACAAATTTTAAGTGGCGATTTTGCGTTTCGACAAAGTGTGTTCGATTTCATTCAATCGAAAATTTCAAGCGGAATCTCTGCTGTGATGGTTTCTCATAGTCCAAATGATTTAATTAATATCTGTAGCACTTGTCTGATGCTTGAAAAAGGTAATTTAATAGAGTACGGCACCATAGGAAGTATTTTAAAAAAATATATCGGACAATCTTTACTAGAAGGGATTAAGAATAATGAGAAAGGAAATATTCAGAATCAAAGTTCAATAAATATAGAATGGAAAGGTGATGAATCTGCACCGGGGACTTCAAAAATTAGATTGAGGCATATTCGTGTGAATTCAATAGAGGGCAACGAATTAATTTCCATGGATGATGATTTCAAAATCAAGATTGTATTTGAGAAGGCCGATAGTAATTACTCTGTCCAGCTGCATGTTGTTTTTTACGATATTTTTAAAAATGTATTGTTTTCAACGGATGTTTTTTCAAATAGAGAAGAAGAAAATTTACACTCCAAATTTTTCGATAGCAAGGGGCTGATGTGTTACGAAGTAATTATTCCTAAACATTTTTTTTATAAAGGAGAGTATTCCATTCAACTTCGTTTCGGAACCAACATTGAAACGGAAGAGTTTGTATTTATGGTACCCGTTCGATTTTGTATTTTTGAGTCACGAAAGCAAAAAGATTATATTACAGATTCACTTCCCATTTATATACGCCCCAAATTCACATGGAAGTATTATATTTCGGATGTATCCTATGCTGAAAAATAAATAAATAGATGAGTCAACTCCATATTACTTTTATTGGTCTCGGTACTGAACAACTAGGCATCAGTATGATGAGTGCTATTGCCAAACGAGAGGGACATAAAGTGGGTATGGCTTTTAGTGCCTCCTTGTTTCATGATAGGTTCAATCTTGAGTTTCCTTCAATTTCTCCCTACTTTGATGATACACATAACGTAATACAAGCTATTAAGGAACAAAAACCCGATGTAATTTCTTTCGGTGCTCTTACTTCTACCTATCAGTGGATGTTGGACGTGGCAATGCAAGCAAAGGAAATCAATGGAGCTGTAAAAATTGTTTTTGGCGGTGTGCATCCTTCGGCAGTACCTAATTTGGTAATTGCAAACCCTTATGTGGATTTTGTCGTATCGGGGGAAGGGGATGAAGCTTTTCCTGCCATACTTAAAGCTATAGCAACGGATGATTATTCAAAGCCAATCTACAATACAAGGTTCAAGAATAAGCAGGGAGATGTTATTACTGGCTTGCAAAAGGGATTTATGCAGGACTTAGATTCGCTTCCCTTTTTTGATAAAACCATATGGGAGGAACACGTTCGTTTGGGCGACATGTATCTTACAATGGCTTCTCGCGGATGTCCTTACCGATGCTCATTTTGTTTTAATAATTTTTTTGCAAAACTTCCTGAAGAAAAAAGCGGAAAGTATGTACGCTTGCGTAGTGTAGACCATGTAATAGCCGAACTGAAAATTGCCAAGCGTAGATATAAACTGCGCAGAGTAGATTTTCAGGATGATGTTTTTGCCACCAGTAAAAAATGGCTACAAGAGTTTTCGGAGAAATATAAAAAGGAAATCGGACTTCCATATATGATTTTGACCCATCCGAGGTATATGGATAACGAAATTGCCCACTGGCTAAAAGAAAGTGGTTGTGATTGGATTCAAATGGGTGTTCAGAGTATGGATGACTCATTTAAGAAAGGAGCTTTGCTCCGGTATGAGAGAACGGAAGATATTTATAATGCCCTTGATCTAATAAATCAATATGGAATGCTGGCCAAGGTGGATCATATGTTTGGGTTGCCCGATGAGCCGATAACTGCACAAGAAAATGCGCGAATGTTATATGCAACAACTCATCCCAAGAGGGTACAAACTTTTTGGACCTGTTATTTGCCAGGCACAGAAATGATGCGGGATGCAGAAGCAAAAGGAGTTATTACCAAGGAACAGGCTAATAAAATAAATCAGGGCGAAGACTTTTATTTTTTTAGAAATACGGAAAACGTAAAAGATAAAACCCTGATGGATAAATACAAGGCTTATGAAGTGATTTTTCGTCTGTTACCTGCCTTGCCGGAAAGTTGGAAACCTAAACTCACGCTTGATAGGGTCCAGCTTCTGCCAAAATTGATTATCAGACCTCTTTCAATGCTCGCGGATATTGTTAGTGGTTTTAGACAACGAAATCCGGAATTTCGTGCTTATGCGCTTCATAACGCGTATCATCTTTACAAGTTTTTCCTTAATAAATTCGGTATAAAGGTATCCAATGCAACAAAGGTGATAAAAGATATACCGTTCGAAAATTTAAATACTGGCACATTTCCAAAATTAGATATGGCCGATAGTTCAGTTGATGTGGCAAAGTCAGCTTGATCACCTATTAGGCTTCGAAAGATAGAATACTTCTATGCATAATCAACAATATCATCCTCTACCTTCGTTAGGTACAAAGCGCCCATTAGAAACAATCCGAGAGTAATCGCAATAGATACAAAATACCATTTGTCGGGAAATGCTTCTCCAAGCAATGCAAACCGGAATCCTTCAATAATACCTGCTATTGGATTTAGATAAAGTAGCCATTGGTATTGCGCAGGAATGATAGTGGTGGGAAAAAATACCGGTGTAAACCAAATGCCTATACCAATGATTGGCATAACAATTTGATTCAGATCGCGGTAACGAATGTTGAGGTTACTCATCCATAAAGATACTGCCAATCCGGTGCAAATGTTTAGAAAAATAAAAAATGGCAGTGTGAGAAGTTTAACGGATAGCGGATGCCATTCATAAAGCATCATTGCAAATATTACCACTAATGAAACGAATGCCTCGACACAAGCCACCAGCACTTTAGACAAAGGCAAAACCAGTTTAGGGAAATACATTTTCCTTATTAGCTGCTGTTTCTGAACAATTGCAGAAGAGGCGGTTTGTACTATCTGTTGAAATAGATTCCAGGCAATCATTCCGCTGAAGGCGAAAAGATAGTAAGGTGAATTGGTCTTAATTTTCAGGAGGTAATTAAAGATTACGGTAAAAATAGAGAGAATGATAAGTGGTCTGAGTACGGCCCAAAGTATTCCAAAATAGGTTTGCGCATACAAAGTTTTTATCTCCTGATAGGCAAACAACCAAATTAGCCCCCGATATTTTACCATTTCTGCCAGGTACTCCCTTACAGATAATGGATCAGCAGTAATTATTTTTGACGGCTTTTCAGATGTCATGTCGCTCAACATTAAGGAAAGGGTGTTAAACAAAGAATTTAATCAGTCTATTTTTCATTAAATACCAATTAAAATTCCAGGCAAGCACAGGTTTTTGAGGAGGAATAATCGTATTTTTTGTAAGTATTTCTTCTCCTTTCTGAATATTTCCTTTCAAAAAAAAATCAAGGCTCGACTCATACATTTCTATATGTCCGTTATTGCCGAGGTAATGATACATTTTCGCTTCTTCAGGAATAATTCCAAAAACAGCTGCTATACGTAGTGCATCAGTAGTATTCGGATCGGAAGCGTGAAAGGTGCGGTGATCATAGATAAGCGCTTCGCCTGCTTTCATAAACAGCGGAGTCATCAGTTGCCAAATTTGTTCATGAAAATTTACAAAGGCATCGGGAATATTCGGGCCTCGATAATTTTTTAGCCAAGTATGACTGCCTGGCATTATTCTTATTACTCCGTTGCTCCTATTAAGGTCAACCAAAGGTACCCAAATATTGAATGAGCGAAAATTTTCTTCATCTACAATATTCCAATCCTGGTGAGGATTAAGCCGTTCTGTTTGTGTACTTGATTTTACAACAAATGAGCCTCCGAGCGGAGTGCATTTATGAAAATATTTTTTGATTGCGCGGCTAAACACTTCTTTTATTTTGTCATTCATTTGATTTCTGAAAAGGATGTCAGATGAATGTGCACTGGCATAAAATCCAGCTATACCTGAAGGATGATTCTCATAAAAAAAATCTTTCAGACTTTGAGTTTCATCTTCACTTAGAAATGTCACTACAACAAAACCATCCCGCAGCAGTTTTTTATCTAATGAATCATCCAGCAAAATCTTTCGGGTCATGTTAACTGTTGAATACAGACAGAAGCTGTTGGATAAGTGAAATATTTTTGGCGGCCTTTATAGGTTCGGTTTCCGTTGAAAAACCGGCTTCGCTTTTCATCTTTGTAATAATTTTATTCACCTCCTCGCGTGAAAATCCGGGTATGGTATAATTTACAAAACCCGAGCTGGTTCCCATCTTCGGTCTTTCAAAAATATCCTTGTAAAAATTTTCAAAGCTGATCAGGAAATCCTCAGGCATATCGAATACTTCTAATGTAGCATCGTTTTTCTTTGAATCATAATAATGAAACTTCATAGGTGCGCCTTTCGATTTCAC
>JAZKEP010000216.1:10775-38433 GCA_040387015.1 Bacteroidota bacterium
GGTAATTGCCTTCCGAATTTTAGTTGAACGATTGGGCGGAGAATAATGAATGGTGCTTTGGTTGAGAATAACCGCCTCCCCTGCCTTTACATACATCGGCACAGAAGCTTTAATCACCGAGTCTTCACTACCGGAAAAGAAAAAAGGAAGGGTAGGGGCGCGCACCGTATGTAACGCATCATAATGGCTGCCCGGAACTACATGCAGCGCTCCATTGGTTTCGTTTACATCTGTTAACGGCACCCAGCAATTAAGCGCAACAAACTTATCTTCATCCACTATCGTCCAGTCCTGATGAATGGCCAGTTCGCTACTTTGCGAAGGCATTTTAAAAAGAAATGCTGCGCCAAATGGCTGATAGTTCACGAACAACCTTTCGTAGTGTTTGGAATAAATTTTTACAATTTCATCACTTGCTCTCTTCTTATAAGAGAAGTCGGCAGAATAGCTGCCCGATACAAAACCCTGTTGCGGCAAATCAGGATGCAACGAATCAAAGAGTTCATCCAACTGTCTTACTTCATTCTCATCAATAAAAGGAACGGTTAGAAACCCCTCCTTTTCAAAGCGGGCCTGCATGGCATCATCTTTAAAAATTCGCTTCGACATTGGTTAGGAAAATAAAGTATCATAAACACGCTTCAATAATGGCTTCCGAAGTTCTCCATTTGCCTTTTTGCCATAAAGCTTCTGTAATTGCTCTTCTGATATTTTGGGGAAATTATAATCAATCAGCCCTAAACTTTTGCCGATGGCAGGCCTGTTATGGATGTTATGTCCGAACTGTTCAAAGTCTGTCATGAAAGTATCCGCCTGATCAAAAAGCTCTACCTTATTTCCGAAATCGCTGTTCCAATATGCTGTTCGGAAAGCTGCATTCTTATGAGTAAAATAAGTATTGGTCACAATACGAATCTCATACGAAATGTTTGCTTCGGAATAGTGAATAATACTTTGATCGAAGAACACAGCTTCCCCCTCTTTCAGGTAAAGTTTTTGGAGATAGGGTTTTATTTGTTCACTCACTTCATCATAAATTCCAGGAACGGTAGAACCGCGGTAGGTTGGATAAATGCGATGACTGCCGGGCAGTACTTCAATCGCTCCGTTTTTATCGGTCAGCTCAATCAGCGGAACCCAAATATTTATTCCCGTAAATTTTGACTCATCCACTAAGGTCATATCCTGATGCACACACATGGCGCTTTCGGGTCCGGGCGATTTCACGATAAAACTTCCGCATATCACTTTCACATCTTCCAGGTATGAATCCATGGCACGCGTTCCAATCCTTTTTATTTCGGCATCGGCAGTAGCTCTGTAATGTTTGTCTTTAGAAAAGGTACTTGGAAAAAATCCCTTTTCATCTTTTGGATGCAGATTATAGTATAGCTCCTTCAACTCCTGAATCTCCTGCTCGGTATAAAAAGGAACTACCACAAACCCATTTTTCTCAAATGCATCCTGCAGCGCCTGGTCGCGAAACATTTTAAGCATCTTAGGGAAAGTAAACATGATTTGAATTTTGATTAGTTATTAAACTCCTACCACTCGTTTTTTTATTTCCCGCACTATGTTGAGCGGAGAATATCTTTCAAGAAAAGGCCGGTCATCTATCCATACCCATTCTTTTTGCACGGGCTCAGCCACCGGTTCAGGTTCGTTTTCCGGTTCTTCTTTTTGAGAGCCATCCATATTGTAATTGAAAAGCTTAGAGAGCTTTTCGCACATGGGCACATTAAATTCGTTGCCCGCATCTTTAATCATTTGAATCAATTCGTCCGAAGTATAATTCGTAAAGCTGTAGGGCAGTTCTTCCGCCACTTCATAATCGGTAACGATTTCGCCCGCATCATACATACGCGCTAAGGTGGTGTTATCGTATTTCAAATAGAAGTCGGGGTCTATTTTATATTTCAGCATCGTGTTATGCTTGCCATCGGGTTTCAGATAGTAATGCACAAACGAAGCATCGCTTTGCGTAACACCCACTCCTGCAGCTAAGCGCACACCATCGGTTGTATTGGGAGGCGAAGCATGTATCGTGCGGTTATCAAACATCAGCACTTCACCCGCTTTTACATCCACCGTTTTCAGGTACGGAAATATGCTGAACATGTGTTCGCTTAAAGGCACCGGAGTTTGAGGTGAAGGCGAAGGACGTTTGTTCTGCATCATCTGGTGGCTGCCGCGAATAACACCCATGCCGCCATTATCAATATTCGTATCTACCAAGGCCGTCCAGCAGGTAATAGAGCAATATCCTTCTTCTTCCTTGTCAACGAACGACCAGTCCTGATGCGCGGGCACTACCCCTTTAGGGTTCGATTCCTTTACTACAAAACTCGCCACGAAAGGTTTAAAGTCGTGAAGGTGTTCTTCCAGTTTCGGCAAAACAACGCTCCATATTTTTTCGCGGGTAGTGCGACACATTTCTTTATTCGCCTGATCCATGCTTACATGAAAACCAAATCCCTTTTCGTCTTTCAGGTGAAGCGACTCGTAATATCCTTTTAAATCTTTCACTTCGTCTTCGCTAAGCAAGGGGAAAACGGCATATCCTTCGCGCTCAAAAAATTCCTGCTTTGCTTGGTCTCTAAAAATTGATTTCATCGGTGCTTTCATTTGGCTCTCTTTTATCATGTTCTGCAGTTGTGCTTTACTCACCGGAACAATTTCGTAATCAAATTCATCTACCTTCTCCCCAAACAAAGGCCGCTGTGCAATGTTGGTGTAGCGGTTAAACATATCATCGGGCATGGCATATTTCTCCAGACTTCCGGTTTCGTTTTTATGATACAGAAACAGGTTCGCCTGTTCGGGAATCAACCCGTAAGTTAATGCAATTCGCGGAGCCCCGGACTTGTTGAGTGACGAAGCATGCAGCAAGGCATGATTAAATATCAAGGCCTCCCCTGCTTTCATCGGCAGCAAAATCATTTTCTCTAAGATGGCATCGCTTACACTATCAAACTCATTGGGCAAAGTGGGTGCGCGAAGCGTTTTCGAAAAGCGGTGACTGCCCGGCAACACTTTCATCGCCCCGTTGCTCTCGTTCACATCCTGCAAAGGAACCCACATGGTAACCGAGCAATATTTTTCTTCATCCACTACCGTCCAATCCTGGTGAACGGGCATTCTGCCTCCTTCGCCTGATGGTTTGGTCAGGAAACTGCTTCCTAATTTTTTAATGCCCGAGAAAAGCCTGCTTACTTTTTCAGCATATATCTTCTCCGCCTCGTTATTAATTCTCTGCTTCAGTTCAGCATCGTTAATAAAACTGGTGGAGTGGAAGTAGGCCGGATTCTCTTTGGTAATAGCTGCATACAGATTTTTCAAACGGTTTACCTCCTCGGCAGATAGAAACGGAATAATCAGGTAGCCGTTTTTATCAAACTGCTTTTGTTGTTCTTCGTTAATAAACACAGGGGTAAACATGCTAAGGCTCAGATAAGGTTAAGAGAAAACAGCCTTTAGCTTGGAAACAAAACCCATGGGCTCGTCAAAACGCGGCTCACGCAATTTTTTGTCGAAGGTGCCAATGTCCATCGGGCTGAAATTATATTTCAGTTCATTGATACGCTTAGCGCCCTCGGGTTGTTTCCAGGGATTGAACTGCATATAAAAATCAGTATCTACCTCCAGCACCTCTACAGTTTCTTTACTCTTCGCTGGGTTCATGTGATAATGAATAGAAGGAATTTCCTGTGGCACCAATATCAACTGAATGGCAAGGCGCAAAGCATCGGTTTTATTGATGGCCGAGTAGTGAACAATACTGTCATCGAGCACCACCGCATTACCCGCTTTCAGGTTCATGGGCACCAGATACTTTTCAATAATCTCGTTTTTAATTCCCTCCAGCTCCCACGGCACCATAGGCCCGCGCACTTCACCAAACCGCTTATGGCTTCCGGGAACTACTTGCAGCGTTCCATTTTCTTCAAAGCTATCTACCAGGGGACACCAGATAGAAACCGAAGTGCATTTGCGCTCATCTACAAAAGCCCAGTTTTCGTGCAGCGGCACTTCGCCATCCTGATGTTGCTTGCGGATGTAGTTGGCAATAATCGGGCGGTAATCGGCCAGCCATTTTTCTACATGCGGTTTAAAATATTCGGTAATCACATCATACACCGCCTGCTTGTATTCTATATTCTTATCAATAAAAGTAAAGTCGTAGGTAACCAGTCTGCTGTCGCTGCCAATATCCGAAGCAGTAAGGTTGCCCCCGCTGGAGGGAAGCAGGTCGAAGAATTTTTTCTTCAGCCCTTCTACTTCTTCAGGCGAAATAAAGGGTATCTGCACATAACCATCCTTCTGAAATTTCTTTTCCAGGGTATCATCGTTCATTACTCTTCTCATAAAAACTTCATTTGTTAGCTCGGCTCCAAAGGTAATGAACAATTTCTGCTTCTATCTCTTAAAATCCTGTAAAGCAATATGATTTTAAACAGGTAAGAGGGGGCATAATTTCCGTTTTGAGATAATTGGGCAACTGCCTCAACGCTCGCGGCACTTCTCTTTGCGGCTGCGGCACCTCTCTTTCCGGTTGCGGCACCTGCCTCAACGGTCCGGGCACCTGACTTTGCGATAGAGGCACCTCTCTTTGTGGTCGAGGCAACTCTCTCTACCGCTGCGGCAGCTCTCTTTGTGGTCGGGGCACCTCTCTTTACGGCTGCGGCACCTCTCTTTGCGGTCGCGGCATCTCTCTTTATGGCTGAGGCACCTGTCTCAAAGGTTAGGCAGGTTAAAAAATCAGGGAAATGAGTAGAAATTAGTACATAAACTTCCGAAAAATCAGGATACCCCTTTATTGGTTAATATTGCCAAAGGCTTAAATGCCTATTATTTTAGCAACAGCATATAATGACTATGGCGGGCAGCGATAAAGTAGCCGAATTTTATAACCAACACACCGACAAATTTCTGGAGGTATATGGCGAAGTAATCCAGGCATTTCGCACCAACGATGTAAGTGTTTACCTGGATTATACCATTCAAAATGCCGAGCTGAAGGACGGGCAGAAAATTTTAGATGCGGGCTGCGGTGTCGGTGGCCCCGCTACTTACTTTGCCGGCAAACTGAATGTGGAGGTAGAAGGAGTTACTGTTTCGGAAGTTCAGGTGGCTAAATCGAAAGGAGTTATTGCTTCTAAAAAACTGAAGGGCAAAGTAAATATCCGTCAGGGCGATTACCACAACATAGATGAAATTTACGGCACCGAAGTATTTGACCGCGTTTTGTTTTTGGAGTCGTTCGGGCACTCTACCAACAAGCCTTTACTGATTGAAAAAGCGTTTCGGGTATTAAAGCCGGGGGGCATTCTTTACATCAAAGATTTGTTTAAGCGCGAACACCCCAACGCAGAAGACGGCAAAAAGATTGACCGCATTGTGGATGAAATAAATAAAGCCTACTGTTACCAGGTAGCAGATTTGCATGAGGTGCTTGCTGCCATCCGCAGGCTGAATTTTATTTTGCTGTTTATAAAAACTCCCGAAGTAAAAACTGAAGAGTTTGAGCACCTTACCATCTCAAACGATTTTCAAAACCTGTTCGACATTGCAAAAATCATAACTTGGGAAGATTACATTTTCCCCATTGATTTTTACGAAGTGAAAGTAATGAAGCCCCCTTTCGATATAGAGAAAGAAAAGCATTTGTATTTTCTGAACCGGCCATAAAGGCTAGCACAGCAGAAAACTGTTTGGTTTTTATCTTCACCTGTTTGAATTATTCAGCACCCTTTTTAAATGCTCAACTCAACACTAACCGACAAAGGCGCCTTCAGGGTAAAAGACTGGTGGTGGAGTAAAGCCGCCCTCATGATGGGCATGGTGTATCTGTTCACCGCCTGGTTCGAAATTCCGCTAAAAGAATTTCCGGTGCTGGCGCTGCTTTCAATTACTACCATCATAGGTTTTGCATCCTTCGGTTATTTAGTCAACGATTTATTTGATATTAAAAAAGACACCAAAGCCGGAAAGAAAAATTTTCTGGCCGGCAAGCCTACACCTTTAGTAATCCTGTTTTTTCTTTTGTCGGGTTCGCTCATGCTTTGGCCCTGGGGCTATTTCGAAAACAATCGTTACTCAGGAACGATGGTTATTACTGAACTGGTTTTGTTTATCATCTACTCGGCTCCGCCCATCCGCTTAAAAGAAAGAGGTGTATGGGGTTTGATAATAGATGCGCTCTACGCACATGCGCTGCCAGTGGTGCTTATATCTTACACGTACTCGCTCGAAGGGAATAAAGTTTTTCCGCTGGCGCCTGTGTTCCTGTTGTTCATCTGGCAAATGCTCAATGGCATACGCAACATTCTGCTGCATCAGGCCGATGATATGCAAACCGACAAAAAAACAAACGTGAAGAATTTTGTTTCGCGCATGTCACCTGATTCATTCCGTGCGACTATCCAGTATCTCATATCAGGAGAGTTGGTTTTCAGTTGCAGCTTTTTTTTAATCCTCTTTTTCAATAATCGTCTTTTTACCATTTGCTTGTTTGTCATCCTCGGCTTATCAGCAATAGCGTATTATTTATTTGGTAAAAAAGGAATCGGACAAATGCTGAAAAGCGGCTGGAAGTTTTTCCCGAATAATATTTATGAGAAATGGCTGCCGGTTTGCAATCTGATTGTGCTCTCTATTATGAGTGTGGTTTTTATTCCGGTGCTGCTGCTGCATGTTGCGCTGTTCAATACCGGTTTCTATATCGAGACATTCAAAATTATTTACCCGGCTTTAAGAGATGCTGTGTTGCATGTAGTCATCATCCCGTTGAAGATAGTTGCAAATCATATCATCTACTACTCCCTGCGCATATTCGGAGTTGATTTAAAAAAGGAGAATACTTCAGTGCTGGATTATCTCAGAAAAAGATGGTTGGGAAGTAACAACACGCAGGCAGAAACGGATGAGAAGCCAAACACAAGTAAGCAGGACAAAGACTCAGTGCAAAGCAGAAAGATAGAATTGCTTTCAGCCCCATTGCAGTTAGGTGATACACCCCAAAACATTTTTGTATTTGTTGTTTGCGGAGCAAAAGAACACATAGATGCACTTCATTATTCTCTGCTTGTGCTAAAACAGTTTTCTAAAAACAGGATAGTTATTGTTACGGACTCCTCAAGAAATGAAATTCCGGTGCAGCATGATTTGATTGTAGATGTCAAAACGCCTGCGCATTTCAATCATCATCAGGCAAGTATTTTTTTAAAAACCGCCTTGCACAAAATCCTTCCGGTGGGCAACACTTACTGTTATCTCGATACGGATATAGTTGCCGTGGATGATAAAGTGGATGAGGTTTTCAGCCTCTTTCAAGCCCCTGTCATTTTTGCTCCCGATCTGTGTGTGCTAGATAGGTTCAGCCCCTCAGCTGTGAAATGCGGATGCATTGAACAATATGAAAAATGGGAGATAGAGTTGAGAGGGCTTTTTAAAAAGTATAATCACTTAAAACGGCAAGCAGAAAATACAGTCAAGAAAGAAAAGCTCTTACAGGAGTTTATTGAAATAAAGAAAAACAAACTTGGTTATGCCTGGCTTAGTTTTCAATTCTGGTTGTCTCCCCGTCAATACAAACTTCATGAAGATGCCATTTTAGATAAACGAAATGAGGTATGGATAGATAAGGACGGCAATGCCATTCTTTACGAGAAAGAAGATAATGCCATCGCCCTAATCGAAAGCACCACCGACTATCGTTGCGATAAAGACAACAGCCACGTTTGGACTATTCACGGGCATGATGTATTCGACTGCCGTTGCAATCATTTGCAGGAACAAATTGATAAAACCTTCGGAATCAAAGTGCCCGATTCTACCTGGCAACATTGGAATGGAGGTGTATTTGTTTTCAATGCACAGAGTCATGCCTTTCTCGATTCATGGCATGAGAAGACCTTGAAGATTTTTGAAAACCCCGAATGGAAAACCCGCGACCAGGGGACCCTCATTGCAACCGTGTGGGAAAATGGATTGCAAAAACATCCAACTCTTCCTGTTGAATTTAATTTCCTGGCAGACTACAACCATATATCCATGGTTCACAAAGGCAATCTTTCTTTTGACATAAGCGAAAAACAGAAAGAAGTTAAGCCGCATCTCGTGCATGTTTATCATCATTGGGCAAATACAAAGTGGGATGTATGGCAAGCCATCGAGAATAGAACAGGTATTGTCATAGAGCCGCAGAGCGATACCATCAATTCACTTTGGATAGGCGATCAACTTAGTGCGCTGGAATTACTCACTATTCATTCATTTCTTGCCAATGGCCATAAATTTAAGTTGTGGCTCTATAATGAACTTGAAAACGAATTGCCTGAAGGTGTAGAAACAGGAGACGCTTCTACTATCATTCCCGCATCGCAGGTATTTGCTTATAAAAATGCAAATACGTTTGGTCATGGTAAAGGAAGCTACGCAGGCTTCTCCGATATTTTCCGTTACAAGCTTTTGTATGAGCACGGAGGCTGGTGGGTAGATATGGATATCACTTGCCTGAAGCCATTTAATTTTGACAAACCATATTTTTTCAGAAGCCATCATGAGCTGAGCGTGGTAGGTAATGTGATGAAATGTCCGAAGCATAGTAAAGTGATGCAGCTTTGTTTTGAAGAAGCATCGGCCTCTGTAAATGAACACAATATCGACTGGCACAAACCCATTGATATCCTGAATCATCACATTGCCGCCCAGCACCTGAAGGGATATATTTACAAAAACGTAAGTAATGAAGACCATTGGGATATCACAAGCCGCTATATCTGGCACGCGGATTATTTTCCAAGCAACTGGTATTTTGTTCACTGGCAGAATGAAGAATGGCGATCAAAAAAAGTTTCAAAACAGGATTTTTATTCCCGCTCGGCATTAGCCGAATTGATGAGTAAGTATAAATTAACTGAGTTGCCGCCTTCGCTACCACAAGAAATAGCCAATTCCATACGGCATTCTAAGTATCTTCGCCACCTGTTTGAATGATACTATCTCCTGAAATATTAAAGTCCTACAATCAGTCTCGAATTAATACGGACAAGCGATTGGTATGTCATGCCCCTTCTCTTAATATCAACTTCGAACAAAACGGCAATGCGCGCGCCTGCTGCTACAATACAGAACACATCTTGGGTAAATGGCCACAGCAATCAATTAAACAGATGTGGGAGGGTGAGAAAGCGAATGAACTTCGGGAATATATACGCGACAATAATTTTGGAGGCGGCTGTATAGAATGCGGACGAATGATTGAAGCAGGGAACTATCATGGCGTGCGCGCAAAATACTACGATGAATTTGGTGCCGGAGTTTTTTCATCGCGCTTCAACAGCCTTATGAATAAGTTTACCGGAAAAATAAGCTATCCGAAAGTGATGGAGTTTGAGCTGAGCAATACCTGCAACTTAGAGTGTGTGATGTGTAACGGATATTTCTCTTCCAGCATCCGCAAGAACAGAGAAAAGCTCCCTGCTATCGAATCTCCCTATAACGAGAAATTTGTAGATGAGCTCGAAGAATTTATTCCGCATTTGACCGATGCCAAATTTCTGGGCGGAGAACCTTTCATGATTGACATATATCTATCCATCTGGGAACGCATTTTGAAAATAAACCCAAGCATACGAATCCATATTACTACGAATGGCACTTTCTTAAACAATCGTATAAAAAATCTTCTGGAGGGTTTACATGCCGGCATTATCATGTCTATGGACTCGGTAGTAAAGGAAACATATCAAAAGATAAGGGTCAATGGCAACTATGAAAAGGTGATGGAGAATCTTGAATATTTCATGGACTATTCGAAACGTAAAAAGACTTTCATTTCTATTGCAGCCTGTCCTATCGTTTATAACTGGAAAGAGTTACCGGGCATGTTAGAGTTTTGCCTTTCTAAAAATATCGCGCTCTATTTCAATGCCGTTTTTACACCTTTCGAACTTTCGTTGCGCGAACAAACCATAGAGCTACAGGAAGAAATTCTGGCATACCTTGAATCATATCCGCTTCCTTCAATAAAAGGCCCTGCTACTTTACCGCGTAACCTCAGCATTCATGCTTACACCGACTTTATCAAACAATTAAAAGGCTGGCTGGAAGAGCGCAAACAGGTTTTGAAACAGAAGGACGAAAAGGTGACTCAGATTGTTACTGAAACGGAAGCGATTGTAGAAATTGATCCTTCTGTGGTTTGGTCTGTCGAAAAAATTTCAAGTGTGCTTCTTTCCATTACTTCTATTGAAGGTAAAGGACTGTTTGATGAAGAGAAGAAAATGAAAAGAGAACTGGAGCAATTGCTCATAGCCACTCCTAAAGGAAAACTGCAGGATTCATTAGCCTGTTTCCTTTCGCTGCATGATAAATTCGATTCCGATCATTCATTGGAAGAACAGCAGCAAAAACTTTCCGCCTTCTCGCAATATATCGAAGCGCATGCAAAAAGGAATCAGGCACTGGGTCATCTTTCGACCTTATCACCTTTATTTATTGCCGGATGGTTTAATCAAACCAATGCTGAACAAATGCAGCTTATGATGGAACAGTTTTTAAGCGTACGGTAGGAGGTTGCACAAAATGTATTTCGAAATTTTCAGCTAAAGTATTTACGCTCTGTGTTTCTAACTCCTGATAAAAAATATCAGTTGGCGACATCAGCACCGATTTATAAAAATCAACCACGCCATTCTTTTCCTTAATAGCTTCTGTCAATTTATTGATTTTCAGAAACAGGTTCTGAAGGCGATATTTCTTTTGTTCCTCACCTTCGTTGAACTTGGCATAAACGAATTCGGTCATTTTCTTTTCGAACAATTCCTTTGCTTCTGCTTCAGTAACAACCGAAACCTCTGTCACTTTCTTTACTTCACTTTCGGTGGCTTCGCTCAGCCAGTTCTTTATCTGAACACTCACTAAGTTTTTATAAATATTCAGATTGTAGGAAGAAAGAGAACCCTGCTTATCTTCTTTCGAAAACTGAACCCTACTTAGTTGCTCATACACTTTAGAAAGTTCCTGGCGCGGCAGCGACCAGATAGCCCATTCCACCGGCCGATGAATAGTATTGAACCAGATATTTATGTTGTGCGTATTTACAAAACGAATGAACTCCGGCATCTCGTGCCAGTTATTGCGCATGGGGTTTACCATCAGGCACATGGTACGATTATTCGCTTTGGTGTAGTCGCGGTAAAAAAGAAAATGTTCCATCACCCGGTCGAAGTGTGCGTTTACGCGAATGGTTTCATAAATATCAGGCGTCAGCGAATCGAGCGAAAAGTTGATGTGAATGTTCAACTTACCCAGCCACTCTTTCACTTTGTAATTCATAACCGTGCCATTGGTGGCAATCACAATTTTGAGTTTCGGATTCAGTTTTTCTACTTTCTCAAAAATCTTGAACACTGCATTGATAAGAAAGGGCTCGCCTCCGTTAAAGCGCAATTCCTTCAGGTGAGGAATAAACTCTTCCAACTGCTGCACAAAGTTATCGTCATAAGCATTTTTCATGGCGGGAAGATGGTCCCTGTTTTTGCGAATGGATGATGACAACTCACCAATACACATCACACATTCTAAGTTGCAGGTATTGGAGAGTTCCAGCTCCATCATGCTTGGATATTCAGCCGGCTCGTTAATGTCATAAGCCCTGGCCAGCACCGAAGTATAATTCCCTCCCTGCAAATTTTTTAAACACACATTGCATTTATGTGTAAGATCATATTGCAACAGATGGTTGCGAAGCGATTGATACTTTTCACCAAACCATATATCGCGAATAGATTTTACCGGATACGAATCGGGCTCAATAAAAGTAAGCCAGCAGGGGGCGCAGTCGCCATGCACATTAAAATACATGTTGCTGAAAGGCGCATGACAGATATGTGTGGCATTCGGTTTACTGCGGGCGGCATTATAAGCAGCAATGGTTTCGCCCGGCAGGCCGGGACCCGAGGCTTTGCCCGTGTAAAGTTTACTCAACAAATTATAGACCACGTTCTTCATGCTCCCACCAACTTTTGTTTATACGCTTCTAACGATAACCGTGTTTGCTTTTTCAATTGCTCTAACGGATGATTTTGCATAGAAGCCAGCGACTTGGAAAAATTGCTGTTCACCATAAAGCCACGGAGCATGGCGCGATCATCTTCGTTGTATTCTGCCAAAATAGAATCAATGTTTCCCAGCAAAATATCTTTAGGCACTATACTAGCGTATGTGTTATCAGCTGCATATTGCTTTTCGATCCAGTCGAAGAAATCGGAAGAAGAAGTAAGTGGCTTCACCGGTTGCACCGAGGAGTTCTCATCGCTGGCATAATCGGGCACTGCCTCATCACCAAATTTATAGTCGTGATATTTTTTCTCATTATCGGAAGCAATATAAGTATCTAAGTAATGTTTAAAATCTTCGAAACATTTGGCATTGTGCCGCTCCTTGGAAGTAAGGCGCGGAAACGAAAACTGATTCATGTATTCGCGCACCTTCTTCCATTCGCTGCGAGGAAGGCTGCTGAGCGCAAACTGAACCGGTCGCTCCAGGTAGCTGACATAAATAAACGCATTCACCTCGTTGCACAGATTGATAATAAGCGGCAGTTGCTCCCAGTTATCCTGCTGCACGGTGAAACTGAGCGATAAGTGTTTCCCTTTGCGCGTACATATTTCGCTGAAACGCTTAATGTTATCAATCAGCTTTTCATACACCACATTTTTGCGGATACGCTCTACCTTCTCTTTATCAAACGCATCAATCGAAACCGCCACATCAAAATTCAGTTCGTTCACCAGCTTTTCAATCTTGCTGTTCCAGTGGCTGCCGTTGGTAATCACAAACAAATCGAGGTTGGGGTTCAGTTCCCGCACTTTATCCCAAATCTGATAATAGATGGAAATAAGAAAGGGCTCGCCCCCATAAAACTTCGCTTCTTTTAAATGCGGAATGTATTTAGCCAGTTGCTGCACAAATGCATCATCATAATGCATAGGGAGCGGGGGCAGCTTATCGCGGTTTTTGCGGATGCTGGACGATACTTCGCCATGACACATCTGGCATTCGAGGTTGCACTCGTTGCTTAACTCAAACTCAAACACCTGTGGAAAAGCAGCATCGGTATTTTTATAATACTTATCGAACACCAACGGGCGCAGATTGGTAAATTTTTCTTTATCGAAAAAAAACTTGCAGTGACGGCAACCGTAGTCCAAATCATTGTGCCACATATGTTCGCGCAACTTTTGGGCCTCAGCACCATTCCATATTTCGTCAATGCTGTTTTGCGGATAGCGCCCCAACTCTATATCGCGGTTATAAGAGCACACAAACACCTGCCCGCCAAAGGAAAACGTAAGCGAGTTGTACGGTAAGTAGCAGAAAAGAGGCTTCGCTCCATTGGGGCGAAACTTATTATAAGCCTTATACAGGTTTCGGTCAATAGGGTGATAGCCCTTTTGCTCTGCCTCCTTATATTTTTTATCTATCTGAAAAGAGGTTTTTATCGCCTCTATAAAATCAATCATTGCGCTGTGTTTGCCAGAATGCAAAGTAGCGAATTATTTCGGGAATGACGGTGCTCTTATTCGACTTCAATAAGCAGCCGTCATTTCTGAGGATCCTTTTCTTGATAAATTTTAGGTATACCAAATTACCGGACTATGCGCATTGAATAGTGTCGCAGAAACAGAGGAACACTTATACAGATGCAATTGGGCAAAATCAAATAAATTTTCCCGTTTTCACTATTACCTTAGCCGCCAATGCAAAAACACATAACCATAATTGGTGCAGGTTTAGTGGGCTCGCTACTTGCCTGCTACATGAGTAGGCGCGGACACCGGGTGAGCGTATATGAGCGCAGGCCCGATATGCGCGTTGCTGATTTTGTTGGGGGGCGCTCTATTAACCTCGCCCTTAGCCACCGCGGCTGGAAGGCGTTAAAAAAAATAGGACTCGATAAAGCTGTGAAGAAAATTTCTATCCCTATGAAAGGAAGAATGATTCACGATTTACAGGGTAACACTAAACTTATTCCATATGGTAAAGCAGGTCAGGCAATTTACTCAGTAAGTCGTGGCGAACTGAACAAACTAATGGTAAAAGAAGCAGATAAGTTAGAAGGTGTAAATTTTTATTTCGACCAACGCTGCACAGCGATTGATTTCGACAAGAATCAACTTATTTTTGAAAATGGTGAAGGTGAAAAAACTGCAATAAATGATGCCGAAATTATTTTCGGTGCTGATGGAGCGTATAGCGAGGTGCGTTACAAAATGCAGATAACCTCCAACTTTAATATCGACCAGCAGCATGAGCCTTATGGCTATAAGGAGCTGCACATTTCTGCAAGGGAAGATGGCACTCACCAGCTTGAAAAAAATGCGCTGCATATTTGGCCGCGGGGAAGTTTTATGCTTATTGCCTTACCGAATATGGACGGTAGTTTTACGCTTACTCTTTTTAATTCTTTCAGCGGAGAAAACTCTTTCCAGAAGCTGAACGATGCCGATGCGGTGAATCATTTTTTTGCCAAGTTTTTTCCCGATGCTCTTTTGCTGATGCCCGATGTGGCAAAAACATTTTTCGAAAATCCTACGTCATCGCTCGTTACCATTCGCTGCTACCCGTGGAAATACAAACACGCCTGCCTTATTGGCGATGCGGCACATGCCATTGTTCCGTTTTACGGGCAGGGTATGAACTGCGGTTTTGAAGATGTAAACGAATTGGATGATATTCTGAGTACCTATGGTGAAAACTGGGATGAAGTGCTCGATAAATTTCAGCAACAGCGCAAACCCAATGGCGATGCTATTTTAGATTTGGCACTGTACAACTATATTGAAATGCGTGACCTAAGCGGCAGAGAAGATTTTCAGTTGCGCCTGAAAATTGAAACGAAGATTGCGGAAACTTTCTCCGAACAATTTATGACCCATTATTCCATGGTAACGTTTAGTGACTTGTCTTACTCGGAAGCCAAAGAGCGTGGAGAAAAGCAAAACGAACTGCTCAATAAACTAATGACGCTGCCCGATATTGAGAATAAATGGAATAGTGAAGAAGTAATGCATGTTGCCGAGGAGTGGATTAAAGCCAACCCCGCTTAACCTTTCTATCTGTATATTCGTGTTATTGTTATTGGGTTTATCCCATCGTGTTTTGTATGAATAAAATTCTTGCCTTACTTTTTGTTTTGCTCTTGTTGGTGTTATCACCAACAACATCCTTTTCTCAATTTGAAGAAGAAGA
Source organism: Bacteroidota bacterium (assembly GCA_040387015.1). Lineage (GTDB taxonomy): Bacteria > Bacteroidota > Bacteroidia > Chitinophagales > LD1 > Bog-950. Next base: position 26,034 of record JAZKEP010000216.1, read on the forward strand.
CAACCGAATTCTGAATGAGTTTATTGTAATGCTCAAACCATCTCATTCGGTAGAGCAACTGCTTTTAAATATCTCTAACACAAAAGCAAAAGAATGCCTTTCGCAACGGATGAATATTTATCTGCTTGAAAGGAACACTACTTTTTCAGCCGAAGAATTTCTTTCCTCGCTTCGCCAAAATGAGCACGTAAAACTGGCGCAGTTCAATCACAGTTTTGAGCAACGCTCCTTAGTGCCGAACGATACTTTTTTCAACCTGCAATGGAGTATGTTTAACACTGGTCAGAGCGGTGGAGTTACCGGGGCTGATATAGAGGCCACCGAAGCATGGGATATCAGTAACGATGCAATAACTGCCGATGGCGATTCGATAGTGATAGCTATTATAGATAGTAAGGTTGACCTCTACCATGAAGACATGAATTATTACACTAACTACGGAGAAATTTCCGGAAATGGAATTGATGATGATGGCAACGGATATATTGATGATGTGCATGGATGGAATGTAGGCGCATATAATGGTGCTACACAAGGTATTGATTTTCACACCATGCACTGCGCAGGTATTGCAGCGGCAAAAGGGAATAATTCAAAAGGGGTTGCCGGGGTTTGTTGGGGCGCAAAAATTCTTCCAGTAGTTTATGGTTTGGCAATAGAAAGCAATGTGGTAAAGGCGTATGAATATATACGCATGATGCGAATTAATTATGATAACACTTTAGGCTCCCAAGGGGCATTTATAGTTGCTACTAATACCTCTTTTGGCGTGAACAACGGCAATCCGCTTGATTACCCTATTTGGTGCCTTTGGTATGATTCAATGGGTTACGTAGGGATTCTTAGTGTGGCAGCAACTGCTAACAGCAATGTTGATGTGGATGTGGTACACGACATACCCACCGAGTGCCCCAGCAAGTATCTCATTACTGTTACCAATACCATGCTCACCGATCAACGAAATGCGGGTTCCGCTTATGGCAAAATAAGTATTGATTTGGGCGCACCGGGCACCGGCATCTATTCTACTGTTCCGATAGCCTTGGGTAGCTACGGCTATAGTACAGGCACTTCGATGTCTGCTCCACATGCGACTGGAGCGGTGGGGGCTTTGTTTTCAGCAGCCTGTAAAGCATTTATAGATACGTATAAAGAATATCCGGATTCACTTTCATTGCTAATGAAAAAGTATCTGCTTGATGGAACAGAATGGAATTCATCCCTAAACAACATTACGGTCACCGGTGGCCGGCTGAATTTATTTCGAGCCCTCACCAATCTGAAACAATTCGATTGTGATTCCTGTAATTTTAATGTTGACATCGATAAGGTCCCCATCACATGCGCATCTGTTAACGATGGCGCCATGGCGGTAACCGTAGATAGCGGAAGCGTATTTGATTATTCTATTTTATGGTCACATGGACCCACCTCACCAGAGTGTTTGAGTATGGAGCCTGGATTTTATACGGTCATTGTTACAGAAACGGCCAGTGGTTGCCGAAGATTTACTACTACGGAACTTCATTACCCTGATGCTATCTCTATCAGTAGCATCAACACTATTGCTGCAACCGATTCTACTCTCGGAAATATTACGGTGGTTGCATTCGCAGGGAATGAAGTGCTCGAGTATTCGCTGGATGGTTCAAACTACCAGCAAACAGCAACGTTTAGCATTCCGGCCAATGGAACCTACACGGTTTATGTAAGAAATTCGTTAGGCTGTGTAGTGCAGCAAACTGTCTTGGTCAGCGCTATAGAAGAATTGCAAGTTGCGAATTACGAATTGCGAATTTCTCCCAATCCGACCGATGATGAATTAATGATTTATTGGTTACAACTCCCTATGGCCAAACTTCCCTTACAAATTTTTGATATGAGCGGAAGAGTAATTTATGAGGCGACTCCGATTGATCAATACTACCAATTGCCAACTGCCAAATATGAAAGCGGAATATATTTTCTTCGCTACGGAAATACTACCCGGAAATTTGTAGTGATGCATTAAACTTACAATGTGCAACTCCGCTGGAAATTCAAACAAGTTGACAAGGAAAAAGTAAATGCGCTTCAGCAATCGTTGAAAGTGGATCCCATTGTTTGCAAGCTACTTGTTGAGCGTGAAATTGATACGTACGAGGAAGCAAAGAAATTTTTCCGCCCTGATTTGAATGAACTTCATGACCCTTTCCTGATGAAGGATATGGATAAAGCTATCAACCGAATAAGCGAAGCTATTTCGAGGAATGAAAAAATTCTGATTTACGGAGATTATGATGTGGATGGAACCACTGCAGTAGCTACTGTCTATTCTTTCTTAAAAGAATTTTATCAAAATATAGAGTACTATGTTCCGCATCGCTACTCAGAGGGCTATGGAATTTCATTCAAAGGAATTGATTTTGCTATTGAAAATAATTTCTCACTCATCATAGCACTTGATTGTGGAATAAAGGCAAATGACAAAGTTGATTATGCTAATGAAAAGGAGATTGATTTTATCATTTGTGACCATCACAATCCCGGAGAAGACCTTCCGAAAGCAATCGCTGTTCTTGATCCGAAAAGAAATGATTGCAATTATCCTTTTAAAGAATTAAGCGGCTGTGGAATCGGATTTAAGTTGATTCAGGCGTTTGGCTTACAAAATGGAATTTCATTAGAGAAATGTTACCAATTTCTTGATTTAGTATGTGTGAGCATTGGGGCAGATATTGTCCCTATTACTGGTGAAAATAGAATCCTTGCTTGGCATGGTTTGAAGAAAGTAAACTCGAATCCCGTTACAGGTTTGCGAAAGCTGATTGAAATTTCAGGAGCTAAAAAAGAATTGACGATTACGGATGTGGTCTTCATTCTTGCCCCTCGCATAAATGCTGCAGGAAGAATGGACGATGCAAAACACGCGGTAAAGCTTTTGATTGCAGAAGACATAGACTACGATGCCGAAGCAAATGCATTTCAGCTCAATCAACTCAACAATGAACGTAAAGACTTGGATAGAGGTATTACCGCTCATGCTCTTGAAATAATTGGCAGTGATGAAAAACTCATCAATCGCAAATCAACCGTTGTTTTTCATCCTGATTGGCACAAAGGAGTAATCGGCATTGTCGCTTCTCGCTTAACAGAAACATACTACCGCCCAACAATTGTATTAACTCAAAGTGATGGTAAGATAACAGGCTCAGCGCGATCGGTAAAAAATTTCGATTTGTATGAAGCTATTTACGAATGCCGTGATTTACTCATTCAATTTGGCGGACACAAGTTCGCTGCGGGCTTAACTTTATATCCAGAAAACGTAGGCGCGCTGATGCAAAAATTTGATGAAGTGGTAAGCGAAAGAATTATAGATGAACAATTGATTCCCGAATTAGAAATTGATTCGGAGATTGAGTTAGAAGAAGTAACCTCTAAGTTTTATAGCATAATGAAGCAGATGGCTCCTTTCGGTCCAGGCAATATGAAACCTGTATTTGTTACCAAAGGTGTGAAGGACAATGGTTGGAGTAAAATTGTAAAAGAAGAGCACATCAAATTCTCTGTTAAAAAAAACGGAAGCAATGTGATAGATGGAATTGGCTTTGGAATGGTCCCCAAATTTAATCTAGTCAAAAGCGGACCATTCGATATCGCTTACCACATTGAAGAAAATGTGTGGAACGAAAAAGTGAGTTTACAGATGATGGTAAAGGACGTAATGTAACTACACATCAAAACCCAATCTTGTTTTCAAAGCAGAAGAGAGTTGTGGCAATTTATTCCGCTCAATCATAAACGAAGTAAGTTCCGCGAACTCTGCAAAAATGTAATGTTTATCAAGCGCACCTTTCAAATAATCTTTTCCCGTACTGCCTCCTGTTCCTGTTCTTGAGCCAATCATTTTATGAACCATACCCATGTGTCGGTAGCGCCAGTTTGCCAAACAACTATCAATTTCCAATAGTGCTGTGATTAAATGAAATGGCAATTGCAGTAATGGATAATCACGATACATCATAATGAACAACGCTGCTCTTCGCGCATCGCAACTCAAATTCCATTCAGCATTTTTCGTTTCGCTAAAAAATAATTCTTCAAAGCGACTCAGGTTAAATTTTTCTCCCTGCACTAAACTTGCAGTATAAGTTTCAAGGTATTTTTTCCAGAAAGGATGATTGAGTCCGTCTTTATCCCATCCATCCCAATATTTTGTTTCATCAAAAAAAGGCATGCGCTCTAACCAATCATTCACCAGCGAAATCAGCGGCTTTGTTTTTTCAACGTCTTCAATAATTTTTTTGTCTTCGGGTTTTAGTTGACTTGTATAATATTCTTTCCCATGGCGGTTTTCCATTCGCAAACCCAAGTTTGCCTCTAACACTTTAAATTGAATGCTTTGAAAACCTGAAGCGGGGCGTAGAATATTTCTGAAATCAAGAAAATCAAGTGCAGTCATGGTTTCTAGGATGTTGACTTTATCAACCAGCACATTCAGGATAGTCACTACTCTTTTTAAACGATGATTTACGATATACAAATCAGGAGAGTTATCGCTGATGTTCGGCTGTGAAAGAATATCCATCACCGAACTTACTTCATATAAAATCTGTTTAAACCACAACTCATAACTCTGATGAATTACGATAAACAACATTTCATCATGAGCATGCTCCCTTCCTTGCTTACCACTTTCCAATTCCTGAGCACCGAGAATTTTATCGAGTTGTAAGTAGTCGCTGTAATAAATTCCGTCCTTCATCTATTGTAATTTGTTCTTCAAAGATGAAAACTTCCCGATGATTGAGGAATGATTTAAAGCATTCTCAATACGGCTGTAACTCTTTCAATTTTTTGATGCTGATTCTCCCGCTTTCAAGTTGCCCGTCTTTTGCATCCACTATTCTCCAATCCATATGTTGTTGATGTATTGGTTGCGACTCCACAAAAATGCAGCGCAGTTCTCCTGTTTGAAAGTTACATCGCTTTTGAACAGCAGCTAGCAATTGCTCATTGTGTAGATGCCCTTCACCAAAATTCCAACCGAGAACAATTCCCGCTACCAACTCACCATCGCGCCATGCATACCGTTCAATATCATCTACTGCTTTTGGAACTAAAATCTGTAATGCTCTTCCGTGCAAATGCATTGCACGAAATGCAATTACCTTGGAGAACAACAACTGGGAAGTGTCTGCATCATAAAAATTAGCCAACTGATGCATCACAGTTGGAGATGCTTTTTTGATATGCTGGTTTAATTTGTCTTCGGTATTTCCTTTAAACAACCAAATGCTGTAAGCCCAGTTACCTGCATAGTAGCGCATCGAAAGCAAAAAGGAAACCCATTGCGGAAAGAGGTTTCCTATAATAGGAACAACGAGTAACGAAACAAATAAAATTGCAATTAATACCGAGGAATGTAAAGTAAGCACAGAAACATCGGCATTATAGCCGAACAGCAGAAACGCTCCATACACCATAACCACATTCCACTCCAGCGGAACACCCATTGGAACCGAAGATGTAATGTAAACATGAAATATGAACATGTTGATGAGTGCAAGGGTTGTCAGCGCTCCTCCATCTCCTAAAAGCAATAACAATGGAAATGTAAATTCTACAACCGTGCTAATATGTGCAAGCAACTTTGTTAGAGAACTCGGTCTCAAATCAGTAGGATAGTTTTTATAAAGTTTTTTCTTGAACCAATCCCAGCGGAGTACCGCGTGGTTACTAAGCATAACTCCAACTACCGTTGGAAAATGATGTGTAAATTTTGAAGCCGCTGCTCCCCACCAGATAGCCATCCAAACTAATTTTGCTCCGGCAATTTCTTCCCCCGCAAATAGGAAACATACTAAAGCTATCAGATAATGCTCGGACCGTGCTGCAAGAAATATGGTTTTGTCTAATACACCCAAAACAATGATTAATGCAATAACAGGAACAATCATTTGAATAGTAACCATTGGTGCTACTAGTGCTTTCAGCAAAAAGCCAAGTAAGGATACATACAATAGCACATCCAATATGTTTCGGGTGTCACTTCCGATGAATGGGAGGTTTATGAATAAAGGCATCTTCACCGTTCCCGGCCTTGCAAAATGGAGCGGAGCGCTGAAAGGAGGGAAATATCTGGCAGTAAGCGGGCCACTACCACACCCCAAGCCAAGCAATTCAAACAATATGCTCCACAAAACAAATTTCAGTAATGCCTCAGGTACAAACCACCACTTGGCTATTTCATTAAAATCGCCCAGCGAATTTGAAAGCGAGCAGAAGAAAATCCACCCAGCCACATAAAAAATAATCTTGAAAAGATAAAAGAAGTAAATGGTAACAGGCGCCCCATAACCTTGCGTTGCCCATGCCACACACAACATTCGTATGCGCTGCGCAAAGGGATGTTTTATCCAATCTTCGAAAGTAAAGGGCAATGGTTTCGGAGATAGGAATTTTAAATTCTTCATCCGTTAATTTTCCTACAGCGTCTTTAAATACTCAATCAGTGCGGTTCGCTGTTGTGTAGTAAGCGCATCTCCAAAAGTGTGCCCCTGGTTTCCATAACCATCTATAGAAACGTCATAAGTTTCTTTATCAGTTTTAGAACCCGGGTTGGCGTAGTTCCATCCCACTTTGGTATAATTGTAATCATTATCAGCAAAAGTGCGTTTCCAATATGCGGGGCGCTGCGAACTGTTTAGCAAATCTTCTAAAGTTGGAACAGAACCGTTGTGTAAATAAGGAGCAGATGCCCAAATGCCATCAAGTGGTTGCGCTACGTAGCCATTAGCAGGAACGAGTTCAGCTCCATTCGGATCTTTTCCAAACCAGCCGTTGTTGAACCAATCTTTAAACACATTGTAAATGCTTAAATTGTATGCATTCGCCAGCTTGGGGTCGGTTCCAACGGTGGTAAGTTCCACTAACAAGTTCGGATAGCTTGCGCCATCACCATAAGTACCGTGGCACTTAGCACAGTTGCCGGCAAAAATGGTTTTCCCTTCAGAGGCAAGATTAGCATCAATCCCCTGCGGATAAGCTGGAGGTTGAATACTTTTTATGTAAGCAAGTATATCAGGAAATTTTTCGTTCACCTCATTAGCTTTTGATGAGTCAACCATAGTTAATAAACTCGATGCCATCAGGTAGCGGGCAAAATCACCGCGCCCCATACCATTATAAAACATGGCATTTTTCTTTTTCATATGCCACCAAGGTGGAATGTCTGTAGGAATTACTTCTGTAGGAATTGAAATAGTCGGATTATCATTCCAAACAAGCGAATGCTGGTCGCGATGAGCTGCAAGAACCGCGGCAACTTTATCAGCTACATTAACTCCTCTTACTTCTGTAACTACATTGGGCCCAATTGCATGTATTGATTTACTAAATGGCGCATAAGCTGCTTTTTCCTGAGGAGTTCCTAAGGTATTAATCAGACCATCGGCAGTATTGGCTAAATTACTTTGATCGGTTGTAAAATCTCCCGCTGCATTTCCTAAACCCACAACAAAACTTCCATTCAGGTATGAGCCATGGCACTGAAGGCAATTGGGTGCAACAACCTCAACTCCGTTAGGAGCATTTACCGCAGTATAGGTTGGTGGAATAGTTGCATTATGACCTGTGCGGCCTAAAACATTTGCCGGGTCATTAGAGCCAGGTGTAAGGATATAGTAGTTGTACGGAATACCCGAACTGATGTAATCACCCGAAGTCAGATAAGTATAACCGGTTGCTGCATTGCCGTTATCTCTTTGTGCTGATGAAGCAATGACGGATGTTCCTACAGGCGGAACGTAAGTATCATCAGGAGTATCTTTTTCTTTTTTGCAATTGGATAGCGCGAATACGAATCCGCAGATCGAAATGAAAACGAGCGTCTTTTTCATGCGAATGGAGTTTATGGTAACTAAGGTAATAGTCTGCCCTTAAAACTGAAATATTTCAATCAGTTTTTATCGAAGAATGGAATCTAAAACCGGACTATTTGCGAAGATGTAAGCCTTTTGGCTTGGTAAATGCGCGTAAGCCAACATGCGAAAGAGTAGAACCAAAGCCTGAATGTTTGCGTCCGCTCCATGGCAGAGCAGCGCTCACTCGGTCACAGCAATTCCAGTAACCCGTTCCGCTGTTAGTTAGAGCTAAAAGTTTTTCTGCACGTTGTTTAGATGATGAGTAAACTGCGGATGTCAATCCATATTCGGTATCGTTCATCAGTTGCAATGCTTCTTCATCACTTTTTACTTTTTGAATGCCAATAACCGGTCCGAAGCTTTCATCGCGCATTACTTTCATTTTATGATTCACGTTTACTAGAACCGTTGGCTCGTAAAAATGACCTTTACCACTTGCTTTTTTGCCACCAGTTAAAACCTTAGCTCCTTTTTTTACGGCATCCTTTACCTGAGCATCTACAACACGTAATTGTGCCTCGCGAGTGAGTGCACCTATGTAAACGCCATCTTCAGTAGGGTCGCCTGATTTGTAACTCTTCACTTCTTTCACAAACTCCTCTACGTATTTGTTGTAAACTTTCTCATGCACGTAAATGCGCTCCACACTGCAACAGCTTTGCCCGTTGTTGTAGAATGCGCCATCAGCTGTACCGGCAGCAATACTCTTAATGTCTTTTACATCGGCTGCCACATACAGCGGGTCTTTGCCCCCTAATTCTAAGCCACATGGAACCATTTTAGAAGCTACCTTCTCGTAAATGAATTTACCTGTTGCATACGAGCCAGTAAAGAAGTACCCGTCAAAATTCATATCAAGTAAAGAAGCACCCACTTCACGCGCTCCAACTGCCACCTGAAAAGCATTTTCAGGCACTCCGGCTTTTTTCAAAAATTTCTCAATTTGAAAGCCGGTAAGTGTAGAAAATTCGGATGGCTTGTATAAAACAGAATTGCCTGCCAATAATGCTGGCACAAACACATTGGTGCCAACCAGATAAGGATAATTCCATGCACTGATATTACATACCACGCCCAATGGTTCATAAATGATTACCTCGGTGGTGTTGCCATCATAGCCTACTGTTTCATGACTCAAATACTTATCGGCATTGGCAGTTAACCAAGCTATACGATTACGTGCACCGTTTACCTCGTTGCGGCTTTGTTGCATGGGCTTACCTACTTCACTAGTAAGTACACGAGCACATTCTTCTATGTTCTCTTTCAGCAAATCAGCAAACTTATTTAGAATAGCCACGCGCTTCTTTAATGGTACGGCATTCCATTTTTGTTGCCCCTTGCGCAGCGTTTCTAATTTCCTTTTTAGAGATGCTTTGTTGTCTTCTTTAAGGTCTGCAATTATTTCTTCAGTGGCCGGGTTGACTACTTTCATTTGTATTTCGTTTTACTTCTTGCAAAAATCTTTCTCTGATATTTTTCGAAAAGGCAGAATCGCTCTTCATTCTTTCCGGATGCCACTGCACACAAAGCATCCAGGGTTTATCGTCTTTATCTTTCCATTCCACTGCTTCAATTACAAAGTCGGTCGAGTAGGCACTTGCCATCAGTTCATCGGCAACCACGCTGATGCCCTGATGATGTGCGCTGTTTATTTCTCCCTTTATTGATTGAGTGACTTCAGCGAGCAAAGAATTCTCTACCACCTTTACTTCATGCTCACCGTCTTTATCATTATGTCTACGGTGATCTTTGTTACCTCCCTCTTCTAAATCCTGCATCAGTTGACCGCCAAGCGCCACATTGATTAACTGATGTCCGCGACAAACACCAAGCACAGGATGATTAAAATTCAATGCGGTTTCAAAAACATGCATCTCAAATTCATCGCGCTCTTCATTAAACACTCCATCGCCATTTGGAAATACCAAGCGCTCATTATCATAAAATTTCGGATGCACATCAATGCCTCCGGTCAATACAATTCCATCGCAGTCTTCTATAATATCCCATACCTCATCGAGGTTATGTTTCTCCCAATGCAGTTCTATAATCTCAATAGAATCATCATCGCCTTTAATCCACTTCGGATAGTTTTCGTAGCGGGCTTCGGTGTAGGTGAGTCCTATTTTAATTTTGTTGCTCATAGTTTAAAGTGCTTCTGCATACAGTGCTCTGAAATTTGCTCTGCTTACCGGTTTTGGATTATTAGGATGTGCAAAATCGGCAAATGCTAAATCAGCTAATGTTTCCAGATGCTCTTCCTTTACATTAATATCTCTCAGCTTATGCGGTATATTGATGCGTGTGTTCAAATCGAATAAATAATTTACCACACCGTTTCCGCTTTCGTCTTTCAAGTCCAAAGTTCGTGCAATACGTTTGAATTTATCTTCAAACCCAGCAATGTTGAATTTCATTCCATAAGGAATATTTACAGCGTTGGCAAGTCCGTGATGTGTGTCGAGCAAACTCGAAAGTGGATGTGCTAATGAATGAACCACTCCCAATCCTTTTTGAAATGCAATGGCACCCATCATACTTCCCAGTAACATATTTGCACGTGATTCTACATCTGGATTCTTTACCGCCTTTTCAAGCGAAAGAGAAATCAATCTAATTCCTTCCAAGGCAATACCATCGCAGATAGGATGATAATTTTTTGCAAGGAACGCTTCCATGTTATGCGTAAGCGCATCCATACCGGTGGCAGCTGTAATGAAACCCGGAAGTTCCATCGTCAGCATCGGGTCGGCAAAAACAATTTTTGCGAGCAACTTAGGCGAGAAAAGAATTTTCTTTTGATGTGTTACATCATCTGAGATGATTGCACTTCTACCTACTTCGCTTCCTGTTCCTGCAGTGGTTGGAACCGTTACGAAATGAGGAACATCATTGGTTACATAAACATCGCCACCAATCAAATCGTCATACTTAAATAAATCTTCGCGGTGATTAACACGTAGTAGAATAGCTCTTGCCACATCCAAGCCAGCCCCTCCGCCAATTCCTACAATGCAATCGGCTTTGTGATTATCGAAAGCATCAGTTCCGGCATACACATCGCTCTTTACCGGATTCTTACTGATTTTGCTGAATACTTCAGCGGCAAAGCCCTTCGCCTTTAAATCTTCAACAATGGTTTTGAAGAAACCCAGCTGCGCCACATTGGGGTCAGTAACTACCAACGGACGCTGTATATTATTCTTCTTTAAATAATCGGGTAGTTCTTTTATTACCCCTGCACCAAAGCGAATGGTAGTAGGAAAATTGAATTGCGAAATGCTCATTAAAGTAGTTTCAAATTGTGAGGTGCGAACTTACACCCGCCAATTTGGAAAACAAAAAATTTAGAGGATCAATTTTCTCGCAGAAAAGTATTCTTAGGTCCGTCAACCGGTGAATTATCAATAATGAGATAGTTACCGCAAAGACGTACGGCCCCGTGCGTATTGTAAATTTCGGGGTGAATGGAAGCCGTGGTTGTATCAGTAATTGAAATTACGCTTGTCCAAACATGCCCAAAGGTATAATTGGCGGTAGCCGAATAGCTGCCGTTTAAATACACCTTCACTTTGCCGTCAGTTAAAAACTCATAGGTATAGTTCAGGCTTTTGATACAGGGGTTTTCAACCCGCCCCCATACAGAGGCTTGAGTCCAGTTCCATTTACCAAGGAGAGCAGTTTTCAGCACATTGGAATCGGTAATACAATCTCCAATTCCTATTTCAGGCTCCGCGCATAAATCAGAGTTTTGATGATGGCACTTTTTATTACAGGAAGAAACGGTTGCAACTATTAAAGCAAGAAGAAGAAAGTTTTTCATGGTATTAGAACGAGGTAAAATTAAAAACCGTTGCCTATCAATAATTAAAAACCAAAAAAATTTAGCTTTATCGAAAATATACACCATGAAATTAATTCAGGCACTTTTCTCTTTACTGTTGTTACCCATTAAAATCATTCAAAAAGTTTTACCTCAAAAAAACAACAAACCAAAAGATGACAAAAAATAAACAGTTGCTGTTTTTGTTACTGATTATAGGCTGTGGTGTGCAGGCCCAAAATTTTTCCTGTTGCATCAATAGCTCTGTCAACCATCAAAATAATTTGCTGGCTATGAATGAATCTTTTGCCGGTGCGCATCTTACACCCGAACCTTTTACCCTCGAAAACCCTAAGGGTGTAATTATTCCGTTTAAGGCTACGGATGGCAAACAAGCATCTGCTTACCTGATAAAGTCACCTAAGCCAACAGCTAAGGTGCTTTTTGTTTACCACGAATGGTGGGGACTAAACGATTACATAAAACAGGAAGCTGAAAAATTATGCGCAGAACTGGGAGACGTTGATGTTTATGCGATAGATTTATATGATGGCAAAGTTGCAACCACCGTACCCGAGGCGCAAAAGCTGATGGGCGAAATGAATGAAGAGCGCAGCAAGGCCATTATTAATGGCGCTATTGCTTTGGCCGGAAGGAAAGCAAAAAT
>JAZKEP010000216.1:38443-47228 GCA_040387015.1 Bacteroidota bacterium
CCTGGTCGCTGCAGTCAGCCATATTGGAAGGTAAGCAGGCTGCAGGCTGCGTAATGTATTATGGCATGCCCGAATCGGACGCAAAGAAATTAAAGTCGCTCAACTGCGATGTGCTTGGAATATTTGCGTTGAAAGACGGCCACATCACCCCTGAAATTGTGAAACAGTTTGAAGCAAACATGAAAAGCGCGAAGAAGCAAGTGACCATTCATAACTACGACAGCTTTCATGCGTTTGCGAACCCGAGCAATTCAAGGCATAACAAAGAGTATGCGCAAGATGCGCATGCAAAGGCAGTAGCTTATCTCAAAGCACGGTTTTCGGGAAAGTAAGTTGCTATACCAACTGTTTTTTCAGCAACTACTTTTTCTCCATTTCTCATCCATTCATTCTTTCAACTTCTACCGGAAAAGAAGTTTGAATTTCTAAGGCATTTTGTACCTTTGAATAAAACCACAAAGCCATGAGCGACTTAGAAATAGCCCATCTCAAATCAGAAGTTGAACGTCTGAACAAGATTATAACCGTTTTATTGGAGCAAAGTGAGGCCCAAAGGGCAAGGATAGCCCTTGCAAAAAAGGGGAATACGTTTCCTGACGATGAAATTGCCACTACAGGAAAAATGAACGGCAATACCGACAATAGTATAGCCATTACAGAAAAATGGAATGGCAATACTAACGTTAGCAGGCCTGTTCCAGAAATCGGCAATGGCAATACTGAATCAAGTATAGCCACTGCTGAAACAGACAATGGCAATGCCAACGTTAGGAGGCCTGTTTCCGAAAACGGCAAAGGCAATACTAAAGGCTGGATAAACCTTTCCGAAATCGGAAAGGGGAATCCCAGCGAATTGCCCCCGCTTCCCGCTTTCTTACCCCTCAATCATGACAATATCCTTCGGCTTCACGTTCTTCTCAAGAAGGAAGGATTTAATAAAGTAAGGAATGAAGCGGTAAAGAATGCAGCGCGGCTCATGCTGCACTTCTATAACAAAGGAGGCGGAGCTTATCCCGAGCTGATGAAACTAACCGGTCTTTCAAGGTTTGGTCTGGGCAAGTATATCCGCTCGCTTAAAAAAAGAGGATTGATTGAACGTAGCGGCTGGCAGCAGTTTAGAGTAACCGCGCAGGGTGTTGGTTTGATGAAACTGGCAAGATGCGAGGGAGAGCATCCGTAAAAAACTCTTACTCCTTTGCGAAAGATTCAGCAATAGCCTCAAATTTCTTTTGATACTTATCGTAAGTATTTTCTTTGGCCGAACAGGTAAGCGCGTATCCTTTTCCGTTAAACGAAAAATAGTAGGCAAGCACTTTAGCCGTATAGTTACCATAAGTAAAAGTATAAACCGACCAGTGAGCGTTTTGCCCGTTAATGGTTTTAGTGCCGCTGTCAACCAACTTATAATCTTTGAACAGGCGCAGGATACCCAGCAGATAAGTATTGTAGTAGGCGTCCGCATTGCCCGTAAACGGCTGGGTTACAATGCTGATGTTTTCAATAAAATCATCGGCATCGTTTTCTTTAGGGGAGTAGATGGTAACCGGAACCATGGCATCGGTGCTCTCTTCAGCGCGGTAGTTTTTAGGAACCTCCATAGAGAAACCGCCTTCTTTCGAAACAAATTTTTCTTTAGGCAGATTAAATGAGCAGAGTACTAGAACTGAAAGGACAGAAACTATTTTTTTCATGGCATATTTTTTCAAAGATAAAAAGAAGATACTTGCATTTCAATTACCCCTGTATGCTGAATATTATCTTTGGCACGTTCTTTACCTAAAGCAATGTATGAATTTACGAATCAGTTTATTGACTTCCCTTCTCCTTTTATTCTTCTTGATTTCTTCCGCTCAAAACAATTCCGACTCAACAACCGTTTTGAATTATGATTCGCTGTCGGCAAAAATCTCATCGCAGCAGGTTAAATACCAAACACTTTCGGCACGAACCCGAATGGTTTGGAATGACGGAAGCAGTGAACAGGAATTTACCGGAAGCATCCGCGTAAAAAAGGACAGCCTGATTTGGATGAGCTTGGGCATGATGGGTTTTGAAGGTGTGCGCGTGCTCATTACGCCCGATTCATTTCACGTAATCAATCGTCTAACCAATGAGTATTCGGTGCGCGATTTCAGTTTTCTGCAAAGCTGGCTGTTGTTCCCCGTTAATTTTAAAATGCTGCAGGAAATTATTGCGGGAGAAAAAATTTCAATTGGTGAAAAGGCTTCCATGGCAGGGATAGAAGACAGCAACACGGTGCTTTATCTTGAATCGGATAAGGTGCTGGAAAAAATTTGGGTGAACACCACACACTACACCTACAATAAAATTCTGTTGAAAGACAAACTGTTGAAACAGGACATGACCATTACCTTTGACGCGTATAATTATTCAGAGGCCAAACCGTTCTCTTACAAGCGAAGCATCGCCATGAACCGAAACGGTGATGCTGCTAAACTGAACATGGACATCCTCAAAATAAGTTTCGATGAGCCCCTCACTTTCCCTTTTGAGGTAAGTGAAAAATTTAAGCGAGTAGAGTGAAATATAAATTACGAAACACAAAACACGGAATACGAAATCTTCGTGCTTTTGTGTTTTTAGCACTTACCGTTTTTTGTTTGTTGCCGGGTCCGGCCTTTCCGCAGCAAACAGCCAAGCAGAAGAAAGAACAGCTGCAAAAGCAAATGAAAAAGCTGCAGGATGAAATAAAACTTATCTCAGCCGCCATAAAAAGCACCAACGCAAAAAAGAGTAAGAACATGAGCGAAATTCTTTCGCTTCAGGCAAAAATAAAATCGCGCAAAAAGCTGATTGACAATATCAACTACCAGATCAATGACTTAGATGAAACAATAGACCGAACGCAGCAGGATATTGTTGCCAAAGGCAGCGAAGTTGAAAAAATGAAAGCTGATTATGCCCGACTGCTCCGAAAGAGTTATGAGAATATTATGCTTCAGAACCAAACTGCTTTCCTTCTTTCAGCTCCTACTTTTTACGATGCTATACGGAGGTACAACTACCTGCTGAAAATTGCAGAATACAGGCGCAATCAGGCAAAGGTTATTCAAAAATCAATTGGCGAACTGGAAGAAAAGAAAGAAGACTTAGAGGATGATAAGACGCAGAAAGAAAACCTGCTGCTGAAACAAACCGCACAACAGGAAGCCCTCGAAAGCGAAAAGAAGGAGAAAGATGCGGCCGTTGCTTTATTACAAGAAAAGGAAAAAAAACTGCAGAAGTCTCAGGTAGAAAAAAGCAAGGCGATTCAGCAACTTAATAATAAGATTCAGGCAATCATTGAGGAAGAAATCAGGTTGGCGAAAAAGAAAGCAGAAGAATTGGCGCGCAAAAATCCGGGAACCACAAAAGATGTTGTTATCAAAAAGGGAACCACCGAAACAATGCCTCTTACTCCGGAAGAGCAGGCGCTTTCTACCAGTTTTTCTAATAATAAAGGAAAATTGCCATGGCCGGTAATACGCGGCCATGTTGTAAGCCCGTTCGGCAAACATGCACATCCTGTTATAAAAGGAGTGATGGTGGAAAACAACGGAGTAGATATTAAAACGGAAGCAGGAGCCGAAGCACGTTCCATTTTTGGAGGCACTGTTGTAAGTGTTTTTTCTCTTCCCACCACACAAAATTGTGTCATCGTTAAACACGGTGAGTTTTTTACGGTTTACTCCAATATTGAAACGGTATCGGTAAAACCCAACCAAAAAATAGCCGTTAAGCAATCCCTCGGAAAACTTCATAACGACAAGAACGAAGATCTAACCAAGGTTCACATGGAAATATGGCGAGGTAAAGACAAATTAGACCCTGAGTTGTGGTTGGCAAACTAGAAGCCGGGAACGTTAAAACCCTTGCCATTTCAGCATTTTCTGATAGCTTTGTTACCTAAATTATGAATCATGCAAGTTCAGTATGCTGAGATATTCGGATTAGGTGGTGGTGAAATAGCCCTGATTCTTTTAGCCTTACTCCTTTTATTTGGCGGTAAAAAAATTCCTGAGTTAATGCGTGGTCTTGGGCAAGGTGTTCGCGAGTTCAACTCGGCTAAATCCAATATCAAGCAGGAAATAGAAGACGGAATGAAAAATAAGCCCGCCCCAACCAAAGAAACTTCTGAAGAAAAGAAGGCGTAATCTTTCCCAACAATAAAATAATCTCTTAATCAATTTTTAAAGCAAATTGAAGTGGCGGAGTTGTCGAAAAAAACTTTACAACAAACTCAAAGTGATCTGAAAGATGGTTTACAAAGCTGTGAAAGCCTTGTAGATACTTACTTACAGCGGATTGAAGCCAATAAACACCTGAATGCCTACTTGGAGGTTTTTGAAGAAGAAGCAAAGGAGCGCGCAAAATTTCTTGATAAAAAAATAAAAAACGGAGAAAAGACCGGGAAGCTTTTCGGCTGCATTATTGCCATTAAGGACAATATTTGTTACAAGCAGCATAAAGTTTCAGCCGGCTCTAAAATTCTGGAAGGATTTACCTCACTTTATAATTCAACGGTAGTTGAAAGGCTTCTGGATGAAGATGCCATTATTATTGGCAGAACTAATTGCGATGAGTTTGCAATGGGTTCCAGCAACGAAAATTCAGCTTACGGCACAGTGTTAAATGCACTCGATAACACAAGAGTTCCGGGCGGCTCATCGGGCGGCTCGGCAGTTGCAGTGCAGGCAGGCTTATGTCATGCTTCTTTGGGCTCGGATACCGGTGGTTCTATTCGTCAGCCGGCTTCGTTTTGTGGTATCGTGGGTTTAAAGCCTACTTACGGGAGGGTTTCACGTTGGGGATTAATAGCTTACGCTTCTTCTTTCGATCAAATAGGACCTTTCGCCCATTCGGTGGAAGATACTGCTTTGATTATGGAAGTTATTTCGGGTAAAGACAATTATGATTCAACTTCTTCTTCGGAAAAAGTTCCAACCTATTCATCTGAATTAGGTTTTGATAAAAAAGCGCGTATTGCGGTTTTCCCATCCACCTTAAAGAGCGATGGCTTGAGCACCGAAGTAAAATCTGCCATTGAAAACTTGATCAGCAATTTGAAAAACGATGGACATGTTGTTGAGGAAACTGAATTCGATCTACTTGAATATTTAATTTCTACTTATTACGTACTTACTACAGCAGAGGCATCATCAAATCTTGCCCGGTTCGATGGGGTGCATTATGGCTATCGTTCTAAGAATGCCAACGAAATGGAAACTGTTTACAGGCGCTCGCGTACAGAAGGATTTGGTAAGGAAGTTAAGAACAGAATCATACTCGGAACCTTTGTTCTTAGTTCGGGCTATTACGATGCGTATTACTCCCGCGCGCAGAAAGTGAGAAGAATTCTTACTGATAAAATTCGCGCCATATTTAAAGACTATGATTTCATTTTAATGCCAACGTCTCCAACTGTAGCTTTCAAATTAGGCGAGAAAACAGACAATCCGGTAGAGATGTACCTAGCGGATATTTATACAGTACTTGCAAATCTTACGGGCATTCCGGCTATATCGCTGCCGTTAGCAGCAGATAAAAGCGGGTTACCGATTGGTGTTCAATTACTGGCTGATAAGTTTCAGGAAAGTAAACTACTTGCCTTTTCAGAAAAATTGATGCAATTTGAACATGCTAAATAGACAGTCCAACAGAATACTCTTAATAAATACAACCACCTAAAATCCTCTCTATTGCGCAACTCTACCCTTGAAAATTTACATTAGCGACCTAAGGTTAATTGTCATTAGTTATTAATTAATGGTGAATGATATTCACCATTAACGGTTGACTATTAACCCATAACGAATCAAGGATGATAGCATACCTTAGTGGTAAAATTACTTTCAAAAGCCCCACCCATATCTTTCTGGAAACAGGGGGGATAGGTTATATGGTTAAGATCAGTCTGAATACTTTCGAGAAAATTCAGAAACTGGAAACCTGCAGCTTGCATACCTCGCTTATTGTAAAAATTGAAAATCAGTCCGTATCCGGATTCGATCTTTATGGTTTTTTTGAAGAGTTGGAAAAGGATTTATTCGAGAAGCTGATTTCGGTTTCGGGCGTTGGTGCTGCCACTGCACGAATGATGCTGTCTTCTTTCAAGCCTGATGAAATAAGAAATGCTATTCTTTCAGAGAATGAAGCGATGATTCAAAGCATTAAAGGAATCGGTCCAAAATCTGCCAAGCGCATCATTCTTGAGCTTAAAGATAAGGTTGGGAAAATTTCGGGAGATTCCATTTTGATATCCACGCCAAACAATACAATGAAAGAGGAAGCGTTATCTGCGCTCCTTGCTCTTGGCTTCAATAAGCAGGCTGCAGATAAAACATTAGTAAAGTTACAGACTGGTAGCAATAGCTGGAGTGTAGAAGGGTTAATTAAAGAAGCATTAAAACAATTATAAAATCCTTTAATTCTTCAACAAGAAGTTGAAGTGAGATAATGAGAGTTAAGCAGAAAATATTCAGCAGTGTCGTGGCGCTTTCCTGTATAGGCGTGTTGTATGTGTCGTACGCGGGGAATGGTCATTTTCGTTACCGCTCTCGCTTTTTTGAGATTCCTTCACCATCACCAATGCCCACTCCGGCCCCTGATTCTCCCGACCTTAAATATCCAATTAAAGAGCGCGAAGGTGATTTCGTGACTGACAAATCCAAAGATCCATTCTACCTTAAAGATCCTCCGGCTATTGTAGAGAATGTTGAGTACGACCCGGAAACGGGTATGTACGTGGTTACTGAAAAGGTTGCGGGCCAGAATGTGAAGCCCCCTATGTACATGACCTATGAAGATTATCTTTCTTATACTGAAAAACAGGAAAGGGAAGCTTACTGGAAGGATCGGCAGAACGCGGTGAATCTGGTTGAAGATAAAAGTCTGGTTCCGCCTATTCAGGTAAAGAAGCAATTCTTCGATAAATTATTTGGAGGCAGCAAAATTGAAATCAAACCGCAGGGAAATGTGGAGATGACCTTAGGGGGCAATACACAAAAAACGGCCAATCCGAATATTCCTTTACGTAATCAAAAAACGGGCGGATTTGATTTTGATATGAATATCAACATCAATGTGATTGGGAAGATCGGAGACAAGTTACAATTAGGCGTAAAGTACAATACTCAATCAGGGTTTGATTTCGATAATCAGGTGAAGATTGGTTATACCGGAGATGAAGATGATATAATCAAGGTAATAGAAGCGGGTAATGTAAGTTTGCCGCTTCAAACACGGTTGATTACAGGAAGTCAGACTTTATTTGGCTTGAAAACCCAGTTGCAGTTTGGAAGGCTGACCTGGACGAGTGTAGTTTCTCAGCAAAAGTCTAAGAAAGAAACAATGATTATTGAGAACGGAGCGCAGAAGCAGAACTTCGAAATCCGATCCGATCAATATGAAGAAAATAAGCACTTCTTCCTTGCTCAGTATTTCCGTGATCAGTTTGACAATGCGCTTTCCGGTTTGCCCAACATCAGAACGGTGGTAAACATCACACGTATAGAAGCTTGGGTAACGAACCGGAACGGAACCACACAGAATGTCCGCGATGTTGCCGGGCTGATGGACTTAGGGGAAGCAACGCCTTTTTCTCCTAATGTAACTTCCACTTCCGGAGGCGATTCCCGTCCACGTAACGAAGCAAATAATTTGTATGGAAATTTGATTTCAAATCCTAACTATCGTTTCGTTGATAATGTAGTAGCCACTTTACAAAACAATTTTTCTCTTTCACAGGGGCAAGATTTTGAAAAAACATATGCCCGTAAACTGAACGAAACAGAATTTACCTTCAACCGTCAGCTCGGCTACATCTCTCTAAACACACAGCTAAATCCTAATGAAGTTCTGGCAGTGGCCTTTCAATACGAATACAACGGATCAGTTTTCCAAGTTGGGGAATTTGGCAATCAGGTGCCACCCGATTCAAATGCAACGTCTAAAGTTCTCTATTTGAAAATGTTGAAGGGAACTTCCGTACGAGTGAATCTTCCTATCTGGAATCTGATGATGAAAAACATTTCCTCACTTGGGGCCTATAATGTAAGTAACGAAGATTTCAGGCTAGATATTTATTATAACGATCCGGGTGGCGGCTTGAAACGATATATGCCAAAGGGCTGTATAACAGGCACTCCTTTGCTCCGCGTTTTGAACCTTGATAATCTGAACATGAACAATGATGCCCAACCTGATGGGTTGTTCGATTTTGTTTCTGGTGTAACTATACTAACCCAAAACGGCCGGTTGATTTTTCCGGTAAAAGAGCCTTTTGGGGATAATCTCCGTGCGGCCTTCACAGCCTGTGGTACCGGATCTAATTTTATTGATCAATATGTATATGATCAGCTTTATGACTCCACACGATTTCGGGCGCAGCAGTTTCCCGAGTTCAACCGATTTGTAGTTAAGGGTCAATACAGGGGTTCTAATAACCGGGAAATCTCTTTAGGTGCGGGTAACGTTCCGCGTGGCTCAGTAGTAGTAACTGCAGGTGGGCAGCGTTTGACGGAAGGAACACATTATACGGTTGATTATAACCTTGGACGGGTAACCATTATTGATGCAGGAATTATCAATTCCGGACAACAGGTAAAAATTGATTTTGAGAACAATAACCTTTTTGCCACGCAGGTGCGCACCATGTACGGAACCCGGTTAGATTACCGTATCAGCAGCAAATTCAATATCGGAGGAACCTTAATGCAATTAAGCGAAAGACCGTTTTCGCAGAAGGTAAATATTGGTGACGACCCAATAAAGAATACCATTATGG
>JAZKEP010000217.1:0-5640 GCA_040387015.1 Bacteroidota bacterium
ACCTGCAGGAGAAAAGCGGCTACGATTTTGAGATGGTGTATTTCAACAGCGATGGCAACCAAAGTTCTATGTGCGGCAATGGCGGACGGTGCCTGGTTCAGTTTGCGCATCATCTTGGTCTTATTTCTTCGCAGTGTAAATTTATTGCTATTGATGGCGAGCATAACGCGGAGATTTTGGGCGATGGACGGGTTTCGCTGCAAATGAAAGATGTGGACACTATTGAAAACTACAACAACGATTTTGTGCTGAACACCGGCTCGCCCCATTACGTTCAGTTTGCAAATAATGTGAGCCAGTTGAGGATTATGGAAGAAGCGCAGCGAATCCGTTACTCCGAGCACTTTGCCAAAAAAGGTATCAATGTGAATTTTGTGGAGAAGAAAAGTGCGGATGAAATTTTTGTGCGCACTTACGAAAGAGGAGTGGAGGGCGAAACTCTTTCCTGCGGCACCGGAGTAGTGGCAAGTTCGCTCGCCTTTGCTTCTAAAAGCGGAATGCTGATGAGTGAAGTAAAAATTGAAACCCCCGGAGGAAAGCTGGAAGTAAAATTTGAACCCCTGGGAAGCGGCTTCCGGAATATTTTTCTGGTAGGCCCTGCCGAAAAGGTATATGATGGCTTGGTTGAAATGTAAATTGGTCCATGCCCCGCATTAGGCATTACATAGTAGGCCCTTCGCGGGCTAAAGTTGTCAACCGTTGATTGTATCTTCATTTGTCGACTGTCTGTCTGTGCGATACTGTCCGTAAGCAAAGTCCGTAAACATTATTAGAAATAAAACCCCTTCGATAGTTTGCAGTTCATATCTAAATGGAAAATGTTGTATTAAGAAAATAGCTGAAACATAGCAAACTGTCACCCAGCAAAATTTTAAAATGTCAAGACGATGTTTTTTTGCTTTCTTAAAAAAATGAAATGAATAGATGGTCGGAATACCTATTAGTCCAATTAAAAGAATAAGATTTGCGAATGGCCAATGCATAATTTTCATTATTGCTCCAAGAACTGTAAGTCCGAGAAGAACAACTGTGAGTTGGAAAAACGATCTGCTTTTGGTAAGTGTCCCCTGTCGAAAAAGCAGAATTAGTCCACCAAGTCGTCCAATAGCAGTTCCTGTCTGTGTAACTGTCCCGAATTGTGTAATGTCTAAATAAAAAAGAAACTCACCCAATAGTCCAACGATGAGAAGTAGTCCGATGAGAAAAATTAATGTCTTGCTTTCTTTTTGCATTGCCGCTAACTCAAATATACACGCAACTCTTTCACTTCATACATTCCCTTCCCCACCCCTACATAAACCCTCCAAAGTTCTCCTTCAATTCCTTTGTGCGCTTCTTCTTTTTTAAAGTGCGCAGGGTCCATGCCCCGCATTAGGCATTGCACATGAGAACCTTCGCAGACTAGATTTATGTTTTAGGTAATTACAAAATGTTTTAAGCTGTTATAAACTTGTTTACGTACGTTTTTACTTCCTATCACGGTGCCCTTCCAGCGCTCCTTGAAACATTAATAACCTGTTGGTTGTTAACTTAAGCGCAACCAGGCTACTTATAGTCGTTTGGGGCAATCTCAAAAATCCTTAAAGGGTAGAATCCAATTCATTGGTTTTGCTCATAAATTCAATGTTTTAACAAAAAAGCACGCTCCGAAGTTATACCTAAAAGGATCGGACTCATACCTAAAGGGATCGGACTCATACCTAAAGGGGTCAGACTCATACCTAAAGGGATCGGACTCATACCTAAAGGGATCGGACTCATACCTAAAGGGGTCAGACTCAAACCTAAAGGGATCGGACTCATACCTAAAGGGATCGGACCCATACCTAAAGGAATCAGACCCATACCTAAAGGGATCAGACCCATACCTAAAGGGATGAGACCCATACCTAAAGGAATCAGACCGATACCTGAAAGGAAAGTTTTGATAGCTGAAAGGCAGGAGGCATTGACCTGCTAATATGAAAGGTTCGCATTTTGCTCCGCAGCAGGACAAAATGAGAACCTTTTTATATTTTGAGCGGGGATAAGGGAAGGGGATTTAGAAGTTATAAGCCATTTTAAGACTACTCGACAATATGAGCCAATCAGCGACATTATACAGAATATCATTCGACACCTTTGCACAGTTGAAGTCTAGCAAAGAGGCAAGTTTTGACAGATCATCCGCAAAAAATCAAATAACATTTCAAGGCTCGTTCATGGGACTTGAATATCTTTTATCTAAAGGGTCGGACATTTCCGCAATCGATCTTCTCAAGGAAATATTCAATCCTAGTCGATCACTAGGTGAACAAGAATTCGGCAATTTGACACCTGACGAGAAATTTGAATTTTATAAGAATGGAAATATTATTTCATACCTAGACTCAACTACAATTTCTAATCTTAACATCTTTCTTGACAAAGTTTCTGAGAATGCCATTCAATCAAGGTATGATAAAACAGAATTAAATGACAAAGGAATTTATCCGGAGGTTTGGCACAACGACAATTCACCTGACCAAGCATATAACCAACGTCATATTTTAGAAGACTTCAAAGAATTAAAAGAAATCATTAGTCAAGCTGACAAACATGGAGATTATATTTTGGTTTTTGTAGGTTGAATATAGACGGACAAATAAAAACGGCTTATAACAGCCCATTTGCAATAGGCGGGGCATCTAGTTCCGCAGACAGTTTTGTGATTACAGAAAGTTCGGTTCTCCGAATAAACATTTGTGGTAACAAACCCACCCATCGCAAATCTGCAAAACGTTAACGGCAAGGTTAAAGACAATGAGTAGCAACATACTATTAGACGATTTGCAAAAATCAGGGAAGATTAAAATTTTGACAAATCCGCAAGAATTCCAAGAGATGCTCAATCTTGAAAAGGCCATTGTTTATTTATATGTCGGTTGGTCTGGGCAGGAGATAGCATCACGCAAGATAGTATACACAATACTTAACGAACTTGAAACCGATGGGGTTTCAGTTTTTCAAATCGACTTGGATACTGCAATGAATACTTTTGGTGAGTGGCTTGTTGAACAACATAAAAGGAGACCGGAAGATATTTATGGTGGTTATGGTGAAACTATATTAGTCAGCAAAGGCAATGTGATTGATTTCGTTAAGTATCCTCCTCAACTCGGACCTGATAAAATGAAAGAAAAAATAATTGAATGGAAAACCAGCCGCTAACACGGATGGCTTTGCACAAAACTGTTTAAAAACGAAGTATGATTTTAAAGCCGGCATAAGCAGCCGGTTTTTGTTTTTCAGGATAGAGGTAATATGGTGGTTAATTTTGGGTTTCCGTAAAACCCCTAAATCCCCTAAAGGGGACTTGAACAACCAATACAGCTAAATTCGAATATGGCTTGCGGGGCTTTGGAAAGTTTTAGCCGAATTTACACTTCCCGTTTTTCCTTTTCACATATCCGTTTACTTTTGCCGCCCTTACACCAACACAATAGTAAATGGACGATGGTAGTTTATCTGAAAAGAGAAGGCGCGGGCTTAAAAAAGCTCAACAGCCCCGAAAAGGGATGCTGGATACATCTGTATGGTCCATTCGGAACTGAGGAAACACAAAAGCTGAGCGAACAGCTTTCTATTGATATTGACTTTATTACCGACTCGCTCGATATTGATGAGCGCTCCCGCTATGAAAGCGAGGATGGAGTGGACCTGATTGTATTAAAAACACCGTTGCCAAACGATGGCATTTCGGATATTGAAGCTTCCTACATTACCATCCCTATCGGAATTATACGCACTGAAGATTACCTGATTACGGTAAGCGCTTATAAAAATGAGGTTATCGAGTTTCTGCTGAATACACCTCCAAAGAATTTTAATCCTTCAGATGTTGAAGGAGCGATACTGACTATTTTCGAAAGGAACGTAACTACCTTCCAACGGTTTTTAAGAAGCATCAACAACGAACGTTATGCTTATGAGAAGGCTTTGTATAAATCTTCGAGCAACAACGATTTAACCAAGTTGCTGAACATTCAAAAGAGCTTAATCTACTTTGTTACCAATCTTCGCTTCAACGATTTGCTGCTGCTTAAAATACAACGCAGTAATTTCTTACGAATAAAAGATGAAGAGCGGCTGGATGTATTACACGATATTATTATCGAAAATCAGCAGGCGCTGAGCATGAGCGAAATGTATTCGGATATTTTAAACGGAACCATGGATGCTTTCGCTTCCATCATTTCGAACAATCTGAATGAAATTATGAAGCGGCTTACATCCGTAACCATCTTGCTTACGGTGCCCATGCTCATAGCCAGTTTGTATGGCATGAACGTAAAGCTGCCGGGCGAAGACGGCCCTTATTCGTTTGTGTTTGTTTTTGGTTTGTGTATCCTTATCTCCGGCTTACTCGGTGCTTACTTTGTAAAAAAGAGGTGGATATAATTCTCACTTCAACCGGTTCAGCAGATTCTTTTTTGTAATTGCCGATGCTGTTATCAACCCGCTGAACAAAGCTCCACCCACTCCGCAACTTACAATATCCTGCCCTGTAAGGTAAAGGTTCTTTACCGGTGTTCCGGGTTTCAGAAATGTCTGGTCATATCGTTTGGTATCGTGATCTATTCCATACAACTCTCCGTACTGATAGTTCACGAAATGCTGCGTGCTTAGGGGAGTGGAAAGTTCATAGTGGTCAATCTTGCCCCTTAAATCGGGATGATGTTTAAATAACTCTTCCAGCAACCGCTGTGAAAGCTTTTCTTTCATAGCAGTATAATCGGTGCCGCGTTTCATCCAGCGCTTTTCATTCCAGGGCGCATACCACTCGTAAGGAGCCAGTGTGATAATTTCAATAGTTGTTTTATCGGGGAAGCGATTATTCCAATCAGGATCCTTAGAAGAAGGAAACGAAATGTATATCACAGGAACATCAGCATCCGGATTTTCGAGATACGTTTTGATGTTCTTATCGTGGTCGTAGTTATCGGGGAATATCCAATAATTGGCTTTGCCTAACTTTAAGTTAGCATTTGATTCGTTGATACCGATATACAAACACACATGCCCTACTGAAGGGTTCAGGTTTTCAAATACCTTTTCAGTTTTTAATTCCTCTTTGTCCTTCTTTGGCAATAAATGTTTGTAGGTATTATAAATTCCTGCATCACTAATAACTACAGGTGCAAAGTATTCTTTGCCGTCAAACATCTTTACGCCAATAGCCTTGTTATCTTTTACCAGAATCTCTTTCACTTCGGCATTGGTGAAAATCTCTCCACCTGCTTTTAATATAGTCGGTGCCGTAGTTTGAAAAATCTGTTGCGAACCACCTATAGGATAGCAGGCTCCTTTCATGTAATGCTTTGCTAACACCGCATGCATTAAAAAACTGCTTTGTGATGGAGGCAAGCCATAATCTCCGAATTGCCCAGTAAGAACAGCAATCAGTTGCTTGTTGCTCGTCAGCTCACTTAATACTTCCAGCGTAGTTCGGTTTCCCTTCAGCGCTTTTTTGCGAAGTAGTTTCCCAAACAATTTACTGAGAAACGATGGGAGCATCTTCTCTGCAAAAAAGAAACGCTGGCTCTTTTGTGTTTTATAAATCAGGTCAATGTAAGCCTCAATAGCCTTCTCTTCTCCGGGGAAATATGATTTCATTTTTGC
>JAZKEP010000218.1:0-10849 GCA_040387015.1 Bacteroidota bacterium
GCAGGAGCGAATGGAGCCAACGGTCTTGATGGCGCTACTGGTGCACAAGGTATTCAAGGGGTAACCGGTGCTACTGGTGCAAATGGAACCAATGGTACGAATGGAGTGAACGGAACAACTGGTGCAACAGGTTCAGCAGGCGCGAATGGAACCAACGGTATCAATGGTGCTACTGGTGCCCAAGGTATTCAAGGAGTAACAGGTGCTACTGGTTCTAACGGAACGAATGGAACAAATGGAACGAACGGAACGAATGGAACAAATGGAACGAACGGAACAAATGGAACGAACGGAACAAATGGTGCAACTGGCGCAACAGGTTCAGCAGGAGCAAATGGAACCAACGGTACGAATGGTGCTACCGGTGCTCAAGGTATTCAAGGGGTAACGGGTGCTACTGGTGCTAATGGAACGAATGGAACAAACGGTGCAAATGGTGCAACAGGTTCAGCAGGAGCGAATGGAACTAATGGTACCAATGGCGCTACCGGTGGCCAAGGTATTCAAGGCGTAACAGGTGCTCCTGGTGCTAACGGAACGAATGGAACAAATGGAACGAACGGAACAAATGGTGCAACAGGCGCTACAGGTTCAGCAGGCACGAATGGAACCAACGGTACGAATGGCGCTACAGGTGCTCAAGGTATTCAAGGTGTAACAGGTGCTGCTGGTGCAAATGGAATCAATGGAACGAACGGAACCAATGGTGCAACAGGTACAGCAGGAGCGAATGGAACCAATGGAGCCAATGGTACCAATGGCTCTAATGGAACAAATGGAACGAACGGAACTAATGGAGTAACCGGGGCAACAGGAGCTAATGGTTCAAACGGAACCAACGGAACAAACGGTGCAACCGGAACCAACGGAACCAATGGCGCTACCGGTGCTACAGGCGCAACAGGCGCAACAGGCGCTACAGGAGCAACAGGTGCGGGTCTTACGGGTGCTACAGGTTCTACAGGTGCAACAGGCGCTACCGGTGTTAATGGTGATAAATTTGCAACTACCTCTTCCTCAAGTATTACAATTTCTAACCCGAACACAAGTTTATCTTTCACAGTTGGAACAAGCCTAAGCTATACTATAGGCCAGTCAATAATCATAGCGAATGACGCCACTCATTATATGACTGCCTCGGTAACATCATACAACTCATCAACAGGAGCTATCACTGCCAGGGTAGATTCAAAAACAGGTAGTGGTACTTTCAGTTCATGGTCTGTTAATCTTAATGGAGCTGTAGGACAACAGGGAGCTACCGGTACTGATGGTGCAGTAGGTGCTACAGGTGTTACGGGCGCTACAGGCACAAACGGGACTAATGGTGTAAATGGCGCTACCGGTGCTACTGGTGCTAACGGTGCCAATGGAACCAATGGAACAAATGGTGCTACAGGTGCTACAGGCGCAGCAGGTGCTAACGGCAGCAACGGAATCAACGGAACCAACGGGTCTAATGGAACCAACGGAACCAATGGAGCCAACGGTGCAACCGGTGCTAATGGTATCAATGGAACCAACGGTGTTGACGGAGCTACGGGAGCCGCTGGTGCAAATGGAGCTGACGGAATTAACGGATTAGAAGGAGCTGTAGGTGCCACCGGAGCCACTGGCGCAAATGGTGCCGATGGAATTAACGGACTTGACGGAGCTACGGGAGCCCCTGGTGCAAATGGTGCTGACGGAATTAATGGATTAGACGGAGCTGTAGGTGCTACCGGAGCTACTGGTGCAAATGGTGTCGATGGAATTAACGGGCTTGACGGAGCTACGGGAGCTACTGGTGCAAACGGAGCTGACGGAGTTAACGGACTTGATGGAGCTGTAGGTGCAACAGGAGCTACCGGAATTTTAGCTGATGGATCTGTGGCAGGCAATACGCCATATTGGAATGGAACAGAGTGGGTGCTCAATAGCAGCAATATTTTTAACGATGGTGGAAACATAGGTATTGGAACATCTACTCCAACAGCTAAGTTTTCGGTAGGTTCTGCCTCCGAATTCAGGGTAAATAGCGCAGGAGCTATAACCGGTGCCCGTTCATTAACATCATCGGGAACCATTACTTTCTTGTCCTTAAGTTCTGTAGGAATAGTTCATACCAATGCATCAGGAGTGTTAAGCACAAGGGCCGTTGATCTGGCTTCATCAGATGTAACAGGTGTTGTGCCGGTACAGAACGGAGGAACGGGACAAAACAGTTTTGCTGATGGTGAACTCCTTGTTGGAAATTCAATTGGTAATACACTTACTAAAACAACCCTTACCGGAACCACAAATCAGGTGATTGTAACGAATGGTGCAGGCTCAATAACATTGTCAACCCCTCAGGATATTGATACTTCTTCTTCACCTTCTTTTACCGGGTTAAATTTGAGCGGGCTTACACCTTCCATGCCGGTTAAAACTGATACTTCCGGAAATTTGATATCGGCAGCAATTGATTTATCTTCTTCCAATGATGTGGCTAAGCCCCTGTTCAGCGCCATTGTAAGCACCATCTCGGATTATACCAATAGTGGAACCAATACGCTAAGTCCTATTGACGGAATCTCGTTCACTGTTCCTTCAAATGAAGTTTGGACTTTTGAATACTATCTTACCACCAACGCAAGTGCAACCAACACAGGAGGAATGAAGTTTGCTTTCGAAAGCATGCCGAATGCTGCATCGTTTAGTACTATTTTTGAAGGCTCCGCTTCCGACTTTTCATCTACTTCAAGAGAGCGTTATACTTCAACCGTTTCAGCGCTCACTGCTAATACTTACAACGCCTACGCTAATGCTGATGGATGGGTAAAAATATCCGGTACTATTATTAATGGAGCGGGAGGTGCTTCGGTTGTAAAACTGGGTGCTGAAAATATGAACAGCGGTGAAGCCATTACAGTTTACAAAGAATCGTATGTGGTTGCCAGAAGAGTGCAGTAGTATTATCTTCTTCATCTGGTAACAAAAAGGGTTTCAGTTTTCTGAAACCCTTTTTGTTTGTGCCCTTTATTCCAAGGCTGCATACAGGTTATATTAAATCATCAATAGCAGTAGAGGCGCCCTTGTCAGGTTCTACATCATGGATCAGTGTATTCTTGTTTTTTGCCAGCGCATATATTTCACCGAGTGTGGCAGGGCCGGTAAAGTGATGCTTGATACCGAGCCGTTGGGCCAGCAGGTTGGCATCTAATTCCGAAAGCGGTTTAAATTCTTTTCGCGCAATAAGTCGCCCCGGCCGAAGAAGTGCGCTATCCAGTTTGGCAAGATCCACGTTAAACGTGCAGATGATTTGCAGGCTCAACATATCGTTGAGGATACCATCCGTCATGTTGAGCAGGTTGGTAACACCTTGTATCCGCACACCTTCCTGGCGCTTGGCAAGCAAAGGCTCAGCATCTTCAATCAGCAGCACACAAAACTGACCGTTGCTGGCGTGGTTTTTAATTTCGTTCGAAAGGAAAGTCATAAAACCGGGTTCTATCAAATGGTCAACCATGTTGGGCGGCATGTAGATGACAGTTTTTCGGGCGACAACCATCTTGCGGAGCAAATGACGGATATAAAATGTTTTGCCGGTGCCCGGCTCACCGTGAAAAAGCACAAGTCCTTTGGTGCTTTTATGAAACCGTTGCATCAACTCGTTGTGAAACTTTTCGAACCCATAGCCATAATTTACATCCAGGTCTCTGATTTCAAAATCGTCATCTACCGCATATTCTGCCAGGGCAAAGGAAGTGCCCCTTACTTCTATGATATTAATAAAAGGTTTATCGGGTTTTTTGCGCAGGGAGCAAAACTCTATAAAATCCTTTAGCTCCTCTTCAAAATAAAGATCGCGCTTGCCCGAAGCCGGGCTGGGGCACAACAATTGAAACTGGCTGAGGTACACTTTATCCTCTATACGAGAGTCAATGCGCAGGTTGCGCGGTATCTTATACTCATCTTCATCATACCCCCCGATCCCTACGGCATGCAGCACGTAAGGATACCCTGGAAAAACAAGGGTATAGCGATTAATTTGTTCCCATCCGGCCCAGTTGGTTCTATGTGAATGGATTTCTATTGCCCTCATCTTGCTTTCAAGATGTTCTTTAAGAGCTATCGCTTCTATATACGGCCCTGTGAAAGCAACTACCGAAGGAAGTTCTTTAAACTCCTGTGCGTAGTAACGCAGCAGTGGAAAAAATTCAGCTTGTGCATTGTAGCCACTTACCAGCCATTGCGCGGTTTCAACCGGTAAACTATCGCGCACATAGGGCTTTTGCTCTATTTCTGTTTCGGGTTCTATTACTAAAGTTAGTGGATGTATAAAGGGTGCCTCATTTTCGCTCGGTTCACCGTAGTAACTTATTTTCCTCTCGAAAATATGGGTGGGCCTTGTGTCGAAGAAGACGGTTTTCTTAATCCAGTTGCCGTGGCTATCGATTACATCAGTTTCTTTTTCTCCGTCTTTTAAGGCATGGCGGTTGTAAGGCCTGGGGGGCTTCACAATTTTTTTTCCTTCACTGTCATATTCATAGGTATGCGAAAAAGAACTCTTAAGAGTTCCGTCTTCCTTAAAAATCTGGGTCAAAATACAATCGCCTTTGTCGTTGTACTGGTAGGTAGTTCTCGTATTGTAGTCACTCCCTTTTTTATCCGTGTTTCGGCTGATGTATTCAGTCTTCTGGTCCTTGTCGTTGTACGTAAAGAGCGTTTCATGTCTTAAAACACCGTCACCGGTGTACTGGAGTACCGAAAGCTGGTCGCCTTTTTCGGTGTAGTTAAAAACTGTGCGGCTGGCTAGTTTGTTTTCTCCACCCTGGTAATGTAAATATTCCGTCTGCTTCCCCTGCTCGTTGAAAGTGTATTCGGCCCGGTAATACATTGTGCCATCGGCATTTACAGCGCGTAAACACACCAACTGCCATTTGTCGTTATAAATATGGCTGTTAGTTTTTACAAGTATACCACCGGTTTTATATTCTATAGTGTCGGTAACCAGATGCCTTTCGTTATAATTATGGATGTCGTATCCGCTTTTGTCAAACGCCTGTTCATGTATTTTATAGCCCTCCTTATCAAAGGTGATAATGGAATTAAAGCGGTTCCATTTGCTGTCTACCTGTATTTTACCCCTCACTACAGTGTTTTGTGAAGTGTGTGCATTGTAGCAAACTTCCATTACTTGTTTTACCGGACCTTTCAGAAATTCCTTTTCTGCATCGGTCATTTGTTCCAGTGGTTTTTCCATAATAATTAAACGTTATATAGTTTATTTTATGATGCACTAAATAACAAAAAATATTTTTTTCGGAAGAAAAAAAAGGAGACCCCTGCGGGCATTATAGCTTCTCCTGACAGGCTGGTGGCGCTACAAGGTTTGGTTGAGTAAACTCAAGGATAGGTGTTGGTTAGCAGTGTGTTCCTTTAAGCTTAATATAGCATCCCCGTTATGGCAAATTATTCTAAACTGTTTTTGTGCGTCCAAATTGTTTTGGTGTCTGTTGCCTGGCTGAATGCTCTACAATTTCGTCTATGCGTTTTTGTCGGGTTTCGGGTCGTTTGGCAAGCACAAGCCATTGCAACATCATTTTTTTAATGCTCTTGCTTAAACTTAGAAAGTAGTCTTTTGAACCTTTTTGTTTTTTGAACTCTTTCTCCAGGTCTTTGGGAATTTGCAGTTCTTCAACAGTATCTAAGATTTTCCAGGAACCATTTTGTTTGGCGGTTGCAATAATTTCCAAACCTGCTTGTGTCATCATTCCGGTTTCAACAAGCCGTTCAATTTTTTCTTTGTTGATTTTACTCCAGGTGCTGTTGGGTTTGCGTTTGCTGAAAAACTGCATGAAAGAGGATTCGTCAATTGTTTTTCTTGTGCTGTCAATCCAGCCAAAACAAAGGGCTTCATCAACAGTTTCACTCCAGTTTACGGTAGCAACATTTGATTTTTTTGTATAACAAACGAGCCAAACCGATTGCTTGGATAAATGGTTTTCTTCTAACCATTGTCGCCACTCCGTTCGGTTTGTCGGGCAAAAAGTTTCTAAATCTTTCTTAGGCATTGCTATTTAATTATTACAATATATTACCGACAATGATAATGCTTACTAAATTATTAAAAGCAGAGGATGCATTTAAAGCATTAGGCATTACACATTAAATTGTTCGCGGGCTAAGAATATAGGTGCCGATAGGAGAGGAGTGGTTGATGAGGAGAGAACCTAAACAGATTGAATAAAAATATCTAATTGTCTTTCGCCTACCAAAAAAATCACTCCATCATTTATTCCTCCTAAATCTCCTTCATATTCACCTTCAATTTTTCCACTTTTTTCTTTGCCGCTTTAAATAAGCGCAGTGTTTCTTCGGGTGTGAGCGATTGCATCCATTCGTTGAGATTGTGCGGCAGGTGGTTTTCATTTTCCGCTTCGCCAAAAAACTCTTTTACAAAGCGTTGGAAACGGGGTTTAGAAGTTATCTGCTTGCGTTTGCAAATCTGCAGGTAGTATTGCAACTCTTCATCCCGGTGCTCTGTATCGGTGCAGCAGTAAAATAAGCTGGCAGCTTTTTCTTCCGTGGCTTCAGAGCAAAAGATACCTCCCAGCGCATGGAACAATACTTCATCACCGGGTATCAGGGTGATGGATATATTCAATTTCTCACTGATGTTAAACATCAGTTCATCGCAGCAGAAACGCTTGCTGTAAGTGCTGCGCTCTTTAGAATAAGGACAATACACTTGCAGCAGCTTGCCGAAAAGAAATTGCACAATGGTTTTATGGCGGGGCATTGCCCAAAAAAATTATTAGCGCCTGTTTTCCCTATGTACGGATATACACAGTATCTACACAAAATTGAGCATGGGTTTACCTTGCTTTGCTTCCGCAAATGGGGGAACCAAATGTAAAACGTTCTTTAAAATAATACAAAAAAAGGTTTTGAGCCACCACAAGGAGACCTTGTGCAACCACAGAGCAATTCTGTGGAACCACAAGGAGACATTGTGCAACCACAAAGAAGTTCTGTGGAACCACAGGGAGAGATTGCGCAACCACAAAGAGACATTGTGCAAGCACAAAGCAATTCTGTGGAACCACAAGGAGGCATTGTGCAAGCACAGAAAAGTAGGGTGACGGCATCATACAATAGAAACTTATTTTTTAACCAATAAATTCAACACCAATGGCAACAACACAACACAGAAGGAGGGTTCCGGAAACAAAATCCGAATTCGACAACTATCAGAAAGATAGTACGACACACCTTGAAACAGGTACGCCAGCCCGGGGCGAAGAGCTGGGCTTAATTACCGCAGAATTGGACGACTGGAAAGATTTTAGGGATGATTGGGTCGTGCTGTATCCAAAGTACACCAACAAAAACATCCGCACCACCACCATTACCGAAAATGTAAACACACACATTAAAAGCTTTGCCTTATTTGCTGAACCCTTATTAAACCGAATTAGCGGTAGCGCTGTTATTACTTCGGATGACAGAAATGCTTTAAACATTAAAGAGCGGGATAAAACACCCACCCGCAGGGGGCTTATAAGCGATGTACCTATTGTGGGTATTAAAGGAGTAGGCGGAGGGCGCCTGAAAATTAAGGTTCGCACCGACAGCGATTCGAGCCGCGCCAGCGTGCACCCGCTGGCCGACCTGATAGAGGTTCGGTACATGCTTGTAGATGAAGAACCCGAAGTACCGGGCCCTGGCCCTGCGCCCGACCCGGGCAGTGGTATTCCAACGCCCGAAAAGGCATCTCATTATTTTGTAAGCAGTAAGGCTTCGTTCGAAATTGAAACAGGTTCGGGTAGCCTGGGTAAATATGTAATGGCTTTTTTGCGCTGGGTAAATTCAAGCACCCCGTCTAACAATGGCCCCTGGACTTTGCCTCAAATTGGCTTGATCAGCTAAAAGAGGGAAATAGTGATTGTAACCTTCCGTGTGCTAAACACACGGAAGGTTTTTTTATT
Organism: Bacteroidota bacterium; assembly: GCA_040387015.1. Taxonomy (GTDB): domain Bacteria; phylum Bacteroidota; class Bacteroidia; order Chitinophagales; family LD1; genus Bog-950. Next base: position 7,956 of record JAZKEP010000218.1, read on the forward strand.
TTGTATCAGCCGCTGCCTGCGTGCTTACAGCAGAATAAGATGTTAACCCTTCGTAGATCTCAAACCGCTGAAATTGCACTCTCATGAAAAAATAGCAGCAAGAGAAAGAAATCACTTAGCCGCTTTCTTTCTGCCACCCAAACTGGCTTTTAGCATGCTCATTAAATCTTCGCTCGATTGGCGATGCACCACCTTTAACTGCGGCTGCTTAGGGGTTTTACCTGTTTTCGCCTTTTGCCGTATGGCTTTCAATAGCTTGACGGTGTAGGTATCTTTGTATTTGGAGATATTAAATTTTTCGGATTGCTGATTGATAAGCTGATTGGCAATAGCCTGCTCCCTTGGTTTTGCTTTTGTAAGCGCGGGAACTTTTAAATCGGTGAAATCGCGAATCTCTTCTTCAAAGCGTATGCGATTGAGCACAATTACCTTTTTATAGGGCTTAAGAATGGCGAGCGCTTCTTTATTGCGCATCACAAAAGTAGTAACCCCCACTTTGCCTGTTTCGGTTAGGGCATCACGCAAAATAGCATAGGCCTTGGCTCCCTGCTTTTCGGGCTCCAGATAATAGGGTTGCTCGTAGTAGATAGAATCAATTTCTGTTTCGTTTACAAAATGCAGAATATCAATAGTCTTCGTTTTTTCGGCATCGGCATTCTCAAAATCCTCTTTATCCAGCACCACGTATTTTCCGTTTAGATCGTAAGCATGCACAATCTTATCCCACGATACTTCTTTGCCGGTGCTTTCATTTACCCGCTTAAACTTAATGTTAGAATGATCGCGGCCATCGAGCAGATCTAAATCAAGGCTGCTCTCCTGCACTGCCGAAAATATTTTTACCGGAATGTTTATCAGTCCGAAGTTGATAGAGCCGGTCCAGATAGGTCTCATAGTTTCTGTTTTTAGCTGGTTTAAAAATTCTTACTGTCATCCTTCTTCATATAGCCGCTTAATGGCGCGGTCCAGGTTAGCGGCCTTGCCAATTACAGGTTTCCATAAATCACCCGTTTTATCCAGGCGCTTAAAAATTGTTTTGATGTTGAACTTCGAAACATCGAGCCGGTCATTGACTTCGCTCCAGGCCAAGGGAGTAGAAATTGTAGCCCCCGGTTTCGGCCTTACCGAATAGGGAGCAGCCAGCGTTTGCCCTCTGCGGTTTTGCAGAAAATCGAGATACACTTTTTTCTTTCGCTTGGCGGGCATACGCAATACACTGGTGGTGGCAGGCAAGGCCTCATTTACTTTCTGTGCCACCAGTTGAGCAAAGGATTTTACTATCTCGTAATCATATTTAGCCGCCAAAGGCACATAAATATGCAAACCGGTGGCGCCCGATGTTTTGCAAAAACAATCTAGCTGCAGCTTATCGAAAAGCTTTTTTGTTTCCCGGGCCGTTCGAATCACCTCCTTAAAAGAAATATCCTCAGGATCTAAATCAATCACCATCCAATCGGGATTTTCAGGGCTTTGAACCTTCGAGTTCCATGGATTGATTTCAATGCAGCCGAGGTTAGCCATGTAAATAAGCGTGGCTTTGTCGTTACAAACCAGGTAATCAATATACTCTTTAGTTGACCCCGAATAAATCTTTTCGGTGTGAAGCCATTTGGGCGCTTTGGCAGTATCCAAATCCTTCTGATAAAAACCTTCGTCCTTTAATCCGTTTGGAAAGCGGTGCAGCGACTGGGCGCGATCCTTTAGATATGGGAGAATTATATCCGAAATTTCGGAATAATAATTCACCAACTCTCCTTTGGTTATTTTATCAGCGGGCCAGTAAATTTTATTCTGATTGGTAAGGCGAAGAACCGTCTTGCCAACTTTAAGTTCGTAATCGGTAGATGATTCCGGAAGGGGGCCTTCCCCTCCTTTCTTTTCTCCTTTTGTTTTTTTTGTGTTCATACTGCCGGGTATTTCTCTCGTTACTTCCGTTGCTTTTTTATCGTTTCTCATTCCCAGGAAAACAGGATGGCGCATACTGCCGTCTTTTGTCCACTCGGTAAATTTTATCTGGCAAACCAGCTTCGGCTTCATCCACTGCGCCCTGCCATTAAGCCTCACTTTTTCCTTAAAAGGAGACTTTGAAACAAACAACGGTTTAAATTTCGAGTACAAGTCTTTCAGCGTTTTCTCATCAAATCCTGTTCCGCAATGTCCCGCATATTTAAATTTATCTCCATTGTAAACGCCTAACAGCAACGAACCGAAATGATTGCGCTGACCCTTGGGTTCTGTAATGCCTGCAACAACCGCTTCCTGCTCCTTGTTTATTTTAATTTTGAGCCAGTCGCTGCTTCGCCTGTCGACTTGATAACCGCTTTGCGCATTTTTTGCCACAATACCTTCCAGCTTATTTTTAACAGCGAGCTTAAAAAACTCAATTCCCTTCTCAACTATATCATCGGAATAGAAAACATCCTTCAGCTTTTCTTTTTTCAGGAGCAGGTTAAGCAGTACTTTACGTTCTGTTAACGGCAGAGAAGTAACATCATTACCATCCAGCCGAAGAATATCAAACACATAGTATTTTAACGCTCCGTGCTGTGTGTTACGGTAATTTTGCAGCAGTTGAAAATGCGAGCGTCCTTTATTGTCTTCCACCACCACTTCCCCATCAAGCAGGCAATCATGAGACATGCTTTGGAGATGATTAACAACACTTTCAAAATCTTTATTGAAGGAAAGTAGGTTGCGGCTGTATAACTCAACTTCCCCGCTTCCATCGCAGTCGGCAAGCGCGCGATAGCCATCATACTTTACTTCAAAAACCCAATCTTTATCGTTAAAGGGAGAGTCGGTCAGCTTAGCCAGCATGGGCTTTACGAGGTGCGCTTTTTTTTTACTGCAGGCTTCTGCTTTTCTGTTCCTTTTGCTCTGCCGCGCGCAGCGGG
>JAZKEP010000219.1:0-7615 GCA_040387015.1 Bacteroidota bacterium
CTTGTGACGAAAGCGAATTCGTTACATAGCCCCATTTACCTGCATAGAGCGTATAATTATCCTGTTGTAAGTTGCTGATAGTGAAATAACCGTTTATGTCGGTAGTGGGAGTATAATCAGCCGGGCCATCCATAAACACTTTTGCATTGGCAATTCCCTGGCTTGTTGCTGCATCTACTACCCTGCCTGTATAAGAAAAAGTAAAGGGAATAGAACACACATTCGAGGACAGCAACGAAGCTCTTCGCGGAGAATTTGCCATTACCGTCATCATTCGGTCCTTTTGATTAAGGGTAAAAATGTTCATGCACGCATCGTTCGTATAGTCCATATAGTTTTCAATCATGTCAATGCCCGCATCCGGACAGGTGTTCTGACCCGTAGGGCATCCATAATTAGCTTCCTCGGAGGTAGGTGTGTCACCACAATAATCGTTACCGCAATTCTGGTCGCCCCATATATGGCGCAAGCCCAGCCAATGGCCTAACTCATGCGTAGTAGTTCTTCCTTTATTATAAGGAGCGGTTACAGTTCCTGTTCTGCCAAAGGCATTGTAGCGAACTACAACCCCATCGGTATTTGCAGAGCCTCCATTTAATCCCTGCAAACCCGAACTGCTCGGAAACTGGGCATAGCCCAAAATAGATGAAGTTCCGAAATTTACTGTCCATATATTGCAGTAACGGTCCGGGTTCCAAATGGTGGCAGGTTTCAGGGTAGCATCTATAGATGATTGGTCCCAGGTTGCCTGACCTTCGTTTTGCCTATCAATACCGGGCTCCGATAAAATGTTACCATTAGGATCAACCACGGCAGGGCAAAACTCAATTTCACAATCAGCGCCAACCGCATTTGTATTGTATCCCAGGGTTCCCAACGCTTTACGAAAGTCTTCATTCAAAACATCAAACTCGCTGTTCACCTGTGCGGCAGAAATATTCTCACCGCTTCCTACCACATCGCCATTATGAATTACATGAACTATCACCGGTATGGTAATAACAGCCCGGCCTCTTGAATTATACTGCGGAGATACTTTGTATGTGGCAATCTTCGCCTGCAGCCAGTTTTCAAAATCATTTAAAGACTCCAGCGATTTTGAAGCACGTAACATCGAATCAGCCTGCATAGTACCGCAACGGATTACCTGTTGAGCGGATAAAGTGTTGCACAGAAAAAGATAAGAAATACAAAGCGGCAGGAGCTTACTCATGAATTGTTTTTTGCGCTGCGAATATATTAACCAAAGATAAATAACAGGAGACCGTGCCGATTGTTGCGAAATGTATAATTCAATTCTTTTGTGACGCAGAGAATAGGAGTTCTGAAGTGATTAAAAGTATATAAAAAACCATTTACTCCTTTCGCAACTCTTCCACCTCCTTTCCAAACTGCTGCGACACCTGTCGCAACTGTATTTACTCCTTTCCGAACTGTCTCGACAACTGTCGCAAGGGTATTTACTCCTTTCCGAACTGTTTCGACACCTGTCGCAGCTCTTTTTACACCTGTCGCAACGGTTCCGACACCTGTTGGAACGGTATTTACACCTTTCTGAACGGCTTCGACACCTGTCGAAAGGGTTGCGACACCTGTCGCAGCTCTTTTTACACCTGTCGCAACGGTTCCGACACCTGGCGCAGCCATTATACCTCCTTGTGTAACAGTTGGGATAGGTTGGAAAGACTTTTTCCTAACAAAATGAGCATTTTTTTGCCATTTCAACTTGTTTGCAAAGGGTTGAATACATAAATTCTTCTATTTTTAATGCGTTACGAATCAGGTATGAACGGAAAAGAATACAAGCCACAGGATTATCCCCTACCCTACGTGGTGGAGGATATCCGCCAGTGGCCCATCTATAAATTAACAGAGAATAAGCAGAATTTTATTGACGAAGTAAGGCTTCGGGTGCGCGAGAAACTAAAGGCCCGCTTTGCAAGTGAAAAGAGTTTGCGCAACGAGTTGGCAAATGTTTTATACCAGGAGCGCATTCGTCTGACTGAAAAACCCTGGAAAGCAGACCCGCCTGACGAAAGGCAATTCTGGAACGGATTAAAGAGCAAGCTGATTAAACTAGAGCAGGTGGAGGATAACTCCACGCTCAATGAAGAAGCTTTACTTGATGAAATCATAAACAGGTATGTTAATGAAATTGTAGGTGATTTTAAGCCCGGTGCATTTGGTATAGCCAGAACTATTCTTCCGCAATTTTTCGGACGGATACTAAGTGCCGCTCCCGGTAAATGGTTTAAAACCGTGGCCGGTAACATGCGCACCATCCATGAAAAAATTCCCATTACCGGTGATATAGAAAAAATCCGCCACCTCGCAACTAAAGGAACAGTGGTGGTAGTGCCCACGCACTTCAGCAACATGGATTCTATCATGGTGGGCTGGATTCTCAATGAAATGGGACTGCCCGCTTTTACTTATGGTGCCGGGCTGAATCTTTTCAGCATAAAAATCCTTTCCCATTTTATGAGCCGGCTGGGTGCTTATAAAGTTGACCGCAGAAAGAAGAACGGAGTGTATCTTGAAACCTTAAAGATGTATTCCACCGTGGCTCTTCAGCGTGGGGCGCACAGTATCTTCTTTCCGGGAGGAACGCGTTCCCGTTCCGGTCAGATTGAAACCAAACTGAAACTCGGCCTGCTTGGCACTGCTGTAGAAGCTCAGAAACTTCACTACATGAATTTTCCTGTGGAAACAGCCCCTAAGATTTTTGTGGTTCCGTGCATCATCAACTACCATTTTGTGTTGGAGGCACACGCGCTCATCAATGATTATCTGAAAGAAACCGGGAAAGAAAGATTTTATAAGGAGAACGATGAGTACTCTACCTCTTTCAGATTGGTGCGATTCATATTCAAGTTTTTTTCTGCTTCCTCTTCATTATCCGTTTCATTTGGAGAAGTGATGGATGTGCTTGGCAACAAAGTGGATGATGAAGGAAACAGCTACAATCATCTCGGGCAGAACATTAATGTAAAGAACTATTTTATCACCAATGGCGAGTTAAAGACCGATGAACAGCGCGATGCGGAATACACTAAAATATTAGGTGAAAGAATCGTAGATAATTACCATCGCTTTAATGTAGTTCTAACCAGCCATCTGGTTTGTTTCACCTTCTTCGAATTACTAAGGAGAAAGTATGGAGGCTATGATCTCTTCACCTTGCTAAGAACTCCCTCAGATGAAGTTTCCATTCCGTATGCAGAAGTAGTGGAGAGCGTGGGCCGCGTGAAGGAGAAACTCAAAGAGATGAATGAGTTAAAGGAAGTTCTTATATCTCCGGAGCTTCGGTGGAATGTAGATAAGATAATTGACCACGGTATGCGCAACATCAATATGTATCACAGCCTATCGCCCCTCACTAAGAATGGCGACTACATGGGCAGCGAAGATTTGAAGTTGCTGTATTACTACCACAACCGTTTGGAAGGTTACGGATTAGAAAAAGCCATTTGATATGAGTGCAAACAGACCAGTGGGCGTTATCGGTGCAGGAAGCTTTGGTTCAGCAATAGCTAATTTGCTGGCAGAGAATCAGGAAGTGTTGCTGTATGAACGCAATATAGAAACCAGAGAACAACTCAATCGCGAAAGAAAGGTGAAGGGTTTTGACTTGCATCCTAACATTCGTCTGTCCGATTCGCTCGAGCAAATCGCATCTTCCTGCTATCTTATATTTCCCGCTGTTCCCTCGCAGTTTTTTAAAAACATGATTATTGATTTCTCGCCTTATCTGCGGCCCGATCATATCATGATTCATACTACCAAAGGTTTACACTGCGAGTTTGATATTGATAAAGCCGATGCAAAAACAATTCGCCTGAAGGAGATTAAAACCATGAGCGAACTGATATTGCAGGAAACAGGAATCGTACGCGTGGGAAGTATTGCAGGTCCCAATCTCGCGCTTGAACTGATGGATAAACAGCCGGCAGCTACTGTAGTTGCCAGTCGCTTCGATGAAGTAATACGGGAAGGAGTGGCTGCGTTGAAAAGCGACCGCTTTCAGGTTTACGGCACTCGTGATATTCTGGGAATTGAATTGACAGGAGTTCTAAAAAACTATGTTGCTATTGCAGCAGGGGCTATGAGCGGTTTAGGCTTTGGTGAAAATGCAAGGGCACTTCTTATCACCCGTGGCATGGCCGAAATGATTTACATCGGCAAAGCATTAGGTGCTGATAAACGTTCTTTCCTTGGTATGGCAGGTATTGGTGATTTGATAGCTACCTGCTCCTCTCCTAAGTCCAGGAACTTTACAGTTGGTTATCGCATTGCGAAAGGCGAAAAGCTGGAAGATATCGTAGCCTCACTTGGCGAAGTTGCCGAAGGAATACGCACTCTCAAAATCGGCAAGCTGATTGTTGAACATACCGGTGTAAATGCTCCATTGCTGCAAACAATCTACAAAGTAATCTTTGAAGGCTTACCGATGGAACGCGCTGTGAAATTTCTGATGCGTTACCCGGTTAGTGCAGATGCAGAGTTTTTGAGTTTGTAATTACTTGTCAAATATTCCTTCAATTACTTTTCCTACACAGCCATTCGGTTCCTGAATGTGTAACATAGCCGCAATTGTCGGAGCAATATCTGTCATGTGAATTTCTGAATAATTTTCTCCGGGTTTAATATTCCAGCCCATCCATACAAGAGGGATGTGTGTATCATAAGGATAGATAGTTCCGTGTGTGGTTCCTTTTTCCATTCCTTCAAACCAGGCAGGTTCAAGCAAGATGTAAACATCTCCTGAACGGCCGGGGTAATATCCGTTATTGATAGCCGCTCTCATATCCGCTTCTAACAATTCTTCGCCCAGGTCTTCCATATCAAAAACTTTGGCTACACCATTGAACTGATAAATAAAACTGCGAATGGTTGCCTTAAAGCCATCTCTGTCAATTTCCTTTTCAGCAAGTAATTTGTTATTGAGATATACCTGCATGTTTTCGTAACCTAATAACCATTTGCCTTCTCCGTATGTTGCTTTAAGCTTTACATTCAACAGTTTCAAAACAGAATCCATGGGAAATACACCAGCAGGCATTTTATTCTCTTTCAAAAAATCAGGAACATGAGCAGCACCATGGTCGGCAGTTAAAAACAACAAATAATTTCCTTTGCCGATGGTTTGGTCGAGGTAGGAAAAGAAATCAGCGAAGTCTTTGTCTAAACGCAAGTAGCAATCTTCTACTTCAACACTATTAGGACCAAACTGATGACCGATATAATCGGGAGAAGAAAGGCTTACGGCCAGAAAATCGGTAAACTTTCCCTGACCCATTTTCTCGTTACTTATAGCTGCCTTTGCAAAGTCGAGGGTAAAGGTATTGCCGTAGGGGGTAGCGCGGATAACATCCGGAGTAGGAGATTTCAATTCGCTCACCTTGTGCTCAAACACAGGTTTAGTTTCATTTTGGAAAGCGGATTCAAAATGTTTGTCGTCTTCGGTGCTTTCAAAATATTGGGCAATAGGCAATAGCGTATTCCAGTTCTGCGAAAGGTATTTTTCGGGCAGTTTCTGTTCATTAACCCCCTTTACCCATGCCGGCAAATCATTCATGTAAAAGGAAGTAGTAATCCAGCCGCCTGTGCTGCCATCGTAAAAGTAGGCCGCGTTAGCTGCATGTCCTGCCGGAAGAATAGCTCCTCTGTCTTTTAAAGAAATGCCGATGGTTTTTGATTGAAAGTTAGTTGCAAGTTTTAGTTCATCGGTGATGGTGGTGGTCAGCATTCTTGCAGGCGACATCATTCCTGCTTTCGACCCGCTTCCTATGGTTTTTCTCGTAGTGTCTTCGGTGCAGTAAACAACTTTATTTTCTTTATAATCAAACCAATTGTTTCCGGCAATTCCATGAATGGTAGGCACCGAACCGGTATAGATACAGGTATGGCCCGCTGCGGTGTAAGAAGGAGAATAATTAATGTAGGTGTTTTCGCAGTTGTATCCCTCGCGAAGCAGGCGTTTAAATCCGTTGGCTGAATATTTTTCGGAATAACGATACAGAAAATCCCACCGCATTTGATCTACTACTACCCCTACCACCAATTTTGGGCGAGGTGGGGTTTGTGCAAAAGAAAAAGAAGATGCTATAAGTAAAAAAAGAAGAGCGGTAGTTACTGATTGTATTTTCATGATGTTAGATTTCAAAGCAATAATAACCGAAAACAAAGCAGCCCCACGGATGTCTGCTTTTAAAAAATTAGAATCATTACTTGAAATCGGTAAAACAGCGTCAATATGGCATGTGCAACCCGCGAATCTGATGTGTTAAAATGAAAAATGACTAAACCGATCGTTTTTCTGTTAAACCCCTGCTTTCTACCGTGCGGAATGGTCTTCCGTCTTAGCGGAATGGCTAACTAAGCATGCGGAATAGTCAACGGAGCGAGCGGAATTAACAACTAAGCAAGCGGAATGATCAACAGACAAAGCGGAATTAACAACTAAGTGAGCGGAATGGGCAACGGAGCAAGCGGAACCGTCAACGGACGAAACGGGATGAACATCTAAGCAAGCGGAATGAACTTATAACCGAGCAATTTATATTACTAAGCCACTCCGAAGACCATTTTGCATGGTTACCAGCTTAAAGCTTACAGACAGTGGCGGCTTCCGCTCACTTAGTTACCAATTTCGGTAAGCCAGAAAGTCATTCAACAAACTTCCCTATAGCCATGGTTAAGGTAAATGAGTAAAAATTGCCGGCAGGGAATGAACTTTAAAAGGCCGATGTTTGTCAGGCCATGTTTAAAGTCGGCACGGCTAAGGCAAAAGGTGAAAAACTCCACTTAGTACCATACTTCGCCCTACCATAAGACCTATTTGGTTTTTTCGAAAGTCCCGTTATCTTTGCCCCTCAAAAATAAAAGTACAAAAGATGCAAGTTACCGCTGAAGTAAAAAGAAGTTTGTTTAAGCAATATGGTGGCACTGAAAAAAACACAGGCTCAACCACTGCTCAAATCGCGTTATTCACAGAAAGAATTAACCATATTTCTCAACACCTGGGAACCAACAAATTAGACCACAGCAGCACCCGCTCATTGGTTAAAATGGTAGGGCAAAGAAAAAGACTATTGAACTATTTAATGAAGCAAGACCTGACCGGCTACCGTACTCTCATTGCCAAGTTAGGTATCAGAAAATAATATTACCTCAAAAGGATGGCTTAAAGCCATCCTTTTGTTTTTAAAGATGAAAACGTCCGGGTAGATTTTGGGATGGACCCTGACGATAAACTAAACAAGGCAAATTGCCTTCCCTCCTTAAAACAAAATACAAAATCAGAATTACGAAATACCAATCAACAGCCGCCAGGCCTGTGCTGTATTTTGCAATTACCGATCAACTATTAACCATTAACTTTTAAAAACATGAACATTATCAAAAAGACCATTGATCTCGGTGGTGGAAGAACAATAGAGATAGAAACCGGCAAACTTGCTAAACAAGCCGATGGTTCTGCTATGATTAAGTACGGCAACACTATGTTGCTGGCAACTGTATGTGCCGATAAGGAAGCAAAAGATGGCGTTGATTTTATGCCTCTTACGGTTGAATACCGCGAAAGCATGGCTTCTGTAGGAAGAATTCCTGG
>JAZKEP010000219.1:7657-8670 GCA_040387015.1 Bacteroidota bacterium
ATTCTTATTTGCCGTTTAATTGACCGTGCACTTCGTCCTTTGTTTCCTGAAGATTATCATGCTAATGTTGTAGTGCAGGTTACATTAGTATCGGGTGATTTGAATGAATTGCCGGATGCTCTTGCATGTTTAGCGGCTTCCGCGGCACTTGCCGTTTCTGATATTCCTTTTAATGGTCCTATATCGGAAGTTCGCGTGGCGAAGATTGATGGAAAGCTGGTTATTAATCCGAATAAAACGGATGTAGAAAGAGCCGATATTGACTTGATAGTTGCAGGTTCTGAGCAATCTATTGTAATGGTAGAAGGAGAAATGAACGAAGTGAGCGAAGCTGACATGGTAGAGGATATCATGTTTGCTCACGATGCAGTGAAAACACAGGTTAAGGTTTTGAAAGAATTAGAAACTGAAACCGGTAAGACAGAAAAAAGAACTTACGTACACGAAAAGCATAACGAAGAACTTCGCGCTAAGCTGAATGCTTTCTGCTATGATAAATGCGCAGTGGTTGCGGCTTCTGAAACCAACGATAAGAAAGTTCGTGGCGCTGCATTTAAAGCTATTAAGGAAGAATTCCTTGCTACACTTACTGACGAGGAGAAAAAAGAAAACGCATTTCAGATAGGAATGTATTGGGGCGGAGTAGAATACAATGCCGTGCGCGATGTAATGTTGGCACAGAATAAACGCCTAGACGGACGTAAAATGGACGAGGTTCGCGGCATTTGGAGCGAAGTAGGTTATCTGCCTGGGCCACACGGTTCGGCTTTGTTTACAAGAGGTGAAACTCAGTCATTGACTACCGTAACTCTCGGAACTAAGCTAGATGCTCAGTTAATTGACGGAGCTATCTTCAATTATGATAAGAAATTTTTATTACACTATAACTTCCCTCCGTTTTCGGTAGGTGAGGCCCGTACACCGCGTGGTGTTGGCCGAAGAGAAATAGGTCACGGTAATTTAGCTCACCGCGCTATTTCCAAAGTAATGCCGAAGGAAACTCCTTATACTAT
>JAZKEP010000220.1:0-5863 GCA_040387015.1 Bacteroidota bacterium
ATATACTGGTTTTGGTTATGGGATGGAAGTATAACAAACCGGTCTACTACATCCGTAGGAATTTCTATGAGCGAAAATTGTTTCTCTCTTGGCTTATCTTTGGATGAAAGTTTAATGGCGAGGTAAATTGTTTTGTCTTTCAGATAAGGAAAAGTCTTTACCTGATTGATCATAATAGGTACGAGTGCAGGACGAACTAACTCATTGAAATAATTCTTTACGAACTCTTTCTGCTTGGCAGAAAGCTGCTTTTCGTTGATGATAAAAACTTTATGCTTTTTGAGTTCGTGTTGAACATCTTTAAATATCTTTTCAAAAAGTTTGCTTTGCTGTAAGACCTTTTGCTGCACTTCAGCTAATATCTTCTTCGGCTTGTAGTGGATGGTTGCTTTAGCCTTTTTCCCGACAATAACCAAGCGTTTAAGTGTGGCAATACGAACTCTAAAAAACTCATCCAGATTATTGGAGAAAATACCCAGAAAGCGAAGCCGTTCAATGACAGGAACTGTAGGATCTGCCGCCTCCTGCAGCACGCGCTCGTTAAAAGACAGCCAGCTGATTTCGCGATTAATGAATTTGGGGTTCTTGGCCATACAAAAAAAACTAACACCCGTTAGAAGCTGTTAGTCTGCCACTAAAATAAAAGAATCAGGAAGATGGGAAAATGATTTGGTAAAGGGATGTGTAGATTTAATGTAGCCCTACATCCAAATTCCGTTCGAAAGCTTATGCTTTACATGCCCTCGGCAATCGTATTTTACCTTGCAGGCTTGCATAAGAAACAGAGCAAGTGACAACAGAAGTATAGCAATTTCTCTACCCGGGCTTTTCACAATTACTTAACGTATGCAGTGAAAGCTATATTGTTTTAGGAGTAAGGAAATATTTCAGTTTAGCGGGAGTTGAGGGCAAAATTTTCCAATCCGAGTTATCAAACTCCATCCACACAACCCCTGTTGTTGGAATTTGTTCAATTTTTGATGAGAGAAAAATATTTGCAAAATAAGTGAGCGAAGGGTTATGTGCGATAATAGTGAGTGTTCTCACTTCAGCGTCAGTTGAATGGACTGCCTCCATAATTTCAGCTTCAGAAGATTCATAAAGGCTCCTTTCAAATTGAATTCTACTGTAATCGTATTTCAGTTTATCGCAAAAATGCTCAGCCGTTTGTTTGGTTCGCAATGCCGGGCTGCAAATAATCAGATCAGGATGGAGTCCCAGTCCGCTGAGTTTATTAGCCATGTTCTTTGCATCATCAATTCTGTCCTTTTTTAGCGGGCGTTCAAAATCATCTAAGGAAAAATCACCCTGGCTTGCTTTAGTATGGCGGATAAGAACTAAATTACGTTTCATAGGCTTGCTCAATATTGCTTACCCAATCGGCATAAGCATTTTCATTTTTCGAATTTAATACAGGAACATTAGGATTAAGCGCCTCATCTCTGCTTTTGCCACACCATATGTTGCAAGCAGCAACGGCATCATCTGTAATAAATGCCGCAAAGTGCCTGCTTACTAAAGCCATTATCGCTCCGGCTGCCAGTTGCTTCTTGTATTCATCGCTTTCGTCAAAAATAAATTTAAGAGTTACTTCCTTAGCTCCTCCTGCGTAGGTAACAGCAATACCCATACCACGCCATAAATCAGCTTGACGCATAGCTGGAAATTTTGCAATCAGATTTTTTACCTCAGCAATACTTCCGTTATACAGATACCACAGACTTCTTCCCAAGCCCTGGTCATAAGCAGATGAACCTACCCTATCATTTAACTCAGGTTTTTGCTGGCTTAGTATGCTTTTCCGTTTTCTGAAAATACCCTCATAGTAGCCATAACCATCTAACACCCGATAACGCATCATAGGTGTGAGTTTATCCAGAATAATGAGTGGGTTTAGCTGCAACTGTGCCATAGCCCAACCCAGACCCACATGAATTTGAGTAGCGTGAGGCGAAGACAGTTGCAAGAACTGAAACCATGATTCGGGTTGATTATGATTTTTAAAATCGCTTAGCGCTAAGCAAAATGAAGTGGCTTCATAAGCGATGGAACGGAATTCGGGTTCGTGTTTTTCTGCCTGTTGAACAAGTTCGGTTACGGAAGTCGTTTCGATATACCCCTCCTGCACCTGGCGGAAAATATGTTGTATGGTTTGGATTTTCTCCTGGACAGTATCCACAGAAAGCACTTTTGATTTTACGCCATCTCCTTCTCCCCGTAAAACCACAGCACATCTACATCGCGAATAATTTTTTCATCGCGCTCTACATTCGTGCCATTTACAGCCTCGGGCATTGGGTTTTCCAAATCCATGGTGTAAGGATTCACAGGCATATCCAGTGGTGTCCCTTTAGCATGGTTGCTCACCCTGCGGAAAATTTCTGCAGCTACTTTTTCAAGCACTGCTATGTTGCCGCCAACCTTCTCCAACAGTTTATCGCCATGCTGAACCGTAATGTTGGTTTGAAAATCGAGCATGTAGCTAAGGTCAATAGGGTCAACAAATTTATTCTCGAAGATTTGTGTGTCGTAAGGTTGCCAGTCCATGAATAACTTTTGCATTTGCTCATGCAGTTTTCTGAACTTATTACCTAAACTGGTTTCACCTGAAAAAAGATTCTTTAACATGCGTAAGTCAGTGAAAGCATTGTTGGTAAACAACAATGCAGGCACAGCCCAATAAATGGCCCAGTCCCACAAAATTTTGGTACTCATTACCTGTGCGTTGCCCATAAGCAAATACTTATCCTTATAAATAGGAATCCAGCTATCTACTAAACCGAGATGGGTTTGCTCATAAATTTCCGCACGAAACTGCACGTCCTCTCCGCTTAGCTCACGAAGAATTAAGTCACTTAGCCAGGTGTTGTTCATGGCAATGAAGTCAGAGCCGGGTGAATAGAACGGATCGTGGAATGCACCCGATTCACCGGTAACGCCCCAACGCATGCCGCCATCATACAATCTTCCGGTGTGGTGCGCAAAGTGCTTAAGGATTTTGAAATCCATTTTGTTTGGAGTTTCAGGTTCAAGCATTTTATAGCAAAGCGGTTCGTTTACTTTTAACCACTCCAGCGATTTCTCATACGTGTCAAACGTTTCAAACGGATGTACGGCCGGGTCGGCTACAATGCCGATACTGGTATTCTTCGTTCCCAAAGGAATAACCCACACCCAATATCCTTTATCAAGAAAGTGAACCGTGCTCAGGTAACGCAGTTTCACTTCGGGATAGTTTTTCCATTCTTCGCTCTGGCTCCAGTCTGTAATGTCAATTACACCTTTCAACCTCCACCACACTGCATTTACATGGTGTTCCATCGGTTTTTGAAAACCAAGTTTACGTTTTAAGAAACTGTGGCGGCTGGTGGCATCGGCAACCCAACGACAAGTAGCCTTTACTTCTTCTCCTTTATGCGTATAAGTAACAGTGCTTTGTTCTTTACCGAACTCAACATCTTTTACAAAAGCATCCAACAGAAATTCAGTGCCGTATTCCTGTGTGTTTTGTGCCAGGTAGTTTTCAAATGTTCCTCTATCTAACTGGTGACTGGGGGTATAAAGCCATTTGCGGGGCCCTAACTCCACACGCGATTCGATTATTTCTTTAGTGTGTGATGGAAAGAAGAAACGCAAGCCATATTTCGGCAGCTCGTGCTTTTCGAGATACTCTTTTACACCGATTACTTCGCGGTAGTAGTAGCTTGCCAACTCCACGGTTGACTCGCCTACTTTGTGTGCCGCCTTAGGCGCGTTCTCTTTTCTGCGCTCAAGCACCAATATGCTTATGCCGGGTTTCTTTCTTTTCAATTGAATAGAAAGTGTAAGCCCCGCAAGACCGCCACCAAGAATTATTACATCATAATGTTTCATGAAAAATTTATTTTAATCCTACGTAATAAAGTTTTTTCTCCTGTATACTTTTACCGAAAAAAGGCCTGAAGAAAACAGCGTTTATGGTAAGCACAATAGGTGCTACGATAAAAAGTGCAAATAACAGGTAATACTTGAACACTACCAACCACGCAGCGCGGTTCTTTCGCTTAATAATAAGGTTTGCCCAAATGTTAAACAAACGTGGTGCACGTTCTTCAATAAACAGTAGGTTGGGTTTAACATCTACGGCACCCTGGTTAACGAGCTGTTGTTGCAGACCGTCAAAACTTCCTTGCTTTAGAAACTGCAACACGGTGCTGCCGAATTGTTTTGTGTTGGCAATATCCGCATCCTGCACACCGGGCTTAGGAAAAATACCCAGGTAACTATCTTTCTTCCCTCCCATCATCCAGTGAAGAATGGTAATGGCTGAAACGATGTTAGAGTTTTTGTCAACCAGTGCCATGTTGCCCACCAGCTTAGCGCCTGCCTGGCTCAAAATCTTTTTCAGCTTTTCCTGACTGCTGAGCCACATGTTTCTTGCACCAATCAGCGTAACAACCGGTGTATCTTTCAAAACTCTTTTCACTTCATCGGTTGCTAAAATTGAATTAGCAGGAATACTTAACGAAAGATACCAGGGCTGATAAGCAAACACCACTAAATCGTAGTTGGTTTCTTTCAGCTGAATTTTTTCAAGCGGAGTGGGAATGGCTAAAACACTTTCGGGCATAGCATCGAAAAAGCGCTGCGAGTTCCAGGGGAATTCAAAATCTCTTACAGGTTTTACACGCACCACTTCTACTGAAACATTTTCTTTTTTAAAAGGTTCAATAAAGGAGTTGACTATTTCTGTCAGCTGCCCGCTTTGGGTGTAATAAAGTACAAGGACTTTCTTGCTCATGTGTTTTTTAAAGCGGGGGCAAATATAAGATTTGGATGCTAGCGCTTCGACTGGCTCAGCGTGCGTTTCGGCAGAAGCGCCCTTACGGTTACTTTCCTCAGGAATTAAAGTGGTAAACTAACAAACAGCTAGAGGGGAATGAAGATTGTGGATTTGTATGGCTTTAACTGCTTTTCATTTTTTCATTACCAGATAAATACCTGCCAACATGCACAGTCCTCCGGCAAAGCGCTTAAGGTCGATGGTTTTTACTGCGGCAGAGAACAAACCAAAGTGGTCTATGATAAGTGCCGCTATAACCTGCCCTGTAATGATTAGCCCGATGGCTGCTGCTACACCCAGCCGCGGGGTAACAAAGGTTATTACTATTACATAAAAAGCCACTATCAGCCCACCCGCAAAACCGTAGAGGGGTACGTTTTTAAATTGCGACAGCGCAGGCATTGGTGTTTTGGAAACAAGCACATAAACCGATACAGAAAGCAGGCCTACTATAAAAACAATAAGGGCGGTAATAACAGGATTACCAATTGTCTTGCTCATAGCTGCATTGGTAGATGCCTGCACAGGTATTAAAGCACCCGATAACAGGGTGAGTATGATTAGTAAGATTTGGTTATTCATAGTTGAGGTTTTTTCTTTGGGGCAGGGGTTGCTTGTTTTATCATTCTCCACAATGAAAAGGAATTGTGCCCTGACATATTGTTTTGTTATCAGCAGTAACGGTTACGAATACTTCTGCGCAGCCAGTATCGTCAATTATGAACGTCTTAGTGCCGAATACTGTCAGGTTATCTTTCTCAAAAAATTTCAGGTCTCCGTTCTTTATAGATAGTTTTATTCCTTTCATCTGTCCTGCTAAAACCACCTTAACCTTATTTGATTGTTTCTGTCCGTCAGGTTCAGATGCATTAATTCCATTCCAAAGAACGACACTTTTATCATTCAATACATCAAATGTTGAGATACTGCCATCATCATAAACAAGAAAAGCCGAAACTTTCAAACTATTCTCCTGCGCCACCACCGCGCTTGTTGCTGCCAGCAGCAGCAGGGTAATAATTATTGTTCTCATGTTGGTTA
>JAZKEP010000221.1:0-13312 GCA_040387015.1 Bacteroidota bacterium
AACTGTTACATCGTAAGTAGTATTTGAACTTGGTGAAACCACTTTATCATTTCCCGCTGCGCTTATCGGTGCAGCCCATGAGTACGTCATCCCGCTGGTCGGATTAGCTGTAAGCGTTAAAGATGTTCCAATACAAATAATGCCGTCATTGTTTGTGGCGCCTGATGTTTCAGCAAAAGTAATAGTAGGACTTGGAAGTGTGTTAACGTTCACAGATGCTGATACAGTTGAAGAACAGTTAGAGCTTATGGCGGTGACTGTTACTGTATAAGAAGTAGTAGAGGTTGGAGAAACAGATTGGCTATTTCCGCTTGCACTAATCGGAGCAGCCCATGAATAAGTCATTCCGCTGGTTGGGTTTGCAATAAGTGTTACTGCGTCACCACTACATATTATTCCGTCATTATTTGTTGTACCTGATGTTTCCGTGAATGTGATAGTTGGTGTTACTGAATTTACAGTCACTGATGCAGATACTGAAGCAGCACAGTTTGTGGATGAATTGGTAACAGTTACGGTATAAGAAGTTGAGGAAGCCGGAGAAACTGATTTATTATTTCCAGTTGCACTTATCGGTGCTGCCCACGAGTAAGACATTCCTGAAGTAGGATTAGCTATAAGCGTTACAGCATCTCCGATACAGATAACTCCATCATCGTTGGTCGTTCCTGAAGTTTCAGTAAACGAAATGGCAGGGCTTGGTAACGCGTCTACAGTAACCGATGCAGAAACCGAAGCAGCACAGTTTATTGCTGAATTAGTAACTGTTACATCGTAAGTAGTATTTGAACTTGGTGAAACCACTTTATCATTTCCCACTGCGCTTATCGGTGCAGCCCATGAGTATGTCATTCCGCTGGTGGGATTTGCAGTTAGGGTCACCGATGTTCCGGTACAGATAAATCCGTCATTATTCGCAATTCCTGATGTTTCTGCATACGTAATAGTAGGGCTTGGCAACGTGTTAACCGTTACAGCTGCTGATACTGATGCTGAACAAGCGTTAGCTAAGTTCGTCACCGTTACATGGTAAGCAGTAGTTGAAGCCGGTGAAACTACTTGGTTATTTCCCACTGCACTTATTGGCGCTGCCCATGAGTATGTCATCCCCGAAGTCGGGTTGGCAGTAAGTATTAAAGATGTTCCGTTACAGATGACTCCGTCATTATTGATTGTTCCTGACGTTTCTGTGAAAGTAATTGCAGGACTTGGCAAGGAATTCACCGTTACCGATGTAGAAGCAGATGCAAAACAACCCGTAGATGAATTAGTAACCGTTACAGTATACGAAGTAGTTGTAGCCGGAGAAACTGATTTGTTGTTTCCCGTTGCACTTATCGGTGCTGCCCATGAATAATTCATTCCGCTGGTTGGATTTGCAATAAGCGTCACAGCATCTCCGCTGCAAATTTCACCGTCATCATTCGTGCTTCCCGAAGTTTCCGTAAAGCTAATGGTGGGAGTCGGCAATACGTTCACAGTAACATTTGTAGAAGTCGAAGCCGAACAAGCACTAGTAGAATTGGTTACCGTAACATCATAAGAAGTGGTAGAACTTGGTGAAACAACTTTATTATTTCCCGTTGCGCTTATCGGTGCAGCCCAGTTGTAGGTCATACCACTGGTTGGGTTGGCAGTAAGTGTCACAGAAGTTCCTTCACAAATTACTCCATCATCATTCGTTGTCCCTGAAGTTTCAGCAAATGTGATAGTTGCACTTGGTAGAGCGTTAACCGTTACCGATGCCGAAGCCGATGCCGAACAATTGGTGGTTGGATTGGTTACAATAACCGAGTAAGAGGTAGTTGAAGAAGGTGTAACAGAAATATTATCTGCCGTTCCGCTGGTTGACCATAAGTAAGTAACACCCGATGCAGGCATAGCGGTAAGAGTTACTGCGTCTGTATTACAAATAGTTCCATCGTTATTCGCTGTTCCTGATGTTTCGGTAAATGTAATTGCCGATGTAACTGAATTAACGGTTACAGAAGCCGATACCGAGGCAAAACAAGCCGTAGATGCATTAGTAACTGTTACTGTATAATTTGTGGTAGAAGTCGGGGAAACAGATTTATTATTTCCGGTTGCGCTGATTGGTGCTGCCCATGAATAACTCATTCCGCTGGTCGGGTTCGCAACAAGCGTAACTGCATCTCCGCTGCAAGTAGTTCCGTCATCATCTGTTGTTCCCGAAGTTTCAGTGAAGCTGATAGTCGGACTTGGCAATGTATTTACAGTAACCGATGTTGAAGCCGAAGCTGAACACGCGGTAGTTGAATTGGTTACGCTTACATCATAAGTTGTGGTAGAACCTGGAGAAACCGATTTATCATTTCCTGCTGCACTGATTGGTGCCGCCCATGCATAAGTCATTCCGCTGGTTGGGTTAGCAGTAAGCGTTACTGAAGTTCCTTCACAAATTACTCCATCATCATTCGTTGTTCCCGATGTTTCAGCAAAGGTGATGGTCGGGTTGGGCAAGGAATTTACCGTTACAGACTCTGTTGCAGAATTAAAACAGGAGGTAGTGGTATTTGTTACCGTTACTGTATATGAAGTAGTGGTAGCTGGAGAAACGCTTATATTACCATTGGTCCCGCCTGTTGACCAACCATAAATTACTCCCGATGAAGGTGTAGTTGTAAGTGTTATCGAAACTCCGTTGCATATAATTCCATCATTGTTGGCAGTTCCCGATGTTTCGGTAAAACTAATAGCGGGGCTAGGCAAAGAATTAACCGTTACCGATGATGAGGGAGATGCGGAACATCCGTTAGCGTTAGTTACGGTAACCGTGTAGGCGGTTGTTGAAGTTGGTGAAACCACTTTATTATTTCCGGCTGCACTAATGGGAGCCGCCCATGAATATGTCATCCCGCTGGTTGGGTTTGCAGTTAGTGCTACGGAGGTTCCTGTACAGATTATTCCATCATTGTTAACTATTCCCGATGTTTCAGTAAATGTGATAGCAGGGTTTGGCAAGTCATTAACTGTCACCAATACTGATGCCAATGCAGTGCAACCTGTTACTAAATTGGTTACGGTAACCGAATAAGAAGTTGTGGATGATGGAGATACACTAATATCATCATTCGTTGCTGCCGTTGACCATAAATAGTTAACACCCGATGAAGGAGTTGCGGTAAGGGTTACCATATCACCACTACAAATAATTCCGTCATTACTAGCAGTTCCCGATGTCTCGGTGAAGCTGATTGTAGCACTTGCTACCGCATCAATCGTTACCATAGCCGAAGCAGAAGCCGCACAACCCGTAGATGAATTAGTAACCGTTACAGTATACGAAGTAGTTGTAGCCGGAGAAACTGATTTGTTGTTTCCCGTTGCACTTATCGGTGCTGCCCATGAATAATTCATTCCGCTGGTTGGATTTGCAATAAGCGTCACAGCATCTCCGCTGCAAATTTCACCGTCATCATTCGTGCTTCCCGAAGTTTCCGTAAAGCTAATGGTGGGAGTCGGCAATACGTTCACAGTAACATTTGTAGAAGTCGAAGCCGAACAAGCACTAGTAGAATTGGTTACCGTAACATCATAAGAAGTGGTAGAACTTGGTGAAACAACTTTATTATTTCCCGTTGCGCTTATCGGTGCAGCCCAGTTGTAGGTCATACCACTGGTTGGGTTGGCAGTAAGTGTCACAGAAGTTCCTTCACAAATTACTCCATCATCATTCGTTGTCCCTGAAGTTTCAGCAAATGTGATAGTTGCACTTGGTAGAGCGTTAACCGTTACCGATGCCGAAGCCGATGCCGAACAATTGGTGGTTGGATTGGTTACAATAACCGAGTAAGAGGTAGTTGAAGAAGGTGTAACAGAAATATTATCTGCCGTTCCGCTGGTTGACCATAAGTAAGTAACACCCGATGCAGGCATAGCGGTAAGAGTTACTGCGTCTGTATTACAAATAGTTCCATCGTTATTCGCTGTTCCTGATGTTTCGGTAAATGTAATTGCCGATGTAACTGAATTAACGGTTACAGAAGCCGATACCGAGGCAAAACAAGCCGTAGATGCATTAGTAACTGTTACTGTATAATTTGTGGTAGAAGTCGGGGAAACAGATTTATTATTTCCGGTTGCGCTGATTGGTGCTGCCCATGAATAACTCATTCCGCTGGTCGGGTTCGCAACAAGCGTAACTGCATCTCCGCTGCAAGTAGTTCCGTCATCATCTGTTGTTCCCGAAGTTTCAGTGAAGCTGATAGTCGGACTTGGCAATGTATTTACAGTAACCGATGTTGAAGCCGAAGCTGAACACGCGGTAGTTGAATTGGTTACGCTTACATCATAAGTTGTGGTAGAACCTGGAGAAACCGATTTATCATTTCCTGCTGCACTGATTGGTGCCGCCCATGCATAAGTCATTCCGCTGGTTGGGTTAGCAGTAAGCGTTACTGAAGTTCCTTCACAAATTACTCCATCATCATTCGTTGTTCCCGATGTTTCAGCAAAGGTGATGGTCGGGTTGGGCAAGGAATTTACCGTTACAGACTCTGTTGCAGAATTAAAACAGGAGGTAGTGGTATTTGTTACCGTTACTGTATATGAAGTAGTGGTAGCTGGAGAAACGCTTATATTACCATTGGTCCCGCCTGTTGACCAACCATAAATTACTCCCGATGAAGGTGTAGTTGTAAGTGTTATCGAAACTCCGTTGCATATAATTCCATCATTGTTGGCAGTTCCCGATGTTTCGGTAAAACTAATAGCGGGGCTAGGCAAAGAATTAACCGTTACCGATGATGAGGTCGAAGCGGAACATCCGTTAGCGTTAGTTACGGTAACGGTGTATGAAGTGGCCGAAGAAGGGGTTACATTTTTGTTGTTACCCGTTGCACTGATCGGTGCTGCCCATGAATAAGTCATGCCGCTGGTTGGGTTAGCTATCAACGTCACATCCATTCCGGCACAAATAACACCGTCATCTTCAGCACTGCCAGAAAACTCGCTGAAACTTATACTTGGACTTGGCAACGTATTTACAGTAACCGAAGCAGTAGCAGAAGCAAAGCAGTTGGTAGATGAGTTAGTAACAGTCACGTCATAAGGCGCTGTACTGGAAGGCGAAACTGCATGATTGTTTCCCGAAGTGCTTATTGGGCTTCCCCACAAATAAGTCATTCCCAAAGTAGGGTTTGCGGTAAGCGTCACCGTTGCTCCGTTACAAATAATTGCGTCATTGTTGGTTGTTCCCGAAGTTTCCGCAAAGCTGATAGTAGCTGCCGGCAATGCATTAACAGTTACAGACGAAGAAACTGTTGCAGAGCACGCGGTAGTTGTGCTTGTTACAGTAACGGTATACAAGGTGGTAGCGCCCGGAGATACACTGATATTATCCGCTGTTCCTCCAGGACCTGACCAGACATAAGCAACACCGCTCGAAGGCGTTGCTGTTAAGGTTACCGATGCTCCGTTACAGATAGTTCCGTCATTATTGGTAGTTCCTGAAGTTTCAGTAAATCCGATAGAAGGGCTTGGTAAAGCATCTACCGTTACCGATGCAGAAACCGAAGCACCACAATTAGTAGTGGTGTTTGTTACAGTTACGGCATAAGAAGTAGTTGCACCGGGCGATACCGTCTTGTTATTTCCGGATGTACTGATAGGCGCTGCCCATAAATACGACATTCCCGAAGTGGGATTTGCAATAAGCGTAACCGACTGTCCGCTGCATATCGTTCCGTCATTATTTGCATTCCCCGAAGTCTCTGTGTAAGTAATGGTAGGTGTGGGTAAAGAGTTGACCATCACCGAAGCCGATGTTGTAGCTGAACAGTTAGTGCTGGTTTGGGTTACTGTTACCGCGTATGCAGTAGTAGCACCTGGCGAAACAACCTTATCGTTTCCGCTTGCGCTTATTGGCGAAGCCCAGGAATAGGTAGCTCCTGTTGCAGGTGTTGCTGTAAGTGTCACAGAAGTTCCTGTACATATAGTGCCATCATTATTGGCAGTTCCCGAAGTTTCAGCAAAGGTAACTGTCACGGTTGCACCTGCCGTTGCCGAACAACCGGTTGTCGTGTTAGTTACTGTTACCGTATAAGAAGCAGTGGATGCCGGAGATACTGATTTGTCATTTCCGGTGCCGCCAACAGGGGCAGCCCATGAATAGGTGTGACCGCTTGTTGGATTTGCAGTGAGGATAACCGATGCCCCGGTACAAATAATGCCGTCATTATTGGTAGTCCCCGAAGTTTCAGCATAAGTAACGGTGGGTATCAACGAAACATTAACCTGTATGGTAGATGTAGCTATAGTTCCGGGGCTGCATCCGCTCAAAGAAGTAACCACACAAAAATACCATCTGTTTCCTGCAGTGGATGTCGAAATATTTGTATTGGATAAAGCATAAGTTGCTGTAGACGTGCTTACAGTGCCGCTGGCCGGTCCAACCGCAGTTGCTCCGGCAACTGTGTTACTATTAGTTGTGTTATAATACCATTGATAAGAAATATTGGTGGTACCCCCGGTTCCTGTTGTAGTAATAGTGGCATTTAAACCTGTTGCTGTTCCGCCTAAACAAATATTTTGAGTGGTTGAAGGGCTTGCTGTATTTGTTGCCGGGCATCTTACCGCTAAAACATCGGCAGGAAAACAAACTATCAGAACAGGCAAAAGGACAACTAAAAATAGTGTCCTTACATTAATATCAAACAATACGTAAACTTTCTTATTCATGGTTATCTCATTCCTTAGGGTTAAACATCAAATACCACTGCATCCGTTATTCATTCTGGCTTGTGATGAGAATTACATCAGTTGTTTTTAAACTTCTGACGTATGTTTTGTTTTTCACAACGTCTGCATTGATTTTCATTTTTATACGGTATTAACAAAAAATTTGTTCCATTACTTTTGCTTTTTGTTACAACACCATCCTCTTTAACTTTCTATATCTAAATTCTGTATCCCCTAAAAAATATAGCCGAAAGATTAGCCTATATAAGCTAATTTTTCGTAAAAGTCAATGAATACAACAGCCTTTAACAGACTGAGAAACTAATTCCACATTTCTTGAAAGGCATAAAGTAAATTTTCTTTAAAATACATACACATCTCACTATCAGCTATTTAATAGCTGAATGATAAATTATTCCAACAAAACGTATTGAGCTAAAGTGGGTACGCCCTTTCTTTGATGGATCGGCTCCAAATTCCAAATAACTTAGTGCCGATAATTAGTTGCAAAGATAGAAATTTGCAATGAAATTTGTCACACATCTTTCCCAACTTTAGGTTGACCAGCCTTTTAGAACTACATGGATTGCTTCTAAAGATAAAAAGGAATTATGAAAGGGATCCTTACTAAATGTTTTCACACCCATACAAAATTTATTCCTTTATATTTTAAATCAATAGACCTCGCAAACAAAAACTCACATACCAAATAAAGCCAAAATGTCATTTTCTATGACACAAATACTCTTTTCTTCTTTGGGAATTTCATTTTCTCCTTTGTCCAAACCGTTTCCTCCTTTGGAAATTTCATTTCCTCCTTCGCCCAGCCTATTTCCTCCTCTGGGAATTTAACATTCTCCTTTATCCAAATCACTTTCTCCTTTGAGAATTTCATTTCCTCCTTTGCCCAAACCGTTTCCTCCTTCGGAAATTTCATTTTCTCCTTTGCCCAGCCTATTTCCTCCTCTGGGAATTTAACATTCTCCTTTGTCCAAATCACTTTCTCCTTTAGGAATTTCATTTCCTCCTTTGCCCAAACCGTTTCCTCCTTTGGAAATTTCATTTTATACTTTGCCCAGCCTATTTCCTCCTCTGCTATAATGCATTACTCCGCCTCCAAATCCATTTTTTCTGACCATAAATTCTATAGTTTACACTCCTTGATAGAAACAGGTGTTAAAAACAAACTAACACCCTATCGATATTTTTGTTGGGAATTACCAGTTCTTCTTACCAATCCAGAAATCGAGGCGGTAATAAAACAGCGGCAGGAAACCTAATTGGTAAATCTCCCTGGCAGGTTCCTGCGGACTCACGTACTGAATGCGCAGCACATTTTTATACATCGCTACATTCACTAAATCAATTCCCACTTCGTGGGTAAAGCGCCTGGTGTTGCAGCGGTAATTCAATTTCACATCAAACCGGAAATACGGTTTGAATTGCTTTTTATTTCTTTCAGCATCCAGCACTACAGGGTCTTCGTGTTGCTGCGATAGCAGGGTATCATAAGGTGTGTAACGTTGCCCACCTCCAAAAGTTATCTTCCCTCCTACTCCAATGGTATTTAATCTCTTCTTTCCCCACTTAAACTCTTTGGTTCCCAGAGCATTCAGAATATAATTTCCATTGAAATCGCTGTTGTACCATTTCTTGTTACCCGCCTGCAATTTCGAATCATACAACGAAGCACTGAACATAAAGAACCAATTGTGCGTAAAGAATTTCTCAACGGTAAGTTCAACTCCCATGTTTCTTCCCAAACCCTTATTGGTCAGTTTCCCAGGGAAAAAGCGGTCAAAGCCGCTGCCTTCATTCAGCATGTTGTAAGAAGAAGCAAACGTTTCGACCGGAATGCCCCATAACTGCTGATAATACAGTTCTGCCTTGATACGAACATCCTTTTTAAAGAATACATCATAACCCAGCACCGCATGAAAACTGCGTATGAAATCAAGCTTACGATTGTAGAGGTTTTGATTATCATCCTGAAGAAAATATTGATACACCGGAAGTATTTGCGAATGCAATCCGGTTCCAAAAGCAAGCGATTGATTCGGCTTAAACTGCCACTTGATTGAAAACCTGGGCTCCACACTCCACGAATGATTCAATGTAAAATACTGTCCGTGTAAGCCAATGATGGTCGAAAGCTTTTCGCTCACACTATATTTCCACTGGGCAAAAGGCTGAAAGAGCAAGTGGACTCCTGTGCGAGTATCGAGTCTCTTCTTCCAGGTATAATCAGTAATGCCGGTTTCGAAAATAGGCTCAAGCAGGTTGCTGTCAACAAAAAAAGGCTTAAGCATTTCGGTAACAATACCATAGCGAACTGCACTGCGCGAGCTTATCTTATTGTTGCGCACGAAAGAAGCCGTGTAGCGCGTGTTTACAAAAAAGTAATCGAGCTTTCTGTAAATATCATCTACCACAAAGTTTCCCGTGAGCGAATCAACATGGCGAATCACTCGCTCGAAATGATTCTTATTATACTGCGTGGAAACGGCAAATGAAATTTTTGAATACTCATGAGAGTTTACACGATGCGTGTAAGTAACTCCAAGTATTCCTAATCCGGCACGGAAATATTCATCCTGATCCTTGGAGTTATAAATATCGCGCTTCTCGGGTTTCGACCTATTGCTGGTAATAAAATTGATTTGAGAGTAGCCACCAATACCAAACACCGAAAGGTTATCTCCGTTCTTCATAGGAAAGTTCAGTTTCAGCTGTGCGTCTTCATATTTAGGAATGGCCTCAGTGCCAATATCAATACCCAGCTTCACCAAACCCTCGAGAGTTGCATACCGCGCATTAAAAATGTAAGAGCTTTTCGCTTGTTTGTTGAGTGGGCCTTCGCCAAAAACTTCCGCGCCCATTATACCGAGTTGTGCCGTGTATTCGTGCCGCTCATTGTTGCCGCTTTTCATGCGGATATCAAATACCCCTGCCACCGCATTGCCGAACTCGGCAGGAAAAGCTCCCGTTAGAAAATCGGAAGTGCTGAGCATACGGTTATTGAGAATAGCAACACTTCCGCCAGTAGCTCCTGCTACAGCGAAATGGTTAGGATTGGGAATCACCACATTCTCCAACCGGTACATTACTCCAAACGGAGAGTTACCTCGAATTACTAAATCATTGCGGGAATCATCAGTGCCCGACACACCCGCAAAGTTAGAAGCCATCCGTGCGGGGTCTCCTCTACTTCCAGCATATCTCTCTGTTTCTTCCACGGAGAAAGCCCGTGCACTCAGCACTGCCATTTCATTTATCGTTTCTCCCTTGCGCGCTCCGCTTATCATTACTTCCTTCATTGTTTCTACAGAGCTTTCTACCTCTATTGTAAGCACACTTTCTTTCCCTGAGCTCAACAGAAGGTTAGGAATAAATACCTTCTTATAACCTATAAACGATACGACTACATCTACCCGGCCAACAGGTATTTTTTCTAATCTGAAATTTCCCAGAACATCTGTTACTGTGCCATTTAAGATAGCCGAGTCTTTCATAGCAACCACAACAACTCCTTCCAGACTTTGATTCGATTCTTTATCAATCACATTACCACGAATGGTTTGGGTAATGTCTTGTGCCGAAGAGATGCCATAAGCATAGATTAATAAAAAGAAAAGTGGGTAGAGTTTCATTCAAGCAGGCACTAAGAATTGCTAATGTAATAATAGGGACATAAGCATACAAATACTGACCGCACTTGAACAGCCTAAGGATTTGCCTTCTTCAAAAAACAATACTTTTATTGTAATTCACATAGAACTCTTACACAAGATGCATCTATTACGTAACAAACCTGCCTAACTCACGTAATCTCCGATTAGAAACTTACTTTAAATAAGCTACTAGTAACTATATCAGGTAATTTAAAAGCAAGAAACGATCTAAATCATGAACCGAACTATACAAATCAGATTTATGAAACATTGTTTGAGGTTAATGTTCTTCGTGTTGCTATGTATGGACGCAGGTAAAATTTATGCGGTCACCAAAACCTCCGTTAGCACCGGAAACTGGGGAGCGGACGCTACATGGAGTCCTTCGGGAATTCCATCCACAAGTGATGATGTTATTATCAGTTCAGGACATATGGTAACCGTTGATGGGAACTATACATGCAATAATCTAAGTATAGGAACAAACAATGCATCCGATGCTTCAGTCATTATTACTGTTTCAATCAACAGTTTAGCAATTAATGGAGATTTGCAATTGAATCCTTACAACAAAACCAAAAATTACATCCTTGATGCCGGACCTGGTACTGTATTAATTGCAGGAACCTTTTCCGCATGGGGAACCTCCGGCATCAATAAATTGATGATAGGGGCCGGAATAATGACAGTTTCCCCTATAATCAATATTACCAATACAGCTCAAAAAATTGAGTTCACGGGTTCAGGAACACTGAATTTTAACGCTGGATTTACGGACGCTCGAAACTCACTAACAACTTTTTCGGGATGCAATGTGAATTTCGCAAGCTACTATAGAATTGTCACTACTGCGGCCACATGGGCGGGAAAGGGAAGAGCAAACTTTGCCAACGGTACTAGTATCTCGTCAAAAGCTGCGCTTACTTTAAATGATGTTAACATTAATACAAGCTCCTTAGATACTATTCTTGCGGGGGCGGGAACTTTAGTTATTGGCGGCTCTCTTACTCTCGCTTCAGGGTCAACTCTGTTGATTCAGAAAAACTTTGAATTACAAGGAAACTGGGTAAATAACGGAGGAGCGCTGAGTACAAGTGGGCAAACTATAACCTTGAATGGCCCTTCCAACACTATAAGCGGAACTTCATCTACTATTTTCCCAACTTTGCGAATAGGCAAAAGTGCCGGAACAACAGCTGTTAGCTACACGATGAACAACTCAAATACCTGTAGTTACCTAATCATTGACGGTGGAGTTCATGACCGAATCCTCGCACTTGGTTCTTCTGCTATTTTAACTATATCTAGCGATGCTACTATAAATCAACCAAGCGCTTCATCTCATACCTCGTCATTAATGGTGAACGATGGAACTTGCAATATAAGCGGAGATCTCATTTTTTCCGGCACTGATAATACCATCACACGTATTGCCAGAGTGGCGGTTACTTCAGGTCAACTGACCGTTACAGACTCTGTTGCCTGGATGAATAACAACGAATCAGGAACAGAAGTTATTACTGTTACTACAGGGACAATAAACTTCACTAAATCGTTGACCATGGGAAGCAACAGCGGATCGCTGTCAGTAACCGATGCGGGCATTATTAATTTTAACGGCACAAGTGCTCCGTCTTTTAGTTTTGGAGGAGCTTCAGTCTCCCCGGGTTTCTCTACAGCAGCGGGAAGCGTAATAAATTTTGCAAACGGATTTACCAACAATACCAATGCGGTCAGCTTTTCCCCTTTAAGTACCGCATCTTTTATTTCAACTGGAACAATTACCCCAAATGCACCAATCGTGTTCGGCCATATTCAAATCACTTCCGGAGCAGCTATGAACCTTGCCGGGGATATTTCTCTAGCCGGAAATTGGACTAATAACGGAGGAACTTTTACTCCAGCTGGGTATGCTGTTTCGTTCAGTGCTTCAAGTCCCAGTACACAAACTGTTATCAAAACCGGTGGAGAAATTTTTCACACGATTACCGCTGCAAATACAGGCGCTACTATCATCCTTGAAAGTGATGTTACAGTTACGAATACTTTAAACATGAATGGGGCCAACATTAATATGAATGACCATACATTCGCTCTTGGCAATGGTTCTGGCGCGTCTCTTTCCCGCTCGGCAGGTATTGCTTATGGGGGAACTTGGAAACGATGGCTGCCTGCTACCGCTATTACCAGTATTTCAGGGCCATACTCGGGTCTGCTGCCTATTGGAACTGCTTTCGAATATCGTCCTGTGGAAATCAACACAACATCTTCTCCTACGTCAGGAGGATATATAATGGCTTCACATTTCGATACTACTTCTATAACACTTGTTGATTATATCGATAACGAAATTGATGATATTGAAGATATCTCAGATATAACTACTACTATCACTACCTCAGGTTTAGATGGAGGAGTTTATAACCTTGATGTAAGTTTCACCGGACTGAGCAACAAAGGGATAACATCCGATTTAAAATTGTTGACCTATACAGCTGAAGTAATGGGCTCAGTGGGTGCTTCGACAACTACTACTGGTACAGTAGTTGATCCTACAGTCAAAAGAACCGGTCTTAGTGTTTCTGAATTACAAAATGTTTGGGTTATAGGTAGCATGCGTAAAAGCATTACCCCCATCCGTGAATTTTATTACTCCCGTAAAACCGGAAACTGGGATGATGCCACAATTGGAGATGGAACATGGTCGCGCGTATCAGGAGGTTCCGGGATAAGCTGCGATTGCATACCTGATAGCGGTGGTTGCATTGTTATTGAATCCGGACATACTGTTTCTGTGAACATACATGCCGCTATTGATTACGTTGACATCAATGATGGTGGCAGTTTAGAAGGCGGTAATGGTAAAAGTTTTACAGTTAATAGAGATTTCACCGAACACGCAACCGGAAATTTTACTAACAACGGTAATTGGATATTTAACC
>JAZKEP010000221.1:13322-17120 GCA_040387015.1 Bacteroidota bacterium
TTAACCGTAACGCTTCTATTACCGCGCCCTCGTCTTCTTCGGGCGACTAAAGCGTATTTGGGCCATTGTATATAGCTCCAGGTAGTTCTTACACTCAAATGGGCAGTTCATTTAATGTATCTGGCAACCTAATTTTAGAGGGTGAAGTCTCCTTAAACTCCGCTTCTATGAATTTAAATGGCAGTGGAACTTCAGTTAGTGGAACCGGAACTATTACATCAACCAGTTCAGGTGATTCAGTTAATGTAACAAATGATAAAACCATTCTAAGTGGCTCAGAAATTTCTATAGGATCTTCTATAAATGAAATTACAGTAATCTTAAATGGTGAAATGGAATTAACCAATAACGGAGCAGTGAAAATATTCGGAGGTATCGAAGGTAACAATCCACTTTCATCATGGGTCAATGAAGCTAACTCTATACTTGAAATTACAGGGAGCTTATTGAACACAGGTACATTGAATACAAATGCCAGCCCAAACTCAGTAAACTACAACGGAAGTGGCGCACAAACAATTAAGGCTCCATACAACAACAATTACTACAACTTACTGGCATCGAATGCCGGAGTTAAAACTCTGGATAGCGATATCGTAGTTACTAATGCACTCACTATTCAGGATGCCTCTATTTTGGACGAAAATATTTTTGCGATTACAGGAAACGCTTCCCTAGCGATGTCCGGAACCACTGAACTTAGATTAGAGAGAAGTACCGGGGGAACTTACCCTGAACTCACAGGATTATATTCTATAACAGGTGGAACAATTACTGTGAACCAAACTTCCGGCACTGCTATACTTAAAGGTGCTAATTATTTCAATCTTAAATTCACGGGTTCCCGACCCTACGATATTTCGGCAATTTCCAATGTTGATAATAACTTTGACATTCAGGGATCATCTTCGCTTATCAATACAACCAATCTTTCAGTAATAGGCGAATTCAATTATGCTTCATCAGGCAGTTCTAGGCTTAGTGGAAATCTTACCGCCAGTGCAATGGTTATTTCAAATGGAACATTTGATGATGGAGGATATACTATTACGGTTAACGGTAATGGAGGATGGACTCTAGATGGGGGCACTTTTTCGAGCACCGGAATTACGGTATTCACCGGTGGTTCCGCACAAGAGATAGGGGGTAGTTTATCTACGGTTTTCAATATTCTTAATATAAATAACATAGGCGGAGTCACACTAAATCTAAGTCCTGCGAATGCAACTATATTATCCAACTCACTTATACTTAATTCTGGAATACTACATACTTCTTCAGGCAATCTAATACGACTTTTGGATAATACTGTTTCAGGAATAGGGTCTTCATCTTCTTATGTGGATGGGCCTATGGTAAAAGTAGGGAATGATGATTTCATTTTTCCTCTTGGTAAGAGTGGAAGATGGAGACGAGCAGCAATCTCATCTCTAAGTAATTCAATTACAGAAGTTACTGCTGAATACTTTGCCGGGCCTTATTCAAGTCTTACCCCTTTAAGCGATAGCCTGACGCAAATCAGCGATATTGAATATTGGGATATTGACCGTACTGTGACCTCGGATTCGCTCAAACTACGTTTGTTTTGGGAAAACGCCACAGCCAGCGATATAATAAACTGCGATTATCTTTCTATTGCACACTGGAAAAGTGGACAATGGGAAAAAGAAGCAAGTGTGGTAGCGGGTGGTTCCTCTTGTACTGGAAGCGGCAGCGGCTCTATTGAAACAGAGAGCTGGATCAGTAGTTTTAGTCCTTTTTCATTCGGAGGATCGGGAGGTCAGGCACTGCCGGTTAGCTTACTTTCCTTTGACGCATTTCCGGAAGATGAGATTGTAAAAACCAACTGGGTTACTGAACTGGAAATAAACAATAACTACTTTGCAGTAGAGCGAAGCGCTGATGCAGTTAACTTCAATGAAGTGGTTCGCCTGATTGGGGCCGGTAATAGTACTGAAGTAAAGAAGTATGAAGCAGTCGATCAGCATCCTTTGTCAGGTGTATCTTACTATCGTCTTCGCCAGGTAGATTTTGACGGACAATATTCTTACTCAAAAGTAGTAAGCGTTAAAAGAGTTGAAACAAGTAGCTTATCGCTTTACCCTAATCCTACCGACAACGAACTTTCACTTTCTGTAACAAACCCTTCGGCCGAAATCAGAGTTGTAATCTATGATTTATCCGGTCGGGAGATGTATGCACAGGTGTTTGCATCCGATAGCTTCAGTAATCCACAGACTGTAAATGTTAGTGCAAAGTATTTGCTACCTACAGGCATTTACATGGTTACAGCTTCCACCAATGGGAAAATGTTCCGCGAAAAAGTAATTCTGCGTTAATATTTGTAACCACGCCAATATCCTTCCTAACTCAATAATGTACACTTCAATTACTAATGAAGCTATCGCAGTAATAGAGCAATTATGCTCCTTTTGATGGTAATACCCCTCCTATACAGTATTTTATCAACTTTATTATATTTGCGCCCCCTTAGCCACTATTTTTAGTGATAAAGGATAAATTTCATAATAAACAACTAAACTCATCCAAGCCGGTATGAGAATAAACAATAACCGGAGAATTAAATGGAAGAAAACATTTCAGAAAACGTTACAGAGAATGTAACAGAAGAAGTTAAGACAAGTAACAGCCCCGCTGCTGTTTCTCATGATGATTTCGATTGGACAGTGGACAAACGCAATGTAGTTCGCTACACGGAAGAGGAAAAGAAACAATATGATAAAAAATATTCTGCAACTCTTCGTACTGTTGAAAACGATGAAATCGTAAAAGGAACTGTAGTTACAATTACAAATTCGGATGTAGTACTAAACATTGGTTTTAAATCTGATGGATTAGTTCCTCTTACTGAATTTCGCGATGTAGAAGACTTAAAAGTAGGTAACGAATTTGATGTTTACGTAGTTAACAAAGAAGACAAAAAAGGTATCCTTCAGTTGAGTCGTAAGAATGCCCGTATGATTAAGGCATGGGAGTACATTGTAGATGCACACAAAACAGGAGTGGTAGTTACCGGAAAGATCAGTTCTAAAACTAAGGGAGGCCTAATAGCGAATGTATTCGGATTGGAAACATTCCTTCCCGGCTCACAGATTGACGTAAAACCCATCACCGATTATGATGTGTATGTAGGTAAAACTATGGAGTTGAAAGTTGTCAAGATTAATGAAGCCATTAAGAATGCTGTAGTATCTCATAAAGCGCTTATCGAATCAGATATTGAATCGCAACGCGAAGCTATTATCGGCAAACTAGAAAAGGGACAAGTATTGGAAGGTACAATTAAAAACCTTACTGACTTTGGTGCTTTCATTGACCTAGGTGGTGTAGATGGATTACTTTATATCACTGATATTTCATGGGGAAGAATCGCAAACCCGAAAGAGGTTCTCGAACTTGTGGTGGTGCTTGACTACGATGACAACAAAAAGAGGATATCTCTCGGCTTGAAACAATTGCAGCCTCATCCTTGGGATACTTTAGATAAAGATCTTGAGATTGGAAGCAAGGTAAAAGGTAAAATTGTAAACATTGAAGATTACGGTGCATTCCTTGAAATAATTCCGGGTGTTGAAGGACTGATCCACGTTTCAGAAGTATCATGGAGCAACACACAAATCAATAGCCGCGATTTCTTCAAATTAAATGAAGAGTATGAAGCTATTGTAATGACTCTTGACCGTGAAGAAAGAAAAATGTCTCTATCGTTAAAGAGAATGACCGAAGATCCTTGGACAAAGATTGCCGAAAAATTCCCTGTGGGAACCAAGACTAAAG
>JAZKEP010000221.1:17130-22788 GCA_040387015.1 Bacteroidota bacterium
TAAAGAATATTACTCCTTACGGTGTATTTGTTGAATTAAGCGAAGGTATCGGAGGAATGGTTCACATCAGCGATTTATCATGGCTGAAACGATTCAATCACCCCACTGAGTTTACCAAGGTTGGCAATGAGTTGGATGTTATAGTTCTGGACATTGATAATGATAACCGTAAACTTACTCTAGGTCATAAACAAGTTGAAGAAGACCCGTGGGATTCATTTGAAAATGTTTTCCCGATCGGATCGGTTCATGAAGCAACAGTACTTAGTGCAGACGACAAGGGTGCTATCGTTCTGTTACCTTACGGCCTCGAGGCTTTCTCTCCTAAGAAACATACCTCTAAAGAACAAGGAGGATTTCTTTCACCGGATGAAAAAGCTCAATTCAGGGTAATTGAGTTTAATCGTAACGACAAGAAGATACTTGTTTCACATGCACGTATTTGGGAAGAAGCTCAGAGAGAAGCAGTGGAAGGAGAAAAACAAGAGAAAAAAGTTGAGCGCGAAAAAACTGCAAAGGTTGTTAAGAACATGCAAAAGAGCATTGAGAAAACAACTCTTGGTGACTTAGGCGTACTTGGCGAGTTAAAAGAGAAGATGCAAAAGAAGAAAGCTGCTGACGATGCAGAAACCGCTGCCGAAAATGCAGCAGAAGAATCGAAAGCAACAGAAACAGATGCAGCATCTGAAACTCCAGAAACTGAAGAGAATCAGGGGTAAATTAAGAAACACCCTCTCGGAAAACATAAAAAACCGCTCAATAATTGAGCGGTTTTTTTTATTCTCCATTGAAACGGATATTTAACTTTTTAGAATCCTCCGTATATCGTTTGCCTGTTCTATAAGTTCATGCGCCTTCTTCATATCATGATTATCTATGACTGATTTAAAAAGTTTAAGTTTTTCTATGTACACACCCAAAGCATCTGAAATATTTGTAGCATTCTGATCAAAAATAGGAGCCCACATATCGGGTGAACTCTTGGCAAGCCGCACGGTGGAAGCGAAACCGCTTCCAGCCATATCAAAAATATTTTTCTCATTCTTTTCAATTTCCAGAACAGTAAGTCCTAAGGTAAACGAACTGATGTGAGAAAGGTGTGAAACATAAGCTATATGAAGGTCGTGTTCTCTCGAATCCATAAAAATAATCCGCATAGACAGTGCTGTATAAACTTTTTTCACCATGTCTAATGCTTCTTTAGAACTCCTCTCCTTATCACAGATAATATTGACCTTACCCGTGAATAAATCAGGGAAGGCTGCAGATGGTCCTGTATTCTCTGTACCTGCTATTGGATGCGTTGCAACATAATTTTTCCGATTAATGTGGTTAAAAACCCTGGCGCAGATACCTTCTTTTGTAGAACCGACATCCATCACAATAGTGCCCGGCTCTAATATATCTAAAACATTAGCTAACATTTCAGAGGCAATGTTTACTGGCACCGCAATAATTACAAGCCCTGAAACCATAACAGCATCATTCAAATCAGCAAATTCATCTATAATACCCATAGACTTCGCTTCTTTAAGATGTTGCTCGTCTTTATCTACGCCTATTACCTTTTCCGCAATGCCTTGTTCCCGGAGTTTTAAGGCCATGGACCCTCCTATTAAACCTGTTCCTACAACTGTTACAATCATTTATTTACTTTAATACCTTTCAATAAAACGGGAAAATAGAAAATAAGATTCCTCATGGATTATAATTTCTTATCGTTCTTTAAATTAGTCAAGCATTCAAAGTATGTGTATCATTACTCTATGCTTTAGGTGCAAATATTTGGAGCAGCTTTAAAATATCGTTATTTTAGTAACATGATTCGTTACGGCAATTATTATAGTTTTTCCTTTTATGCGTTTATAAGAACGTGCTGGTGAGAGTATTGAAAAAATAAAATTCATACAAAATCCCGGCTAAAACCGGGATTTTGTTTTTTTAAAGAATATGCAAAAGGGACATGCAATACAGGGCTTTGAAGGAAGCTTCCACCAAATGGCAGTGCAAAAACTATTTGGAGAGAAAGCAAGGGTAATTCAATGCTCTACTTTTAGCGAGTTAGTGCGCTCAGCTGAAAATACCTCCATCAGCAATGGGGGGGTAATGGCTATTGAAAATTCAATTGCGGGTTCTATTCTTGCCAATTACAATTTGCTGAACAAAAGTAAATTATACATTACAGGTGAAGTTTATCTGAAGATTGAACAGCAACTCATCACCCTTCCCGGTGTTGACTTGGATGAAATTGAAGAGGTGCAGTCGCATCCTATGGCTTTGCAACAGTGCTACGAGTTTTTAGAACAACATTCCTGGAAACTCGTGGAAACAATAGATACCGCACTCTCTGCCAAGATGCTTTACGAAAGTCAACAACGCAACGTGGCAGTTATTGCGGGTAAATTGGCTGCAAAGCTTTACGGCCTTCAGATTTCTGCTTCGAATGTAAACACTCAAGCCAACAATTACACGCGATTTTTAGTGTTATCACCCAAACAGTCTTATCCAGAAGATGCAAACAAAGCATCTGTATATTTTGAAACAGACCACAAACATGGAAGTCTTGCCCGAGCGCTTACCCTTATTGCCGAAAGAGGTGTAAACCTCACCAAGTTGCAATCTATCCCGGTTCCCGAAAGCGAGTGGCTCTATGGCTTTTATGCCGACCTTGAATTTGACAACACAAAAGAGTTAGAGTATGCCTATGCTCACCTATCGGAAATAACAGCTACTACTAAATTACAGGGTATTTATAAAAGCGGCAGATAATGAAAACAGCAGAACGACTCAATCACATTCAGGAATATTTCTTCTCGCGCAAGCTTCAGGAGGTGGACCGTATGCGCCAAAGCGGAGCTGACATCATTAACCTGGGTATTGGCAGTCCTGATTTGCCTCCTCCTCCTAAAGTGATTGAAATACTTTGTGAGCAGGCACAGAAAAAAAATACGCATTCCTATCAAAGCTACCGCGGGGTGCCCGATTTAAGGAATGCGATGGCACAATGGTACCAGCGTTGGTACGGGGTTTCGATTGATGCTCAAACAGAAATTCTTCCTTTGATAGGTTCCAAGGAAGGCATTGTGCATATATCTATGACTTACCTGGGAAATGGCGATGAAGCTTTAGTTCCGGATCCCGGTTACCCCACTTATGGTACAGCGGTTGAGTTAGCTGGGGCCAACGCCATTACTTACAAGCTGAGTGAAGAAAAAGATTGGTTCCCCGATTTCGAAGCATTGAACAAGTTGGATTTAACGCGGGTAAAACTGATGTGGGTTAATTACCCCAATATGCCTACCGGTAAAGCAGCGGATAAAAATGTTTTTGAAAAGCTGGTTTACTTTGGGAGAAAGCATAAGATTCTTATTTGCCACGATAATCCTTACAGTTTTATTCTGAATGAGAAACCTATCAGCATTCTTTCCGTTGAAGGAGCCAAAGATACCGCCATTGAATTGAACTCACTGAGCAAAACATATAATATGGCTGGCTGGCGGGTGGGTATGATGGCAGGAGCAGCAACCGTGATTAATGACGTGCTGAAATTTAAAAGCAATATGGATAGCGGAATGTTTTTGCCTGTTCAATTTGCGGCAGCTGAAGCGCTTAACACCTCTATGGAGTGGCATCGTGAACAGAATGCTGTTTACTTAAGCCGGAGAAAAAAAGCAGAAGAACTCATTCATCAGCTTGGAGGCGTTTTTGATAGAGAACAAACAGGCATGTTTCTTTGGGCAAGAGTGCCCAAAGGATTTAAAGACGGAATAGAGTTTTGTGACTACCTGCTTCAGCAGCGCAACATCTTTATTACCCCCGGCAGTGTTTTCGGAGAGGCTGGAAAGCACTATTTCCGCGTAAGTCTTTGCTGCCCCGAAGAAAGAATTACCGATTCAATCAACCGTATTACAAACAATAAAACTCAAACTATATGACTCACTTAATGAAAGATAAAACGGATATCGCGCAAAATCCTAATCATACCAAAGTACCCTTCATCATTGCCGGCCCCTGCAGTGCTGAGAGCGAAGAACAGCTAATGGCTACCGCAGTAGAACTAGCCAAAGAGAAACGCATCAATGCTTTGCGTGCAGGTATTTGGAAACCCCGCACCAAGCCCGGTGGTTTCGAAGGCGCAGGTACCAAAGGCTTAGCATGGATGGCGCAAGCTAAAAAGCAAACTGGTTTACCTATTGCGGTAGAGGTTGCTACGAGCAAGCACGTTGAAGATTCGCTGCACTTTGATGTAGATATTTTATGGGTAGGTGCACGCACCACTGTCAATCCTTTCAGTGTGCAGCAACTGGCCGATGCTGTGAAGGGAACTGATGTTACTGTGCTTATTAAAAACCCCATCAACCCCGATGTAAACCTGTGGGCCGGTGCCGTTGAAAGGTTCGCCAAAGCGGGTGTTACTAAAATTGGTTTGATACACCGGGGTTTCTCGGCTTATGGCAAATCAGAGTTCAGGAATGTGCCCTTATGGCAAATACCTATTGAATTAAAAAGATTGTTTCCTGAGTTGCCTATGCTTTGCGACCCTTCGCATATTTGCGGCAACACTACTTTGCTGCCATCTACCGTTCAAAAAAGTATTGACCTGGATTATGATGGGTTGATTATAGAATCACATATCAATCCAAAAGAAGCCTGGACCGATGCGGCCCAACAGGTGTCTCCGTCCGATTTAACCGATCTACTGGATTCAGTTATCTGGAAAAGCAATTATGCCGATGAAGAATCGTTTCGTAGAGAGCTTGACAGTCTGCGGGAGCAAATCAATTACTTTGATGAAGAATTGATTTCGCTTATTAATTCGCGGATGCTTGCTGCTATGAAGATTGGTTCTTTGAAAAAGAAAAACAGCATTACCATATTTCAGAACACCCGCTGGAGCGAGATTCTTGAAAAGCTAACTGAAAAGGGAAAGCAATTCGGGTTTAGCGAAGAGTTTATGCATACTTATCTCGAAGCTATTCACTTAGAAAGTATCCGCCTGCAAAATCAGGTAAAGGAGTAATTCATTGCATCTAGCCTAATACGCTAAAAGTTGATGTGCCGGATATGGTTCGCAACTTCGGCTGGCCCAAACAAAAACCCCGCTTCACATTTCATGGAGCGGGGTTTCGTTTTCTATGCTTAAAAGTTTACTTCAATACCACTCTTTCTCGGTGCTCTACACCGTTGGAAGAAGCGTTTACCATATAGATTCCTGTTGGTAGCAGATATTTAGCGTTGATGCTTATTACGCTCTTGCTTCTTTCGCTGTCTACCGCATAGATTTGAGCAAACATTTGGCGGCCAGCCATATCGTAAATAACCACCTTCACTTCGTTAGACGGATTGGTAACATTTAAATTCAACTCATTATCGGTTGGGTTAGGGAAGAATGTAAACCCGCTCTTCTCTCCTATTGTTACCATTTTAATACTTGAGTACGAAAACTGTCCATCAAAATCGGTTTGCTTTAAGCGGTAGTAAGTAACACCCGGTAGCGGGCTGTTATCAAACGATTCATAACTTAAAGTTTGTGTGCTGTTGCCTGCGCCCTCAACTCTCACCACTTCTTCGAAGTTAAGGGCATCGGAACTGCGTTCAATAGTAAAGTATGCATTATCAATTTCTAGTTCTGTAACCCATCTTGTTTTCACCTGGCTT
>JAZKEP010000222.1:0-5049 GCA_040387015.1 Bacteroidota bacterium
GGCTGAGTTAGTTGAGGAACCGGAACGAAGCCTAGCTGAAGGCTCAAATCAAGAGTGGGAAGCTGGAGGCGCGCAGTCCGTTGGGCCAACCGCTTCTTTGGAAGAAGTGAATGGATTAGGCAGTTGTATTTGCAGCATATTCTCCGTTAAAAACGTGACCCTCCATGGCAAAAGTCTTCTTCGCGATTCAGGCAGTACATTCCGCGAGCCATTCAGTGGGGCTCGCGGCACGGTGAGTGGCTTCCGCGATACAGTCATTCGAGTTCGCGGCACGGTCAGTGGCTTCCGCGATGCGGTCAGTCGAGTTCGCGGCACGGTCCGTTTTTAAAGTGGGATGAAAAGCTAGATGAATTATGTGAAAATCTAGTTAAAAACGGTGGAATTGAGGTGTATGTGGAATGTCGAGTCAGCTGGGATGCGAACTCTCTCACACTGGGGAAGCAAGTTCTACGATTAGAGCATACAAATGGATATCAGCCACTGGAAGACCCACTCCATGCCCCGAAATAGCTGCAATAGTGTAAGTAAACTGATTTTTAATCCATCTGGTGAAAAAGCACTATTCAAATCAGCGCATGACTAAAAAACGGAGACCAGCATGAAAATGCTGTGGCTGAAGATAAATTTGGTTTATAAAGAAAAAATGGATGGCTGAAAAAGGAAATTCATCGAACGAAACTAAGCATTAAAACCTACGACCATTTTCGACCGGTTAAGCCACCAATATCTTCCCCATTGCAAATGCCCCAACAACAAATATCACTACAAAAGCATGGAAAGAAAGAACCTCAAAAGTTGTGACAACTTTTGAGGTTCCCTAGGTATTTACATTTATTAAATCAGTCAACTATTTTAGGACGATATAAATAAATGGTTCTTTCTATTTATAGCTTAATGATTCTTGCCGCGGAGTTTTCTATTCTAAGTATATAAACACCCTGTTGTAAGGCAGATGCATCAATCTCTGTTTGACGACCAGTGATACGTGAAGTGTATACATTTCTGCCTGCTGCATCAAAAATGCGGAGTTGTTTTCCAGTCATTTCTTCATCGGTTACTAACTGCCAATTGCCGCTGGAAAGCGGGTTAGGGTAGATGGAAAAACCTATTTCATTCACTTCCGCTTTCAAAATGCCAATAGAGATATCGGCTGTGCTTTGAGTGGTGTTAGTCAGTATCGGTTCATTGAAATCGAAATAAATATCCGCACGGTTTTCAATTACACTGTTCTGAACAAAACCAGAGGTTGGTTCTATTGAATACTTAATAAAACCATGGCTCATCGGTTCGTTTGCATTGCTGTCTGGCAACATAATCTGGCTGAAACGGAAGGTAACTTCACGGCCGTTTATCAATACTTCGTAACCATGCGATGCCGCCAGAACTCTCAGAGTTGAAATATCGAGGAGAGCAGAGATTGTGTCTATGACATTGACATTCTCCGCCAGGTATGTTCCTGTATTTTGAAAACGGATGGTATAGCTCAACAAAGGTGTTGAAGGTAAAATGCGGCCTGTTGGTCCAACGCCTACGGGTGAAACCGCTTTGTCGTTCGGGTCAAAAGAGCCCACTACTATGAGCTGTTCTGAAATCTGAAGTGAATCAAGTGATGCACATGTGGAATTACTTACAAGTGCCGACATTTCAAATATAGAACCAATGGCTACGGTTGGAGCAGAATAAAGAGTCACC
Source organism: Bacteroidota bacterium (assembly GCA_040387015.1). Classification (GTDB taxonomy): domain Bacteria; phylum Bacteroidota; class Bacteroidia; order Chitinophagales; family LD1; genus Bog-950. The sequence goes on from JAZKEP010000222.1 coordinate 1,693, forward strand.
ATCGCTTGCCAAAGTGTTCCGCTTCCCACATTTGTAATATCCCATACAAGAGTATGGTTAAGAGTATCTATACTAGTAGGAGTAGGTGTTGCAGAAACATATTGCTGCTGAGGAGGATAATTGAAACGTATGGTTTGTGAAACAGCCGTTGCTGAAAATGCATTAACGAATCTAACATTTGCCCTGTTGGTAAAGCCAGGACGTGCCGGAGGAGTAAATGCAACAATACTTAAACTACCCTGACAAAAATTTGCAGGAGCGATTAAACCGAAATCATTACCCGGATAGGTAACTCCTGAACTATCTGCATTTACCACAATGCTGTCCGGGCTGTAAGGGAAGGCAGCAATATCTCCGGTAAGAGATGGTGTAATAGTATAAGTTCCCGGAGTAGTATAAGCAGTATAATTACCTGTAGTATTTGTAAGCGCTAGATAATTACTGCCAACATTCACTATTTGGTTGCGAACCGGCTGCTCTCCTGCATCATAGGTCTGGTTTTGGTTGGCATCAAAGTATAGTCTTCCCGTAATTTGTACAAAGCTGTCAATTGTTGAATTAAAAGCACTTAACACTTCCGTGCTGTCCAGTTCTGAGTTAAAAACTCTGACATCATCAATGCTTCCGAAAAACTTAGCGTTGTATCCGCGGTCAGCACCTATAAGGGCAGTTGTTAAAATTCCATTATTTGAAGTTAAATTGCCCGGGCTGGCGACTGTTTGAACCAGCACTCCGTTAATATAGAACTTCGCAAAAGCAGTAGTTCTTGTAACGGCTATATGATACCATCTTCCGGTATCTACCGGACTTATCAAAAGTGCATTTCCGGTTCTTAGGGTCATTGTATTCCCCAAACTACTATCAGTATAAACGGTAAGATTAGTAAGCCCGTTTTGGAGATGGGGACCGTCTGAAGAGAATATATTATTGTATCCGTTTGCACTGCCAATTCGCGAAGCATTAAACCAAAGCATGACACTTCTTTCAGGAAAATCAAAGGCACTTGGCAAAGTGATGTAATCGGTAGTGCCATCAAACAGGATAGCTTTATCAGTCTCGCCCAATCGGTTATCTGTAGCGATGGGTGAGCCCGACATAGTTCCGTTGCGCGCAGCTCCTGACACATCAATTGCGTTGCCATCAAGTGGATACCATGCGAAAGGAGTTTGAGCAGTAAGTGCTAAAAAAGAAAGCAAAAGAAAAACGAGTGTAGAGAGGTAATGTTTTTTCATAAGTTATGGTTTTAGTGATTCCAAAGGTAATTTAATATCTAAAAAACACAACCTATCTATATCACAAGAAGTTTGCGATGTATAAGAGAGTTAAATTGCTACGTTCTGCTTTTGTTAAGGATGATAAGAAATAGCCTAGGGTTCGAGGTTGGTGAAAGTTAGTTTAAAGTGCGTGGATTGCATGCCAATGTTTTGAGCTACCAGAAAATTTAAGCCTGGACCAAAGCCAACAAGCGTTATGAACATTGTCGGCAGCCAGTTGTCGAATGCGGTCGCATTCAGCGGCACATTTATCCTTTTTCAAGCGTTCGAGCGAACCCTTACTGAGTTTAGCCTGCTGCATGAGGTCGTTGTTTTCGGGCGTTTGATTTGCTGCAAATGAAAAGATGGCGTTTGCCAGTTTGTAAGCATGCGCTCCATGCTTTCGCGGACGACACTTACATTTATAGTTATACCTTTTAAGGGAGTGCCGGCCAGCACATTGAAGCCGTGGACGATGACAATCTTGCTTTTGATATCGGCCACCTTAACGTTTACTTTTTTGTTTGACTATAGGATGTTATGGACTGCACAATACATAAAAGGTTACTTTAAATTAACGTTTGTTTTGAATTGATTGAATTGGGGTTGCTCTATAAATAATAAGGAAGAGTTATTGCGAAAGCGGGCAGAACGCGTGTTTTGGAAGGGAAAGGGAGAAAAAAGCGGAGAAAGCAACTTTTGAATTGAAAAGAATGCGTTTTGAGTTAATAAAAAACGATTCCGAACGAAGCAAAATTGACACTGAATGAATTAAAATTCATTTTGAATGGAGGAAAAGTGTTTTTGTATGAATGAAAAGCCGTTTTGAATGAATGGAAATTAATTTTGAATTGATGAGAGTTGTCTTTGAATTAAAGAGATACAGTTATGAATGAATGAGAGAGTGTAATGAACGAGGAATGGGGAGGGAGTAGGATACTTCAATACGAAGTGATAACAGCCCATTCCATTTGCGTACCTCTTTCGAAAAGATATTTGTCCTGACGGTATTCCAAAGGAAGTCGGGCAAACAATGGGTAGTCCTTCACTGATTTTAAACGACTAATAACAAACTCCACTTTATGAGTATTCTTAAATGCCGATTCAATTTTGAATTTTATATCAGGTACAAGATGGTCGTGCAACTCTATAATTATATCACAGTTTTTGAGCGACTTAGCTGTTGCTTCATCGAACAATTCATCTTCATATCCCTCGCAATCACAAATTATAAGACCATTACCCGTAAAAGGAAAATTTTGTAATCCTATTTTATCACACTTTTCTCTTAGCTCAATTCTGCTATTGACCTTATTGAGGGTTGCCATTTGCCTACAACGGTTGAGGGCCACTTTATCAATATCGTATGCATATACTTTAGCTTGAGGAAACATATTTGCTAAGCCCACTGCATAATAACCTTCCGCACATCCTATATCTATTATCTCAGAATAGTTGTTTACAGATAGCTTTTGGATAAAAGGCTGCAATTCATCTTCGTAGCTACCAATAAATTTTATAAATAAACCGCTACCAGAAGATTCAAACTGCGGGTATTGCAGACCTTTAAACATACCTGCCAGAACCTTGCGTTCCGGTGACAAAAGCATACTGAGGTAAGCTTCTTCCCATTTGACGTATGTGTAGTATGCTTTTTTTGCAAATTTCCTAAAAAAAGCTATATGAAATAGTTTCGACACGTTTCGTTTGCGTTTTTATAGTTGGAGTTGGTTGCTACTCCTTAATAAATCTACTGCCGAATATTTCGCTGTTCTTTGTTATCAAATCAACATAGTAAACTCCGGCACTCAGTTTAGAAATATCAATTGCCTGATTCTTGTCTGACACAATAATTTCATCAACCAGTTTACCCGTTGCATCAAATATGCGTATATGCTGGATTTCATTTAAGGCTTCGTCAGAAATGTTCAGAAGATCCCTGCTCGGGTTAGGAAATATTTTCACCTTGACACTCTCCCTCCGTTCATTTCCGGGATTACCTATGGATACCGGCAAAGAATCTATAGCTTGGGCTAGTTTCCAAAAATCCTTTTGGAAAGAAGTATGGCCAGGAATAATATCATCACCGCTAGTAGTTTGACAA
>JAZKEP010000222.1:5059-15483 GCA_040387015.1 Bacteroidota bacterium
CAACCGAGTCCATAGTAGAGATCCTGACCTATTTGAAATCCGCCTGCAAATCCCCTGGGTAAGCCAGGAAAGGTGGCATCAAAAGTCCATGTGTTGTTGGTTGGAGTATATTTATAAAGCAGATTGAATTGATTATGCCGTAAACCGTGATAGTTATAATTTACACCACCCAGCAGATAGCCTGCTGTGCCAGAATGGTATACAGTTGTTGCCTGAACGCGGTACAAATAGTCTGCCTTCTGAATCCAAGTGTCATTCGAAGAATTGTATTCATAAAAATCGGTATGGTAATTCAATCCATCCGTTGAATCACCTAATCCTAAATAACCTTTCCCATTTATTTCAAAACTTGTAGGATGATTCCTTCCTCCTCCGGGAACATTTGCTTTCTGGGACCAACTATCGTTTACAATGTCATACTCATAAAAATCATCAAGAACAAAAGTGGTTGCATCGCGGCCGCAACCAATAAATGCCTTTGATCCTATTACAAAACCCCTTAATCCCTGCCTTGCAGAACCCGGAAAGTTACTTTTTTGAGTCCAAGTATTATTGTATGGATTATATTGCCAAACCTGAGGAGTATAACCATTATTAGTCGAGCCTGATATAACATATCCGAAACTGTCTGTTGCAAAACTAAAACCATCCCACCTTCCTGCTGCCGGAAGCGGTGCTTTTTGAATCCACGAATTGCTTGTAGGATTATACTCATACCATGCAGTGCTGGAAACGAAGTTTGAATCAAGGCCTAAACCCATGTACCCTTTACCACCAACAGAAAATGACTCGGCGCTATAACGTGGACCTCCAGGGAAGTCAGGTAAATTTGCCCAAAACAAAACCTGGGAATAGGAAGATATGAAAGCGAAAACAAAAAAACTTAGTATAGCTGACCTTATCATAAATGATGATTTAAGTATAAGCAAATGTAAAATTATTTAGAAAACCTGCTTTGGTCAGGAGGAGCCAAAAGTATGTTCCTTTTTAACTTAGAGCAGTAATAAATCTAACAAAGAAGCATGCGCTAAAAGTTATCGGAAGGGTATGGTTATTTCCTTATTAATCTTTTGATCAGACCAAACCAACTTTTTCTACATAGGTGAATAGCTATTTATTTTCCCATGGTAGGTAATGATGAAACTCGGGTACTATTTTCAACAAATAAACCATCAAAAGATAACTCCCACCAAGTACTGTGCTTCGCATTATAATGTCCATTACATCATTTTGTAAATCCGGTATTATGAAATTAACAGCAATACATAAAAGGATGATAAAAAGTGTTTTCATCGTAGCTAAACCATACGGTTGAAACTCGTATCTGCGATATACTAAGTAAACTCGTATCAATGTATAGCCACCCCAGGACAAGGCAGTAGAGATAGCCGCACCCTGCAAACCCAACCGCGGAATAAGTATCATATTTAGTGCAAAGCTGAGCATTACAAGCACCAACGAAATACATGCTGCCATCCAATATTTGGTCGAATACAAAACAATACCATTGTTTGCACCGCCCATCATATTTATCAGAGAACCAACAGAGATAATCCATACCACTTGAACTCCTTGTGAATAATCTTTACCTATTAGGCGGAGTAGTGATTCAATGTTGCAATTAACTCCTACAAATAAAAGCCCTGCAATCACTGAAAGATATTTCACTGATTTATAATAAACATCCTTAATGCTTTCCGTTTTACCTTCTGCAATAAAATGTGCCACCTTAGCTGTAACAATTCGGTCAAGCGCATTGTAAGGTGCTTCGATTATTGTTGGGATAAATGATGCAACAGCATAAATACCTACAAAACTTAGTGGTAAAAATTTTCCCAATAGTACGGCGTCCAGGGACTTTAGTCCCAGCACAGCAATAGCTGTAAATGAAAGCAATACTCCAAAGCTTACCATCTCTTTCACGTTTTTGCTTCGCAAGAAATCCCAGTTAATAGACAAGGAAGGACGGTCTACACTACGTAGGTAAATGATAAGCAACAACAACTGCCCAGCATAAACTGCTACATAGCCGCCAATAAACTGGGGCAGTGAAAGCCATTGGAAATAATAAGCGAGTATGAGTGCGATATATGCCAATCGAGTATATACATCGCTTAAATATGAGGGAACTGTTGTTTTAAAAAGAGAAATGAGGTATGTAGTTATGACGGTTCCGAAAGCCAGAAACATGCTGAAGGGAAAAATGTAATTGAAATAATCAATAAACATCGGGGACTCCCTTCGATACTGTGCAATTATAAATTCTCTGAAAATAATTATACCAATAGAAGAAAAAATAAATCCGACAATTGGAAACAACAGTACAAAACCTAAAAACCCGTGATGACCGTTTTTTTCATTTTTAAAGATTGGGAAATACTTAATGGTCATATTCGCCACTCCTAACGAGATAAAACTAGAGATAAGCGTACTGAACGCAAACAACACACGTGCTAACCCGATCTCTTCGGGCTTCATCAACTGGGGCTGAATGACCAACAAGGAAATAAAACCTATCAAAATTCCCGCATAGGAGCTTATGGTATTTTTAATACCCTGTCTTTGAACAACTCCCATTCGGATAAAACTGATTTTAGATTCGATTGCAAATAATCATATTCGCTTTGCAATATCAAAATGCTGAAAAAATATTCCTTGATAGTTCCCGGGTGGTATCCGGTAGTGCAATTGCCGGTAAGCGGCATTTTTGTTTTTAAGCATGTGCAGCTTATTGCGCAATTTACACAGGTTGAGGTGTTGTACGCTTACATAGCCCCTGAAGGACAAAAGCAAAAGTTTAAAACAGCCGTCCAGAGCCATCCTACCTTTAATGAAACTATTATTTACTACAGGGAATCGGGAAACAGGATAATGAATCAGCTTTTACAGATGTATGCTTTCTGGAAAGGATTCTGTATCATAAAAAAGAAACAGGGGCTTCCGTCTGTCATTCATAATCATGTTGTTTTTCCTGCCGGATTTTTTGCGCTTTTCATCAGTGCTCTTTACCGGATTCCCTTACTTATTACCGAGCACTGGACGGGCTATTCGGATGATGACGGCAGATATGACAAACTCTCTTTTGTTCATCGGTTTATTATAAGGAGAGCTTTCGAAAGAGCAAAAGGGGTCTCTGCTATTTCGATGTTTCTGAAAAAAATATTGATTGAAAAGGAATTGGTGAATGAAAAAAAAATAATAATAACGGGTAATGTTTTAATTCCTACTTCCCAGCTACCCGAGCAGAAAATAAAAACAAATCGCCCTGTAAAAGCAATCTGCGTTGCCAACCTGGATGATAATCAGAAAAACATTTCGGGCCTGATAGATGCCACAGCAGAAGCGGTAAAACAATTTCCAACCTTTTGCGTGACAATTGTGGGTAATGGCCCGCAACGGGAATGGCTGGAGCAAAAGGCTACAGAACTTGGCTTGCTCAACAAAAATGTTGTTTTCACCGGAAACATTCCGAATGCGCAAGTGAGTGAGTATTGTCGGATGCATGATTTTTTTGTCCTGAACAGCAATTTTGAAACATTCAGCATTGCCACAGCAGAGGCTATCATCAATGGATTACCAGTGATAGTTACCAAATGCGGAGGACCGGAAGAATTTGTAAATGAAACCAATGGAATACTGGTGGAGAAAGGAAATACTTGGGAGCTGACTCAGGCCATTAAAAAAATGATTGATACTTTTTCAACGTACGACTCAAAAGCTATTTCAAAAAATATTCTGACCCGATACAGCAATACTGAAGTTCGCGAAAGCATGAAAGAGTTGTATTCCCTGGCCGGGCGGAATAAGAATAGCTAACTGTATCAACTTTTTATATTCGCGTTCACCTTTTTGTATAAAGTCTGTTTGTTCAAATGAGTTCCATCCGAAAAAAGTTAAGAAAGTTTGTTCCGCTGCCTATTCAGGCTTTGCACTGGAAGTATTTCAAATCGAAGGTACAGCGGTTTGAGAATAAAACCACCGGGGAGGTGTTCAGCGAAATATATAAAGGAAGATATTGGGGTGATGATGAATCGGTCTCCGGAGTGGGTTCGAGTAAATCTGAAACTGAGAATATTTCACTTAGACTTCCAGAATTGCTTTCGGAATATAGGTTAAAGAGCATGCTAGACATTCCCTGCGGAGATTTCTATTGGATGAAAGATGTGAATCGGAGTAATGTAAACTATATTGGGGCGGACATTGTGCAGGAGTTGGCAGATGAAAACAATCGTAAGTATCAAAAGCCCGGCATACAATTCACCAAACTGGATATTACCATTGATCTTTTACCAGAAGTAGATTTAATTTTCTGCCGCGATTGTCTTGTTCACCTTGCCGAGGATAAAGTGTTTGCTGCTATTACAAATATCAAAAAAAGTGGCAGCAAATATCTGCTCACCACTACTCATACAGAAAGGTCTTGGAACAGGGAAATAATTACAGGCGATTGGCGCCCTCTGAATCTGGAAGCAGCGCCATTCAATTTCCCAAAGCCGATTTACAGCATTCCCGATTCAAAATTAAAAGAGACCAAAGATAAGGTGATGGCACTCTGGAGAATTAAAGACTTGCCTACCTACTCAAAATGATTTGCATTTTTTAATATTCGCGACATTCATTCATTCGTATTAGTTCCTGAAATAGCTGAAATTCGCATCTTCTTATGTGTGGAATTGCCGGATTTATAAATCATCAACTTAATGAAGAAGCTAAGAAGGAACTTACCTTTAAGATGCTGCGATCTATTGTTCACCGCGGACCGGAGAACAGTTCGGTGTGGACGAAAGATGCTGTAAGCCTTGGCCACAACCGCTTAAAAATAATTGACCTTTCGGATGAAGCCAATCAGCCCTTTGAGTATGAAGGAGTGATGATGGCTTTCAATGGGGAGGTTTACAACTATCTTGAAATACGAAAAGAATTAGAAGGGAAGGGATATCGCTTCCGCACACAAGGCGATACGGAAGTGATGTGTGCTGCGTATAAGGAATGGGGGGAGCAATGTGTAACAAGGTTTATAGGTATGTGGGCGTTTGCCCTGTGGGATGGGAAGGAGCAAAAACTATTCTGTTCCCGTGACCGCTTTGGTATAAAGCCATTTTACTATTTCGAAAAGAACAGCAACTTTTATTTTGCTTCGGAGTACAAAGCGTTGAAGCAGGTTCCTGATTTCAATAACGAGCCAAATACATCACAGCTTCAAATAGGCATCATTCTGGCGTTGGCAGTTTATAAGGATGAAACGTTTTACAAGGATGTAAAAAACCTGGAGCCGGCACACAACTTAGTTTGGCAGCATAACAATATACGAATTGAAAAATATTGGGATGTTAACCTTGACAACCCTTCGACTTCGCTCAGGGTTACAGCGGGGAGTTTTGAGGAAAAGAAAGAAGAATTCTACCGGTTGTTTAAAGAAAGTATCCAGTTCCATTCGAGAAGCGATGTGCAAAATGGAATGTGTTTAAGCGGTGGCCTTGATAGTTCTGCCATTGCAAGCATGTATTCAACTTTATTGCCTGAATCAAAGATTAAATCGTTTTCCATTTTTTATGAAGGGAAAAATGCAGTGGATGAGCGGCCGTTTGTTCGGGAGGTAGTCAATAAATATCCGAACATTCAGCCTCATTATTTTTCACCCAACAACAATGATATTGAAGAGCATTTTCATACAGCCGCTTATCATGCCGATGTTCCGCTCTTTGGTTCCTCTTATTTGTCGCAATACTTTTTAATGAAGCTTGCTAAAAGTGAAGGAGTAACGGTTGTGCTGGACGGGCAGGGTGCGGATGAATATCTGGGAGGGTACCTTCACTCATTTTATCGCTTGCTGGCCAGCCAGGTCAGCACTTTACAAATTGGGAAGGCCTGTAAAACTTTTTCATCGCACATTGAAAGAGAAAATTACAATTTTTCAAAAGCGCTTGGTATAGCTGTCAAGAGTTTCGTTTCCATTTTTTCGGATGAGAGTAAAATTTACAATCTTGAATTTGGAAAGGGAGATAAGTATTTCAAGGCACCGACTTCTCTTTATTTTGAACCAAAAACAGAAAATAAGTTCAACAACTTTCTATATCACCTGTTGATGAGTAATACGCTGCCAACATTGCTCCACTTTGAGGATAGAAACTCTATGGCTTTTTCTCTTGAATCACGCGTGCCATTCTTAAACCACAAATTGGTGGAGTTCGCTTTTTCACTGGCCACAGAAGACCGAATCAATACCAAAGCGGAAACAAAATATATACTGCGCGAAGCATTGAAACCTGTTCTTCCGAAAGCTATTTATGAACGCAAGGACAAAAAGGGTTTTGTAACCCCGGGAGAAGTTTTATGGCTGAATGGCCCACTAAAATTTTTGCTTGATATTGATTACTCCCTGCTTTCTTTTATGAATATTGAGACAGCGAAAAAGGAAGTAGAAAAGTATAAAGCAGGAGATGCGGGCAACGCCAAAATTGTTTGGCGCATTGCAGCCACCCATTACTGGATGAAGAAATTTATGTAGAAGGTGAAAAAAATGACACTTGTTATTTTCAAATCAGATTTATAAAGTTTACCCATGCAATCGAAAGCCAAAACACCTCAGGAGTATTTCGACACTCTGCCGGATGATCGGAAAGAAGCAATGAATGAATTACGAAAAGTAATTCTCAAAAATATTCCCAAAGGTTTTGCTGAAGTAATGAGCTACGGCATGTTAGGCTATGTTGTGCCTCATTCACTTTATCCGAAAGGCTATCATTGCGATCCAAAAATAGCTCTTCCGTTTATAAGCATTGCTTCGCAGAAAAATTTTATTGCGGTGTATCACATGGGTATTTACTCCGATAAAAAATTGCTGGACTGGTTTACGCAGGAATATCCCAAATATTCCAAAGCAAAATTAGATATGGGCAAGAGTTGTATTCGATTCAAAAAAGTTGATCAGATTCCGTATGAACTGATAGGTGAGCTTGCATCAAAAATGACTCCGAAAGAATGGATTGATGTTTATGAAAAGGTCTTGAACACTGCGAGGAAAAAGTAATCATCACTAACTTTTTCCTGCCACTGATTGTTCCCATGTCCAAGCGGTACGCATCATTGTGTCAAGGTCGCGTTTTATTTCCCAGCCTAAAAGGGTTCGTGCTTTGTTATTATTAGCATAAATAGAAACTACATCCCCTTCTCTTCGCGCGCCCATTTTGTAGTTAAGCTTTTTGCCGGCTACTTTTTCGAATGATTGAATAGCTTCAAGAACCGTTACACCGTTTCCTGTACCCAGATTGAATACTTCAGTTTGAGATAAGGCAGACCAGTTTGCGTTTAAATATTGAATGGCCTTTGTATGTGCATTTGCAATATCCATCACATGAATGTAATCGCGGATGCAGGAACCATCGCGGGTATCATAATCACTTCCAAAAACAATAAACTCTTCAAACTTCCCAATAGCTGTTCCGGTAATTCGCGGAACTACAGCGGTGATTAAGTCCGTTGAGTCCTCCCCCATCTTGCCGCTTTCATGTGCACCTACCGGATTAAAGTAGCGCAGGAGAATAAATTTTGCTTTTGCAATTTTCGAAAAGTCACAGATAATGTCTTCCCCTAATTGTTTCGTTCTGGCGTATGGAGATTCCGCTACTCCAAAAGGGGTTTCTTCTGTGACCGGAAGTTGAGTTGTATTACCATAGACAGAACAAGAGGATGAAAAGACAAAATTCTCAACATTGAACTCCGAAGTAAGTTCAAGCAGGTTAAGCAGCGAGTTGAGATTGTTTTTATAGTAAAGCAGTGGGTTTTGTACTGATTCAGGGACTGATTTTAGAGCTGCGAAATGAATAATACCATCTATCTTCCCTTCTCCTTCAAACACTTTTTTTGTTGCCTCTTTATCACAGAGGTCAATGTCGTAGTTTTTAATTTGTTTTCCTGTAATGCTAAAAATAAGGTGAGTGGTAGAAGCATTGGAGCGGCTGTTGTTATCAATGCTAACTACCTCAAATCCATTGTTCAGTAAGTCAACAATAGTATGCGAGCCTATGTAGCCACAACCTCCGGTAACGAGAATTTTAGCCATTAATTAGAAGTTGTATTGTCCGCTCTCAATGGTTTTCTTAATCCCCTCCTCTAAATCAATCAGGGGACGATTTAAAAGTCTTTTCATTTTGGTGATATCGGGTTTTCGTCTCGTCATATCTCCTTCGACTAAAGGCTGGAGATGAACAATTTCGGATTTAGAGTTGGTGAGTTTTAAAATCAGTTTAGCCAAATCAAGAATTTTTACTTCGTAGTCGCTTCCGATGTTTACAGTATCATTTATATACTCGTTATCATAAAGAATTTTTGCACAAGCATCAACATTATCATCACGGTAGCAGAAGGTTCTTGTCTGAGAGCCATCGCCATAAATTGTAATATTTTTCCCTTTAACAGCCGCCTGAATAAAACGCGTCATTACAAAATCGCTGCTCTGCTTAGGTCCGTAAGTATTGAAAAAGCGGAAGATGGTATAGTCAAGGTCGTATTCTTGTTTGAAAGAACGAAGAAAGGCTTCACCAACATTTTTAACCACCGCGTAAGGCAGTCGCGAATTAAGAGGAGTTGTCATCTCATTTTGTGGATGCTCGAAAGGTTCTCCGTAAACTTCGGATGATGAAGAATAGAAAACTCTTTTTACTCCGGTATTTTTGCTCAACTCAAGAATATAACGGATACCCTGAATATCGTTAAGCACAGACGCAGGGTTATCTAAAGTTCTTTTTACTCCGACAACTGCGGCATAGTGAAAAACATAATCGAAACGGAAGGCAGTCATCACAGCGCCAATGTCGCGGTAGTCATTGCAGTTGCATTTGATAAACTTCCAATTGTCGTTTTCGCTTTTTTGTGGTAAGCGCTGAATATTTCCGGTTGAAAGATTATCAACTATGACTACAAAGTTGTCCGGGTTCTCAAGTAATTTGTCAATCATAGTACTGCCGACAAATCCTGCACCACCCGTCACTAAAATTTTGGTTCTAGAACCGATTATTTTTTCCATGCTCAGCTAATCAATTCCATTAAATATTTCCCATAACCACTTTTCATTAGTGGCTCAGCTAATTGCCTAAGCTGTTCTTTTGAAATAAATCCCTGTCGCCAGGCTTCTTCCTCAATACAACCAACTTTTAATCCTTGCCTTTGCTCAATCACCTGCACAAACTGTGATGCCTGCATCAGCGAATCGAAAGTACCGGTATCTAACCAAGCAGTTCCGCGATCTAATATTCCTACATGCAGTTTTCCTTGTTGCAGATACTCCTTATTCACATCGGTAATTTCGTACTCTCCACGTGCACTTGGTTTAAGTTTCTGAGCTATTTCTACCACGTTATTATCATAGAAGTAAAGCCCTGGAACCGCAAAATTAGATTTGGGTTCTTTTGGTTTCTCCTCAATAGAAATTGCAATTCCCTTTTTATCGAATTCAACTACTCCGTATCGCTCAGGGTCAGAAACATGATAAGCAAACACCACACCTCCATCAGGGTCGGCATTTGATTTCAAAAGCTGATCTAGCCCACTGCCATAAAAGATATTGTCGCCAAGAATAAGAGCTGCCTTCTCTTTACCGATAAACTCGGCACCCAATACGAAAGCCTGTGCAAGCCCATTAGGAACTTCCTGAACTTTATAAGAAAAACTGCAACCGAATTTTTTTCCATCACCAAGTAAACGTTCAAAGTTGGGTAAATCCGTAGGGGTGGAGATTATAAGAATCTCCTTGATGCCCGCTTTCATTAAAACAGAAAGTGGATAGTAAATCATTGGCTTATCGTAGATAGGCATGATTTGCTTACTGATGGCGTAAGTTATAGGATAAAGTCGAGTGCCGGAACCTCCGGCAAGTAAAATTCCCTTCATTGCTTAGTATATGTCACAAAGAAAATAATTTCTGCACCATAAAAAACAGAGCGCAGTTTCTTTTAAAAAAACTGCGCTCTGCTTATTGTGGGAGAACCTTTGCAGATGTCGCTAATTTATGCCACCTAATTTATTCTGCACTTCGCTTACCTTCTCTTTTTGCTTTGTAATATCCGAAGCCTTTGTTTCCTGCTGTTGTTTCAAATCGGTGATGCTTCTTTCCAATTCTCTTATATCTTTATTCCAGTTGTCAATACTCTTGCTGTTGCTTTCATTATCTTTTTGCAACTTCTTCTTCGCATTTTCCAAGTCCTTCAATGTTTTCTTCGCTCCCTTGTTCGCATTTTCATCCGAAGCTGTTTTATCTACCATTCTCTTAGAGTCACTAATCTGATAGGCTTTGGTCTGTATATCTCCATTCGTTGTTGCAATATCATCGTTAGCGCGTTGAATAGAACGTTGGTTTTCACTTATCTTTTTTCCCTCTTTTTCCTGCTGCTTAATAAGGTCTTTCAATTCGCCTTCTAATCCTTCCT
>JAZKEP010000223.1:0-10985 GCA_040387015.1 Bacteroidota bacterium
TCACTATTGAATCAGCAATGAGCATGGTTGCAGGTTCAGCTAAAAGCGCAGGCTTTAACGTAGAAGGATACTAAAACAGTTGGCAATTGACGGTGGTAGTAAATACAAAGCAGCCAAATACAATTACCGTGAACTGTTAACCGCGAACTATTTTTATAACGAGGGAGGGTCTCATGGTCCCGCTTGACCTCAAAAACAAAAACCAATGAAACTTACAAAAAAGAGAAAAGCCGTAGCCGGCAAAGTAGATGCAAATAAGCTCTACACATTAGCAGAAGCTTCCAAAATTGTGAAGGAAGTAACCACTTGCAAATTCGATGCAGCGGTTGATTTACACATTCAGTTAGGAATTGACCCGAAGAAAGCTGACCAGGCTATCAGAGGAACTGCTGCCCTTCCACACGGAACGGGTAAAACCAAGCGTGTGCTGGTTCTTACCACTGCCGATAAGGAAGAAGAAGCGAGAAAATCAGGCGCTGATTATGTAGGTCTGGAAGAATTCGTTACAAAAATTGAAGGTGGATGGATGGAATTTGACGTGGTAATTGCTTCCCCTAACGTGATGGCGAAAATCGCGAAAATTGGTAAGGTGTTAGGTCCACGTAACTTAATGCCAAATCCTAAGTCAGGAACGGTAACGCCTGAAATTGGTAAAGCAGTAGAAGAAGTTAAGAAAGGAAAGATTGCATTCAAAGTAGATAAATTCGGAATCGTTCATACTTCAGTAGGTCGTGTATCGTTCAGTCCTGCTCAGATTAACGAAAATGCTTCAGCCGTTCTTCAAACATTGGCAAGATTAAAACCTGCAACTGCCAAAGGAATTTATTTCATGGGTATCAGCATGGCTTCCACTATGAGCCCGGGAATAAATGTTGATTACAAATCAGTGGACGGTCTATAATTCATCATCTTCAAACAAGAGAAATCATGGAAAAGAATCAAAAAAATAAAGAAATAGCTGATCTGAAAGAAAAATTCAGCAACACAACATACTTCTACATTACGGATTCTTCTACTTTATCAGTAGAAAAAATCAACAAATTCAGAAGACTTTGCTTTAATGCAGGTATTGAATATCGTGTTTCAAAGAACACGCTTATCAGAAAAGCATTGGAGGAAGTAGGTGGCGATTACGAAGCAGTTTATCCACTTCTTCACGGACCAACCGGTGTGATGTATTCAGCCGATGGTGCAGCTCCGGCAAAACTTCTGAAAGAATTCAGAAAGACCAATGAAAGACCTCTATTGAAAGGCGCTTACATAGATTCTTCTGTATTTGTTGGCGACAACCAAATTGAAGTTCTTGCAAAACTGAAGAGCAAGAAGGAATTGATTGGAGAAATTATCGGATTGCTCCAGTCTCCGGCAAAAAACGTTATCAGCGCATTACAGGGTTCTTCGGCTCAGAAAATTGCAGGCTTGCTGAAGACTCTCGAGGAAAGAACCAACTAGTATACTATAATCCCCACAGGGACTTAAAATACAAAGTCCGCTCATTTGAGCGGACTTTTTTATTTTTAGTATATGTGGAAATGGTTGGAACAATATTTCACATTTACTAAGAGTGAGAAAAACGGAATTCTTTTCCTTATTTTTCTTTCCATTGCTGCTTTCATTCTTCCCAACGTGTATACCTATTTCAATCCTCCGCAGCATTTTGACAATACTCAATATGAAAATGAGATAAATGCTTTTATCAAAGAATATAATGAGAAGAAACAATTGAGCTTAGCCGATACACTGGAAGAAGCTTTTAATCCTTATGCGAATGTTCAGTTGAGTTCTCATTTTAAAAAGAAGGAAAAGAGAGAAATTGAATACTTTGATTTTGATCCGAATAAGATAGGGGTGGAGGAATGGATAAAACTCGGCTTTAGTGAAAAGCAGGCGGAGAGCATTGAAAGAGCAAAATCAAAAGGTTGGAAATTTTATAAGCCAGAGGATTTGAAAGAGGTTTATGTGGTTGGAGTGGAAAATTATAATCGCTTAGCCCCGTACATAAAAATTGATCCAAACGATTTCCCGAAGAAGACATTTTCTAAAACCATATATGCCGAAAGACCTAAAGAAAAATTTGTGTTGGATATTAATACAGCAGATTCATCTTTGTTTGAGAGGCAAAGAGGAATTGGCCCGGCAATCGCAAGCCGTATCATCAGATACCGGGAGCGTTTGGGAGGGTTTGTTTCAAAAGAACAAATTAAGGAAGTATGGGGAATGCCTGACAGCACTTATCAGTCTTTAAAAGACCGGTTTCTTGTAAATGATGTTTCGGTTCGTAAAATGAATGTCAATTCATCTGATTTTGAAACCATGCGCAAACATCCTTACATCAATTATACCTATGCAAAGGTGATTGATGCTTACAGGAAGCAACACGGCAATTTTGCCAGCGTTGAGGGTTTAAAGAAGATTCCGGTAATTAGTGATAGTTTTTATCAGAAATTAGAGCCTTATATCTCGGTTGAATAGAGGTCAGAAGGCCTGCCAGTGGCCTGTATATTTCTATTTGGAAATTCCACCTATCGGTATATCTTTGCCGTCCAAATTTTTTAACCTAAAAGCAGAGAAACATGCTGACACAGTACGAAACAGTATTTATTCTCACTCCTGTATTGTCGGAAGACGATACCAAAAAGACGATCAATAATTATCTTGATCTTCTGAAGTCCAAGGGAGCTGAGATAGTTCACCAGGAGGCCTGGGGACTTAGGAATTTACGTTACCCCATTAACAAGAAAACCACCGGTATTTACCACGTGGTTGAATTTAAATCCGATGGTAAGGCGGTGGACGCATTAGAAGTTGCTTTCAGACGCGATGAAAATGTGCTTCGTTATTTAACGGTGAAGCTTGACAAGTATGCCTTGAAGTATAACAACGACAAGCGTGCAGGTTTAGTAGGAAGAAATAAGAAAGTTAATCCAACAGCGCAGGAGGCTGTAACATCATGAGCGCACCTAAGAACGATAAAATAAAGTATTTAACAGCCAATAAGATTGGTTTGATTAAAAAGAAATACTGCCGCTTTAAAAAGAACGGTATTAAGTATATTGATTATAAAGATCCTGAGTATTTGCTGACGTTCATCAACGAGCAGGGAAAAATTCTTCCACGCAGATTGAGCGGTAACTCGCTGAAATATCAGCGTAAGATTGGTCAGGCTATTAAGCGTGCCCGTCACTTGTCGTTGCTGCCTTATGTAGCCGATCTTTTGAAATAATTAATGATTGAATTTTAAATCGAAAAACAATGGAACTAATATTAATAAAGGATGTAGAAAAGCTTGGCTTCGCTGATGACGTAGTGAATGTTCGTCCGGGTTTTGGATTGAACTATCTGATACCTCAAGGGTTGGCAGTTATAAAAAATGCCGGCTCTACAGCTATGCTTGCTCAAAGAGCTAAGGGAATAGAAAAGCGCGAAGCAAAATTGCTTTCTCAGTTCAATGAAATTTCTGCCCGTCTTCAATCGGCACCGGTTAAGATTGGTGCGAAGGTGGGAACTACCGGAAAGATTTTCGGAAGTGTTTCGGCTTATCATATTGCAGAGGGAATTAAGAATCAATTGCAGGTAGAGGTTGACCGCAGAAAGATTACTATCACTGAAGGTGAAGTGAAAGCTCTGGGTACTTATACTGCCGAAGTTGGTTTGGGCTCGAGCAATAAAGTAACGGTAACGTTCGAAGTGGTAGCGGAATAAAAACTAAAAGAATCACAACAAGAGTAAATCCCTGTCGTTTATTGCGGCAGGGATTTTATTTTTGGGAAAAATCAAATTAAGCGCAAGCAGATGTTACTGACGAGGGAGATTAATAGCGGGGTAAATACAAAAATATTTGTATTTACTGTTGTCTGTTGTCTGTTATCGGTTATTTGCTTTGCTCAACTCAATTTTGATTTTCAGAAGGATAAGTTTCTGATAAAAGGGAAGGTGGTTGAGCTGCAAAGTAAAACGGCTATTCCTTCGGCTAATATACGGGTGAATGGCAACGGTAAGGGACTGACCTGTGATAATGAAGGGAATTTTACTTTTTATGTTTACAAAAGCGACACGCTCCGGTTTTCTTCTACCGGTTATCTGCCCAAGGTTATTCATGTGTATGATCTGGATTCAACAGGGTATTATACACTTGAAATTCAGCTGATACATGATTTTATAAAGCTTAAGGATGTAACGATTTATCCTTTTAAAAATAAGGAGGAGTTTGTGGATGCTTTTTTGGATGCGAAGGGGGTGAATAAGGTGGATGTGGCGGGTATTGCCCCGCCTAAATACGGTACCGTTTCACCGAAAGCGAAGTTTAGCAATCCTATTTCGATGCTTTATGAAAGGGTGAAGAAGCGGAGGGTGGCGGACCCGGATTTTAGACCGTAGGATGGTTAAATATTGAAGGCGAAGTTTTAAGTAGAAAATATAAGAGCGCAATTCTGAAAGGAGTTGCGCTTTTTTTATGGACAAGAAGGATGGATGGGAGGGGAGAAAATGGTTTTGGCAAAGGAGAAAACGGTTTTGTCAGAGGAGAAAATGAATTCAGCAACGAAGAATGTTAAAATAGCAACGGAGAAAACCAATTCAGGAACGGAGAAAATGCTTTTGGCAACGGAGAAAATGGATTCAGCAACGGAGAAGCTCTTGGTAAGATGATGATTGCTTATGAATATTCTATATATAGCGAGTTATAGCTAACTATAATTGTATTTTCAGTGGCCTGAAATTATTTTCTGTTTTAACTGAAATATTACATTCCTGTGACACTTCTAATTTTTGATATATCTACTTTTGATTTACTAAAACCAAGATTATGAAAACATTAAAAACATTCAGCCTTATTTTTATCGGCATTTTTACCACCCAATTAATCAATGCACAGTATTGCGGTCTTTCAGGCCCATCCGTTTGCACACCAACCGGGCTGATGACACAACCGGGGCTTTCACCTGCTTCGGATAATCTTACCCCATTTACTAATGGTGTAGTTGCCAGTACTGTTATACAGTTTAAGAATTGGGATACAATTATTTTTGCAGGGCAGAAACTTACTTTTCAAAGTTTAAAAATTGATTCTATCCAAAACTTACCAGCTGGTTTATGCTGGGCTACCAATAAAACAAATAATACTTATGGAAATCAGGAGGACGGTTGTATAACAATTTCAGGACTTACGTGTGCAGTGCCCGGGCAGTACAGATTAAGAATTATTGTCACTGCAAATGTAGGGTTCACTCTAAATAAGATAAGTGCAGCAGCAATGGGTTTGTATTACTATGTAAGAGTGAAAAATAATGGAGATGCAGATATTGCTGTTGATACAACCGGGCAAAGCAACAATTCTACTCCAGCATTTCAAGCTTATGGAACCGGAGCTAATTGCAGCGGTGCTGTGTCAGTGAACTTAGGTTCAAATCAAACCGTTTGTAACAATGCAAGTGTAACACTCTCTCCAACAATTAGCGGAGGGACACAACCGTATACATTTTCATGGAGTTCAACAGGGAATTCTCTCAGCTGTAGTAATTGCCAAAATCCAACCGCAACTATAACACAGAACTCTACTTTTACGGTTACAATTACAGATGCAAACAACAATACTGCAACAGATGCTATTTCTTATACGGTTGCAGGCAGTAGTTTTCAGATAAGTGCCAATGGTCCGGTTACATTTTGCCAAGGGGGAAGCGTTACATTAAATGCAGGCTCGGGATATCTTAATTATCATTGGAGTAATAATTCAAGCGGATCTACCCTAGTTGTTAATCAATCGGGAACCTATTTTGTAACCGTGACAAATACTGCCGGGTGTACTTTTGCAGACAGTGAAGTAGTTACTGTAAATACGCCTTCTATTTCCAACTATCAAATTACAGCCAGTGGCCCTACTACCTTTTGCAATGGCGGAAGTGTGACTTTAAATGCCGGTAGCGGTTTTACATCTTATATCTGGAATAATAGCTCATCCATGCAGACTATCACCGTTTCTCAAACAGGGAATTATACTGTAACGGTTTTGGGAGTTGATGGCTGCACCTATACCGATAACCAAAGTGTAAATACAAATGCTTCTTTCAGCGGACAAGAGTTATGTATAGTTTCTGTTGACCCAATATCAGGTAAGAATGTTCTTATATGGGAAAAAAGCGGAGGTTTTGGGATTGATTCATTTAAAGTTTACAGGGAAACAAATATTGCCAATACGTATCAGTTAATCAGAAAACAGGTTTTTGGAAATTTGAGCACCTATGAAGATGGCCAATCGAATCCGCAGCAACAAAGTAACAGATATGTTATGACCACAGTAGATGGCTGCGGTGAATCTTCATATAGTGCGGCTCACCAGACTATTCATTTGACTTCGAATGTTGGAATTAATAATGAAGTTAATCTAATTTGGAACGCGTACGTAGGATTTAGCTATCCTTCTTTTAATATCTATCGAGGTTCATCTTCAGGTAATTTGCAGCAAATTGCCTCTGTTTCTTCCGCTACCTTTTCCTATACAGACTTAACACCTCCGGCACCACCTCTTTTCTATCAAATTGAAGTTGTTAACCCGAATGGCTGTGTTCCAACTGCTAAGAATCTTGATTACAGCTCTTCTTTGTCGAATGTTATACAGCTAAATACTGTTTCAATTCAAGAAAAGACGCCTGATGTCGTTTCGGTTTTCCACTATTATAATGAGAGCAGTGAGGAAAATATTGTTCATATAAATTATAGTAAACAGCCAATGGGTACATTGACGCTATATGATGTTTCGGGCAGATTGGTATTTGAGTTGGATAAAATAAACACGACTGAAGTTTACCTTCCAAGTAATTTGTCAAAGGGTATATATATAGTTCAAGTTAAAACGGAAAACTCTCAGGGACGTAGTAAAATTTACCTCCGGTAGTACCCACCCCCTCCCTATCTATTTTTGGTAGGGAGGAGTCAAAATACAAAGAGGCGGCATCGATGGTGCGTAGAAGGGGCGGGATTATTCGTTTTCTACAAACTGAATGCTCCTATGGGGCAAATTGCAAAAGGGAATGAGAAAGTGAGTGTGGCTGTTTGTATTTGCTCGAAGGATGGAAGTGTAAACCCCGCAGCATTTTTTTGTTTGTGCTTTGAATGGCTGTGCATGCAAACAAAAAATGCGAGGAGTTGGAGCGAACAGCCTGACCCCGATAGCAGAGGATTTGCGCGGAGCAATCGGGGGCGCGCTATAAATACAACCACCACCGACTTCCGCTGCTACCGCATTGGAAGCCACCTCCGCCAGGAGAGAACAGAATATAATTATTCATACCTCAGGGCCTCGACAGGATCGAGTTCGGAGGCGCGTATGGCGGGGTAGATGCCAGCAGCCAGGCCCACAATGAAGGTGAAGGCCCATCCGCTGAGAACCCATACATAAGGAAAGATGAAGCCGGTTTTGAGGAAGATGCCTACGAGGTTGCCCATGGCAATGCCCAGGATGATGCCGGCAATGCCGCCTATCTGGCAAATGACAATGGCCTCGGTAAGAAACTGGATGCGGATGACACGCTTGGTGGCGCCTATGGCTTTGCTTATTCCTATTTCGCGGGTGCGCTCGTTGACGCTTACGAGCATGATGTTCATGAGGCCGATGCCCGCGCCTATGAGGGTGAGGATGCCGATGACTATGGTGGCAATTTTTACGTATTTGAGCTGCCCGAGAATCTGGTCGGCCAGGCGTTCGCTTTTGGCAATTTCGAAATCGTTTTCATCGCCCAGCCGCATGTGGCGTATAGTGCGCAGCACTCCAATAGCTTCGTCAATGGCAAGGTCGAGTTCTTCGGGGTTGCCAACCATTACATTGATGATGTAAGAAACAGCATTATCGGGGAAACTGTAGCGGGCATTAAGCACGGGTATCATAGCCTGGTTATCGGTAGAAACCTGGCTGGCGCCTTTGGAGGCAAGAATGCCGGTGACTTTAAATTTTTTGCTGCCGATGGTAACTGACTTTCCGATAACGGTATCGTAAGGTTCAAAAATTTTGGTTACTACATCTTTGCCGAGCAGAATAACATTGCTGCCATTTTCGATTTCGGTTTTTGAAAAGTTGCGCCCCTGTGCAATGGTTTGTCCGCTTACTTTGAGGTAGTTTTCATCTACGGCAAACACTTTTACGTTTGGGTTGGTCTTTTTTGATTGGTGTTTTACAATGGCAATTTCGTTGGCCATTTCGGAGATGGAGAGTACTGCCGGAAAGTGGTAATGTTTTTTGAATTCGTTGGCCTGCTGCAGGGTGATGGAAGGGTTTTCGGCTTTGCGCCTTCTGCGAGGGCCTCCGCTTCTGCGAACGATGCCTTCGTTTTTAATGCCGAAAGTGTTAGAGCCCATTTCGCTGAAACTTGTAAGCATTTTGGTGCGGATGCCTTCGGTGGCTGTGAGAATACCGATGAGTGCCGTGATACCGAACATGATGATTGAAAGCGTAAGGATGGTGCGCAGAATGTTGGCACGAATGGTTCGGAGGGCGAGACGGATGTTTTCGGAGAGGTTCATTGAAGGGGCAAACATATTGTTTTCCGTTGGCTAAAGCCAACGGCAATGAATGAGGAAGGATTTTAATCTGCTAGTCTATATTTGCAACAATGCAGAATTTTGAACTTGAACTTGCTGAGCAGTTTGCGCTTTATACTGCTAAATCTTTTTTCCTTACGGGAAAAGCAGGAACAGGCAAGACAACCTTACTGAAAAGCATTGCGCGCAAGACCGTAAAGAATTTTGTGATTGTGGCTCCTACAGGGGTGGCGGCTATCAATGCAGGAGGCGTTACGATTCACTCACAGTTTAACCTTCCGCTTACTTCTTTTATTCCTAACAGCGACCGTGTTGATTTGAACCTGGTGACTAATCGGAGGGCATTGACGGAGCACATGCAGTTTAGGAAAGAGAAACGGAAAGTGATTCAGGAAATGGAACTGCTGATTGTGGATGAAGTGAGTATGGTGCGGGCAGATATTCTGGATGCAATAGATTTTGTGATGCGCACGGTGCGCAGAAATCAAAAACCCTTTGGCGGTGTGCAGGTGATGCTGATTGGCGATATGCATCAATTGCCTCCGGTAGTTAAAGAACCCGAGTGGAAGATTCTTAAAGATTATTACAACAGTCCTTATTTTTTTGATTCTGTAGTTTGGAAACAATTAGATGCAGCTGAAATTGAGCTGAAGAAAATTTACCGCCAAAGCGATGAACGTTTTTTACGATTGCTTAATAATATCCGGCATCAGGAATTAGATGAAGATGATTATGATAAACTGAAAGAAAGATATAATCCGGGGTTTAGACCTACAGAGCCGGGATACATTCTATTATCTACACACAACATTAAAGTAAACGCAGTTAACTCAAGCGAGTTGCAAAAGCTGGATGGAAGAGCTTATGCTTTTGAAGCAGAGATTGGCGGTGATTTCCCTGAGCACATTTATCCCT
The DNA here is from genome assembly GCA_040387015.1 of Bacteroidota bacterium. GTDB lineage: Bacteria > Bacteroidota > Bacteroidia > Chitinophagales > LD1 > Bog-950. The sequence goes on from JAZKEP010000223.1 coordinate 9,448, forward strand.
GCGAGAGGTATTTACAGGTGAAAGAAGGCGCACAAGTGATGTTTACCCGCAATGATGCTGCGGAAGGAAAGTATTTCAACGGTAAACTGGCAACGGTTAAAAAGGTTGACACCGAGAACATAACGGTTACCTTTCATAGCAACAACGAAGATTATATACTGAAAAAAGAAATCTGGGAAAATATTTCTTACACCGTTGATGAGGCAAAGGATAAGATTGATAAGAATGTAACGGGCACTTTCAGTCAGTATCCTCTGCGGTTAGCATGGGCAATTACCATTCACAAAAGCCAGGGCTTAACATTTGATAAAGTAATTATTGATGCCGGAAATTCTTTTGCTGCAGGGCAGGTATATGTGGCGCTTTCGCGTTGCCGAACGCTGGATGGGATTGTGCTGCATTCACTCATCAACCAAAATTCGCTGCATGGCGATATAAAGATTACCGAGTTCAGCGAAGCGCATCATAATGAAATTGAGTTGGAAGGAATTTTAGAGCATGCGAAAGTTGAGTATGCCAATTTGCAATTGAAACGGCTCTTCGACTTTAATAAACTGCGCGAGCGCGTAGCAGATTGGAAAGACTTGCTCCTTGAAAAGGATTTTGCGGAAAAAGAAAAAGCTTTAGAACTTTTCGAAAGTATTATCCGCCATATTGAAAGCATCGTTACAACGTCAGGAAAATTTGAACCTCAGTTAGAGCGGTTGCTTGCTGATTTCAATAGCGATAAACAGAATATGGCAGCCATCAAAGAGCGTTGTTCAAAGGCCATTGAGTACTTCACGGAGAATATTTTTAATCTGCTGATTACTCCAATGCACGGGCACATAACAGAAATGGCATACAAAAGCAAAGTGAAGCGGTATGTGCAACAAGTGCAGTATGTGCAGGAGAATTTCTGGGCAAAGGTGAACCAGCTTTACAATGCCGGCTTTATGGATGAGAAAATCTATTCTGGAGAAGTAAAGTTCACCAAGGATAAACTGAAAACGGTGGTGAGTTCGGTTACTTCCGGTAAAAAGGAAAAGGGCGGCACCTTCAAAGACACGCTCGATTTATATAAACAGGGCAAAACCATCGAAGAGATTTCTGAGATAAGGAGTCTAACTGCCGGCACCATCAAAAGTCATTTTGCAAAATGGATTGGCAGTGGTGAAATCAATATATATGAAGTGTTGTCGCCTGAAATAATTAATCCTATACAAGCATTCCTTCATGATAACAAAACGCTCGAAGCCAATGCAGTGCGCGCTAAATTTGGTGAGAAGTATGACTACAACGATATAAGAATGGTGATAAGCCATTTCCTGCATCAGCGGGAAAAAGAGAAAGTCTAATCTGTAAGTTTACATGCCCTACCGGGAAGTCTCCCGACCCTATTCGTAATTTTACGAATGCTATCGGGAGGTTTCCCGACCCTGTTCGTAATTTTACGAATGCCATCGGGAGGTTTCCCGACCCTGTTCGTAATTTTACGAATGCTATCGGGAGGTTTCCCGACCCTATTCGTAATTTTACGAATGCCATCGGGAGGTTTC
>JAZKEP010000224.1:0-3269 GCA_040387015.1 Bacteroidota bacterium
ATTGCAGGGCCTATCACCGCCTGCATGCGGTCGAAGTTTTCAGGCGATAATACCTCGCGTGCATTTTTTGATGGGGGAGATTTTTCTTCATCTTTCATAGTTCTGTTGTTTTAATTTGTCTATTGCTTCATAATCCTTGCCCGTTCTTCGAAGTGTTAAGCGAAGCGTTACTTCAAAGTATTCAATAAAACAGGAAGTTTCCAACTTCTTAGTCCGTGTTTGCCCACTGTTCTTCGCAGTCTTCCGAAAGTTGACTGAGAAATTTTCATACAAAGAAGTCTCTCGTATTCCCTGTTTTTCTTAGAGGTCACTATCCGACCCCTCCCTCCTTGTTCTTTCAGCACCCTTAAACTTAGTATAACAGTCTCAGCCCGCACACACGCTAAAAAAAATCAATTCTCCCCCGGTCGCATTAAACGGCCCATGGGCTGAAACAGAAGTTCAAACTCATTTTTTTTAAGCGCGGAATTAATAGCCAAAAGCAGGGTACTGCCATCCGGGTTTTGAAACCAATAGGTACTGCTATCATCTAAATTGGCACCTTGTAAAGCAGGTACCAGGTCCTCCAGATTTTTTTTCTTAAGCCGCTGCGATTCCTTATCCATTTCCTTGATCATTTTTTCCCACATGCTCAAATTGAACCGGATAATATTGGGTGTAAACCGGTATTTTTTAATAAATGCTTTAGCCGCATTCTTAATTTCTTTTTGATGCGTTTCTTCATTCTTAAAAGTGCGCTTCAGCAGTTTTTGCTTTGGTGGCTTTGCAGGAACCCATAATTCATCAAGCCTGCGGCTGAACTTGCGCGGGCCTTCCAATACATGAAGCACTTCTTCAACTTCACCGGGCTTATAAGCACCAAGCCTTATCCTCGTAAGCGGTTTTCGGGGCGTGCCAAAATTCTTATAAAAGACGGTTTCCAGTCGCGAATCATCCAGTATAATCTCCCCCTTTTCAACAGTCACAACTTTAAAGGGTTCATTCCCCTTCCTCTCAAGCATCCCAACGCGGGCGCTTGCTTTTTTCTTCCCCTTTACAGCCTTTCCCGTTTTTGAAGAAACTCCTTTCCTTTTTGCCATAACGTTTTCACAGTGTTTAGATAACTGCCAAGGCAAAATAAATAGAAGATCGCGACTTATACCTGGTAAAATTGTCACAGAAATGTCATTTTTTTAGCGCCAGTTTTTCGAAGTCCCAAACCCCACTAACCCTTTCCACAATAACAATACAAGCATCATTAGTTATCATCGCCCGATGATTCGAAAGAACGACACTGAAGTTTTCCGCTTCAAGCAATTCAATGTCAACCACGGCAAAGTCGCCATGAAAGTAAACACCGATGGTGTGTTGCTGGGCGCCTGGGCAGAAGTAAACGGTGCAGAAACTATTCTCGACATCGGCACAGGAACAGGGGTAATTGCTTTAATGATGGCACAACGCAACACCAACGCATTGATAGATGCAATAGATATTGATGAAAGCGCCTATCTGCAAGCCAAAGAAAACTTTGAGCTAAGCCAATGGAACCTTCGCCTGCAAGTGTTCCACACAGCTCTCCAAAATTTTTTCCCTGACGCGAAGTATGACATCGTGCTTTCGAATCCACCTTATTTTATTGACGACTTTAAAACAGGCAACCGGCAAAAGGATATTGCTAAGCATAGTATTGCTCTTAGCTATCACGAATTACTTTCCGGAATCAACCGCCTGCTTTCTGATAAAGGGAAAGCTTATGTGGTTATTCCTTTCTTCAATTATTCAGCTATTCAAACTATTGCCGCACGCGAAGGTTTATTTGTTTCTGAAGTAACAGAGGTAATGGCTATTGAAGGTAAGAAACCCTACCTTGTTCTGTTGCAGTTACAAAGAAATGAACAGCCGCTTTCAAGAACACAAATGGCGATTCAACAGGCAAGCGGAGAGTTTACCGCTGCCTATATCACACTCACCAAAGATTTTTACCTTAAATTCTGAAGCGCAAAAAATTATTTTCGCTGCCTGCATTTAACCTGAAACCAGTAACCTGCAACATGGAACTTCCTAAGACATACGACCCCCAACAAACCGAAGATAAATGGTATAACTATTGGCTTGACCTTGATTTATTTCATAGCGAGCCCGATGAGCGCGAGCCCTACACTATTGTTATTCCTCCCCCCAATGTGACGGGTGTGTTGCACATGGGGCACATGCTTAACAACACCATTCAGGATATTCTTATCCGAAAGGCACGCATGGAAGGTAAAAATGCGTGTTGGGTTCCCGGAACTGACCACGCCAGCATAGCTACCGAAGCAAAGGTGGTGCAGATGCTGCGCGAACGGGGTATCAAGAAGAGCGATTTAAGCCGCGAGGAGTTTTTGAAATATGCATGGGAGTGGAAAGAAAAATATGGAGGCATCATCCTAGAGCAGCTTAAAAAGCTTGGAGCAAGCTGCGACTGGAAGCGTACGCGCTTTACCATGGATGAAAAATTAAGTGATGCAGTTGTTGAAGTCTTTATTGATCTCTATAACAAAGGTTTAATCTATCGCGGACTGCGCATGATTAACTGGGACCCTTCGGCAAAAACTTCTCTAAGCAATGAAGAGGTTCTTCACAGCGAAGAGAATAGCCAGCTTTACTTTGTGAAGTATATGGTTAAGGGAACAGATGAGTTTATTGCTGTTGCAACGGTTCGTCCTGAAACAATAATGGGTGATGTGGCAGTTTGTGTAAATCCAAACGATGAACGCTACAAGAGCCTTATTGGTAAAACCGTTATTGTTCCTTTAGTTAATCGCGAGGTTCCTGTTATTGCCGATGATTATGTAGATATTGAATTTGGAACAGGAGCCTTAAAAATTACCCCGGCCCATGATGTAAATGATTATGAAATAGGAAAGAAATATAACCTGCCGGTTATTGACTGTTTCAATGAAGACGGAACTATATCGCAGGCAGCGCAGGTATTTATTGGCGAAGACCGTTTCAAAGCGCGCAAACTGGCTGTAGAGAAATTAGAAGCTGAAGGGTTGCTGATTAAAAAGCAGGATTATCTGAATAAGGTAGGAAGGAGCGAACGCACCAATGCTGTTATAGAACCGCGCTTATCGTTGCAGTGGTTTGTGGATATGAAGAAGTTCTTTGAGAAGAACCCGCAGGTACTGAACGATGTAATGAACGATGAGCTGAAGTTCTATCCATCTAAATTGAAGAATACTTATAAGCACTGGATTGATAACGTGCGCGACTGGTGCATCAGTCGTCAGCTTTGGTGGGGGCAGCGT
>JAZKEP010000224.1:3326-16490 GCA_040387015.1 Bacteroidota bacterium
AGGAAGGAAACTTTGTGGTAGCAAAAACACAGGATGAAGCAATGGCTGCTTTTAAAATCCGCCATCCGCAATCTGCCCTCCGCATTCGTCAGGACGAAGATGTACTTGACACTTGGTTCTCTTCCTGGCTTTGGCCTATCAGTGTGTTTGATGGCTTCGAAAACCCGGATAACAAAGACATTAAATATTACTATCCAACGAATGATTTAGTGACAGCTCCGGAGATTATGTTCTTTTGGGTAATGCGCATGATTATGGCGGGTTACGAATGGAGAGGTGAGAAGCCTTTCAAAAACGTTTACTATACAGGTATTGTTCGTGATAAGCTCAGAAGAAAGATGAGTAAGAGCCTTGGCAACTCACCTGATCCTTTGGAAGTGATTGAAAAGTATGGTGCCGATGGTGTGCGCATGGGGGTGTTGCTTTGTTCACCTGCGGGTAATGATATTTTGTATGATGAGAAGTTAGTAGAGCAAGGCCGTAATTTTAGCAACAAGCTTTGGAATGCTTTGCGGTTAGTTAAGGGATGGGAAGTTTACGAAGGAGAAAATGAAAGCAACAAAGTTGCAATTGATTGGCTCGAGAGTAAAATCAATAAAACAATTATTGAAATCAATGCATCTTATAAAGATTTCAGGTTGAGCGAAGCATTGATGACCCTCTACAAATTGATATGGGATGATTTCTGCTCCTGGTATCTTGAACTTATAAAGCCCGATTATCAGAAGCCGATAGATAAATATACCTATGATAAAACGGTGGAGTTATTTGAAACCCTACTAAAGCTTCTTCATCCGGTTATGCCATTTGTAACCGAAGAGATATGGCATTTGCTGAAAGATAGAACTGAGGGAGCAAGCATTAGTGTTACGGAGTATCCTAAAGCAGGCAAAGTAAATGATGCACTCATAGCGCAAGCAGAACTTACTTTTGAAATCATTACAAACATTCGTGACATAAGAGCCAGAGCCGGGAAAAAGAATACGGAAACTGTTGATGCATTTTTTAATGGCAGCGATGCCATTGTGTTTAATTCTTTTAATGAGAAGATTATTAAACTGGCCCGCCTTGGCAAATTGGAAAAGGTGAATGAAGATGTTTCCGGTGGTAAAGCTTTTATTTCAAAAGGGTATAAATTCTTTGTGGTTACCGGTGAGGTTGAGAATGCCGGGGAAGAGCGGGAAAAGCTTCTTAAGGAGTTGGAGTATGCTAAAGGTTTTCTTGCTTCGGTTGAAAAGAAACTGTCTAACGAAAAGTTTGTTGCATCTGCTCCACCTGCTGTGCTGGAAAATGAAAAGAAGAAGAGGGACGATGCCCTTTCCAAAATTGCTATGCTTGAGCAATCACTTACAAATTGAGCTGTTTTGGCGTTATAACATGGGAAACTCAAGGAACGATTAAAGTTTCCAAAACCCTTTGTTGGCGTGGCTTTGATGGAAACTATTTGCAATATTTTTTTATCAGATAATTTGTTGGGACAGGTTAAAAAATTACCTTCGTGCGTCTTTAAACAACAAGCCTATGATAGAAACATCTACTTACCAACGGAATGCAGTCCAGCGCAAGCAAATGCACTATTCTCCCAATTTATTAAGCGTTATCAGCAACGCAATTGACAACCGCAAAGTAGCTACCATCGAATATGATTCGTATGAGAAGGGTGTTACTATTCGCGAAGTGGAGCCCATTGCTGTTGTTTACAAAGACCGCAGACGAACTTTAGTTGCATGGTGTCGTCTGAGAAATGATTACCGGCCATTCAGACTTGACAAACTAAACTGCATTAAATTGAACCAGGAGGAATTTACCAGAAGACAGGATTTTAATATCAATGACTTCCAGGATGATCCGAATGAAGTTTATCACGAAGAGTACGAAGAAGCACATTGAACATACACTACACACCAACAAAGTAGAGGCTGCCATTCGGTGGCCTTTCTTTTTTTAGGGAAGGCAGGTGGGCTACCTGCCATGCGACTGATATAATGGTTTGCAAATTTTCCTAAACAATTAAAGGCTGTCCGTATACACACTTTCCTTTTATTAAATTCGGGTATGCAAGTTTACACTAAGGGGAGGGGTTCGCAGTTGAATCCTGCCAATCGCTTTCTAAAAGGCAGCAAGGAAATTTATGTGGAGGATCTTCCCACGCAGGAAGAGCGCGAAGAGCTATTGAAAGAAAATCCGCGCACTAAATACATAGAAGTTTTCCCTAAGACAATTCTTAATAAAGTAGATAGCCCTGATATTGGTTTGACCTGGAGTATGAATCCTTACCAGGGATGTGAGCATGGTTGTATTTATTGTTATGCAAGAAACTCACACGAGTATTGGGGATACAGTTCAGGGATGGAGTTTGAGCAGAACATTCTTATTAAGAAAGCTGCTCCTGCGCTGTTACGTAAAACTTTAGAAGGTAAGAAATGGGAGGCAAGCTCAATCATGTTAGCAGGTAATACGGATATCTACCAACCTGCTGAAAGAAGATTCCATATTACCCGCGAGCTGCTCACGGTGTTTCTTGATTTGCAGCATCCTGTTTCTATGATTACGAAGAACAGTTTAATTGAGCGTGATTTGGATATCCTCACCGAGCTAGCAAAACTTAATCTGGTGTATGTTACCATGAGCCTTACCACTTTGGATGAAAAGCTTAAGCGCATCATGGAGCCAAGAACATCTTCATCCCATAGCGTATTGAGAACCATCACCCGCTTGTCTGCTGCGGGAATTCCCGTGAATGTGAATGTGGCTCCTGTTATTCCTGGTATTAACGATGAAGAGATTTTTGATATCGTGAAAGCAGTGGCAGAGGCTGGTGCATTGAATGCAGGTTATATTGTAGTGAGGTTGAATGGCCATAACAATGTGCTTTTCGAAGATTGGGTTACTAAAAATTTTCCCGACCGCGCTAACAAGGTGCTCAATCAAATTAAGAGCATGCACGGTGGCAAACTGAATGATTCCGATTACGGAAGAAGAATGAAGGGCGAAGGAAAGTTTGCCGAGTTGATACGTAACCAGTTTCTACTGGCAAAAAGAAAATTCATGAACGAAAGAGTTATGCCGCCTCTTAATTACAACCTGTTTCAGGAGCGCAGAAAACAACTTGCTGAGCAGGCACAGCCCCAATTGAGGTTGTTTTGATTCTTTATCTTTAAAGCACTCACTAAGCGGAACGTTCCCCGCTTTCTTTCTGAAACTTAATGTGGAAAAGGTACTGCTCAGGCACGAATTTCTTAGTTGAAAAGGCGGGCTTGTTCAAATACAAAGTTCGTTGCGTAAATAAATCTTTCATAAACGGAACTTGTTGAAATGAATTCAGTAACACTAAGTATTCAACTTCTGTTCACACTAAAATATTTCTTATGAAAAGAAAACCTTTACAACACGACCTGTTTCTTTACGAGTTTACAGTGAGAATATTAGGCACTCTGGCCACCATTTTATTTTCCCTGCTTTTCTTTTACGGTGCGTTTGCATCGGTAAAAACCGAGTTTGATATAAAGGACCCCGGTAAGCCTGCTTATATAAAATCAGCGCCTGCTGCGGTGAATGAAACAATTGAACCGCTGGGAGATATGCATTAATCGGTAAGGTTGATTGCATGAATGGCTGCGTGTATGATTACATATCCAATCATCCATGCATCCATTTTTTAGTGGATAGGAAAAATTCCTGTTTACACTTCTCCGATTGATTGCAGCAAAGAAACCAACACCGTATCCGTTCCTCCTAATCTTTCCGAAACATATGTTTTTGTTTTTAGCGAAGCTATGCTTCGCTTTTTTTCATTAAAAGAACTGAGGAAAGCAATGAAATGCTGATAGGAACTAATTGAAAAAGCGGCCTCCTGTTCTGTCAACTCAACAGCCTCAAGCGATTTTTGATAACGCGGCCCAAAAATTACAGGCATTCCATACACAGCAGCTTCCAGCACATTGTGCACCCCTGCATTGAACCCGCCTCCTATGTATGCTATTTCGCCATAGCTGTAAAGCGATGCAAGGTTTCCCATAGTATCAACAATAACAACATCCGTTTCGGCAGCGTTTTGTTCGTTCAGATTCGAAAACAGTGTGGTGCGCACTTTTATTTTTTTCTGCAGTTCCGAAATCCTCTCCTTATCTACCTGATGAGGCGCCAGGATGTATTTATACTCTTTCAGCAAGTCATCAGCAATACATTGCAACAGCAGTTCTTCATCTGCGGGCCAGGTGCTTCCGGCAATAAAAATCTTTGAGCCTGCTTTAAATAGTTCAATGGCAGCAAAAGCGTTTTTCTCCTTTGCAATCTGATTCACCCGGTCGAACCGCGTATCGAAAGCAACTTCCGAAGCAATACCGATAGAAGAAAGCAGTTCGAGCGATTCGCTGTTCTGCACAAATATTTTAGAAAACATTCCCAACATCTTACGGAACAATTCGCCATGCCATTGAAAGAAGATTTGCTCTTTTCTAAAAACAGAAGAGAACAGGATGGTGGGAATGTTTCTTTGTTTCAGTTCGTTCAGATAATGATACCAGAATTCATATTTCACGAACAAGGCCACATCGGGCCGAACAAGGTCGATAAACTCTTTTGCGTTTTGCTTGGTATCAAGCGGCAGGTAGGTGATAAAATCTGCCGAAGGATAATTCTTCCGCACCTCATAACCGCTGGGAGAGAAGAAGGTAACGATAATGGCATCCTGGCGGTGGCTGCCGCCAAATGCTTCCAGCACTGGCCGCGCCTGCTCAAACTCGCCCAGCGAGGCACAGTGAAACCAGATTCGTTTGCCTTTATATGTGCTTAGTTTATCGGCTCCATTTTGCAGGTTCTCACGCCCGTCTATCCATTGCTTTGCTTTGGGATTGAAGAACGCAGCCAGCGCAATGCCTGTATAATATAGACGGAGGCTGAGGTTGTAGATTAAAAGCTGAAAGGGAAGCATGTATGGCAAATGTAATGGATGGATTGGAAAATGGCACTTAGTATTATCCTGCGCTGCTTAAAGAACATATATGGTGAAGAATTACTTGCCGAAATGCTCGGAAAATTAGGGATTTGGTCAAAGAAACACGGTAAAACCTCACGGATGCATTGCCAAAGGTGAAGTAAGCATAGTCGGAGGCCAGGAATGCATATCCAACCTAGACAGGGTATTTTTTAATGTTTTTTGAAGAAAAACAGGATTTTGGAAGAAGATTCTATGCTGTACCGGTTTTCAAACCGCAATGGCATTATCTCCTTAATGAGTGTTCTGCCATATAATCCATCAAAGCTTAATAATAGAAAAACTCCTTCTCGCTGGTTTGAGTAAAAATAGGAATGACCCAACCGAGTTTAATACCAACAAAAAGATCAATACGCTTATCTTTAAGCGGAGCCATGGAGTAAAAATCGTAGTTTCTTCTGCCCTGCGTAAAGGCCACATCTACCTGCAGGCCCCCGTAAAAGCTGAAGAACTTCTTTCTTTCTAAAAAGATGCCTCCTATAAACTGGGAGATAACAGGGCCGTTGCTCAGGCGGTCGTAGCCTTTTCGATAGGTTTTATTTAACTGCGGCAGCGTTTCTTTTTTTACGTTCAGCACAATCTTGTGTTCAAGAAAACCGATGCCTGTCATCAGCAGCAAACCCGCATCGGGATACTTTTCGCTGAAAGGAATTACTTTACCAAAGGTGAACTTTATATTATATCCCTGTTCCTGTGGGGTTACGCGCACCAAATCATTGTTCTGTGTGATGAACCGTCCTGTTGCGGTAGAAATATTATCGGTTATATAACCTTCCTTCACTTTGGTTCCGAACAGGAAGCCACCTTCAAGGCCTACAATCCAGTTCTTCTTCATCTTGTAAGCAATCTGCATTCCGAAAAGCGAATTGAATCCAAACCGGTCGCCCATATTGCCATAAGGAAACTGGGCCGTGTAGCTGGGCACAAACATCACCGTGTTACTGGGATCAAACTGTTTTTTCTTTTTTGTCGGGGCCTCTTTTTTTGTTTCGGCAGGTTGCGGAGTGCCTTCCTGCGCGGTGGATTGCTGCGTAAAGCATAGCAGAATAAACACAAGAATAAAAGATTGCAATTGTAGGTTTAGTTTCATTTTCCCTCTCTACGGTGAATACGCAAAAGTATTATTTTAGCCCGCTCCTAAAATGAATGCATTGAAAGAAATAAAGATGGTTGACCTTGCCGCGCAGTATCAAAGGATAAAGCCGGAGGTAGACAGTGCCATGGCAGAAGTGCTGGAAACAACCCAGTTTATAAAAGGTAAACAGGTAAAGAAGTTTGAAGATGACCTTGCCGCTTACCTAGGAGCTAAGCAGGTGATTAGCTGCGCCAACGGAACCGATGCCTTGCAGATTGCCATGATGGCGCTTGGTTTTCAACCCGGTGATGAAGTGATTACTGCCAGCTTTACGTATGTGGCAACGGCCGAGGTTATTGCTTTGCTGAAACTGAAACCTGTGTTGGTGGAAGTAAATCCCGAAACGTTTACCATTGACCCTGCTGCGATTGAAAAAGCAATTACTCCAAAAACAAAAGCTATTGTTCCCGTTCACCTGTTCGGCCAGTGTGCCGATATGGAAGCGATTATGATGGTGGCGCAGCAGCATAACTTATATGTAATAGAAGATAACGCGCAGGCAATTGGTGCTGATTATACTTTCGGTAATGGAACGAAGAAGAAATCGGGAACGATTGGAACGGTAGGGACTACTTCGTTCTTTCCTTCTAAGAATTTAGGTTGCTATGGAGATGGCGGTGCCATGAATACGAACGATGAGGAACTGGCGAAGAAAATACGAATGATTGCTAACCACGGCCAGAGTGTGCAGTATGTGCACGATGAAATAGGAGTGAACTCGCGCTTAGATACGTTGCAGGCAGCCGTTCTTAATGTAAAACTGCAATATCTGGATGATTATGCCGCACGGAGAATAAGTGTAGCTGATTTTTATGATGCATCTTTTAAGGATTTGAAGAATGTGCAAACTCCTGTAAGAGCATCTTATTCATCGCATGTGTTTCATCAATACACTTTAAAACTAAGTAATGTAAACCGCGATGAGGTAAGAAAGAAGCTGGCTGACAAGGGAATTCCATCTATGATATACTATCCTATCCCTTTGCACATGCAAAAGGCCTATAAGGATGACAGATATAAAGAAGGAATGTTTCCGGTAACTGAGGAATTGTGCAAATCAGTTTTATCCTTGCCCATCCATACTGAGTTTCAGGCGGAGGAGTTAGAGTTTATTACCCATACATTCAAAGAAATAATTCAATAATCAGTAATGAAGATAGCAGTAGTAGGAACAGGATATGTAGGCCTGGTTACGGGAACTTGTTTTGCCGAAACAGGAAACGATGTTGTATGTGTAGATGTAAACAAAGAAAAAGTAGAACAGCTTATAGCGGGAGTTATTCCGATTTATGAACCTGATTTGGATGTGCTCTTTGAAAGAAATGTAAGGGACGGTCGCTTGAAATTCACGACTTCGCTTGAAGAAGGTATCGAAGGAGCTAAAATTATATTCCTCGCTTTGCCCACCCCCCCGGGCGAAGATGGCAGTGCTGACTTGAAATATATTCTTGATGTGGCAGGTAAACTTGGAAGCTTGCTGAAGAAATACACGGTGGTTGTAAACAAAAGCACCGTGCCCGTTGGAACAGCAGATAAAGTGCGGGAGGTGATTGCGCAAAAAGCGAAAGCCGAATTTGATGTGGTGTCTAACCCCGAGTTTTTGCGCGAAGGTGTTGCCGTAGAAGATTTTATGAAACCCGAAAGAGTGGTGGTAGGAACCAGATCAGAGAAAGCAAAGAAGGTGATGGATGAGTTATATGAACCTTTTGTTCGCCAGGGTAATCCTGTTTTGTTTATGGATGAAAGAAGTGCTGAGGTAACTAAGTATGCCGCCAATGCATTTCTCGCTACCAAGATTTCTTTCATGAATGAAATAGCAAACCTGTGTGAGGTGGTAGGCGCTGATGTAGATAATGTTCGCAAAGGAATAGGAACAGATTCAAGAATCGGTAAGCGTTTTCTTTTTGCAGGAGTGGGCTATGGTGGAAGCTGTTTTCCTAAGGATGTGAAAGCGTTGTATCATACTTCAAAACAAAACAACTACGACTTTAAGATTCTTAACTCTGTTATGGAGGTGAATAATCTGCAACATGAAAAATTTTTCGACCGCATCCTGAAAAAGTATGGCAACAACCTGAAAGGTAAAACGGTTGCCGTGTGGGGTTTGGCATTCAAGCCTAATACAGATGATATCCGGGAAGCACCTGCCATCTATATTATTGAGAAACTATTACAACAAGGCGCTGCTGTTAAGGTGTATGATCCCGAAGCAGCAAACAACGTAAAGCAAATTTTCGGTGACAAACTATATTATGCAGTTGATCAGTACGATGCTTTAAAGGAAGCTGACTTTCTTACCATCCTCACCGAATGGAATATTTTCCGCTCACCCGATTTCGATAAAATTTCTTCTTCGCTCAAGAGCAAAGTGATATTTGACGGAAGAAATCTTTACAACATTGAGCACATGAAAGAATTGGGTTATTACTATTATAGCATTGGAAGAGAAACAATCGCGTAACAGAACATGAAAAGAGTTTTAATTACAGGAGCAGCAGGATTTCTTGGTTCGCACCTGTGCGACCGGTTTATCAAGGAAGGTTATTTTGTAGTAGGCATGGACAACCTCATAACCGGTGATCTTAAAAATATTGAACATCTTTTTAAGCTAAAGAACTTTGAATTCTACAATCATGATGTGTCGAAGTTTGTTCATGTTCCCGGCCATCTGGATTATATCCTTCACTTCGCTTCTCCTGCTTCGCCCATCGATTACTTGAAGATTCCTATTCAAACACTTAAGGTAAGTTCTCTAGGAACGCATAATCTCATGGGGCTTGCAAAGGCAAAGAAGGCAAGGATATTAGTGGCATCCACTTCCGAAGTATATGGCGATCCCTTGGTTCATCCCCAAAAAGAAGATTATTGGGGCAATGTAAATCCGGTCGGCCCGCGTGGAGTTTATGATGAAGCAAAACGTTTTCAGGAAGCTATCACAATGGCTTATCACACCTACCATGGCGTGGAGACAAGAATTGTGCGTATCTTCAATACGTATGGTCCCCGTATGCGGTTAAATGACGGGCGTGTTCTCCCTGCTTTCATCGGTCAGGCATTAAGAGGAGAGGACTTAACTGTGTTTGGCGATGGAAGTCAAACACGTTCGTTTTGTTATGTAGATGATTTAGTGGAAGGTATTTATCGCTTGCTGATGAGCGATTACAGCCAGCCTGTAAACATTGGCAATCCGGATGAAATTACTATCAGTGAGTTTGCTGAAGAAATTATTAAGCTTACAAAAACGAATCAAAAGGTTTGTTATAAAAACCTGCCTGTTGATGATCCTAAACAAAGGCAACCTGATATTACCCGCGCTAAAGAGATTTTAGACTGGAAACCTAAGGTGACTAGAAAAGAAGGTTTGAAGATTACGTATGAGTATTTCAAAAACTTACCCAAGGAAGAGTTATATCAATCAAAGCATAGATTTTCATAGATGAAGAACGAAAGCACGGATTATTTTGTTCATGCCAGTGCCATTGTTGACGAAGGCTGTGCCATAGGCAAGGGCACTAAGATTTGGCATTTTAGCCACATCATGCCCAATTGTGTAATAGGGGAGAACTGTAATATCGGTCAGAATGTTGTGGTGTCTCCCGAAGTAGTTCTTGGTAATAATGTGAAGGTGCAGAATAATGTTTCTATCTATTCCGGAGTAGTATGTCAGGACGATGTATTTCTTGGTCCTTCTATGGTTTTTACCAATGTAACTAACCCGCGAAGCGCAGTAAACAGGAGAGGGCAGTATGCCAAAACTACTGTAAAGAAAGGCGCGAGCATTGGAGCGAATGCAACCATTGTATGCGGGCATGATATCGAAGAGTTCGCGTTTATTGGTGCAGGATCGGTGGTTACTAAAACAGTTCCTGCTTATGCTTTAGTAGTAGGTAACCCTGCCAAACAAATCGGCTGGATGAGCGAGTATGGCCATCGTTTGCATTTCGACAAGGATGGTTTTGCGGTATGCGAAGAGAGCAGTGAAAAATATCAATTGAAAGAAGGAAGAGTTTCTAAAATAAAATAAGAGAAAGAGAAAATGGTTCAGGAGTTACTTGATAAGAAAAGGAAGTTGGCGGTAATAGGGTTGGGTTATGTAGGTTTACCTATAGCTTTGGAGTTTGCCAAAAAAATATCAGTCATCGGTTTCGATATTAGCCAAAAGCGGGTTGAACTGATGAAGAAGAATATTGACCCGAGCAATGAGCTGGAGGCAAAGGATTTTGAAGGAAAGGATATCCTTTTTACTGCCGACTTAGAAGACCTTAAACAAGCTAATTTTTTTATTGTGGCTGTTCCTACTCCTGTAGACAGTCACAATGTTCCCGATTTGCGTGCAGTGCTTGGAGCTTCTGAAACCATTGGTAAGGTTTTGAAGAAAGGAGACTATGTGGTGTTTGAGTCGACTGTCTACCCCGGTTGTACCGAGGATGATTGTCTGCCGTTAATTGAAAAGAACTCCGGATTAAAGATGGGAGTTGATTTTAAGTTGGGTTATTCTCCTGAAAGAATAAACCCGGGGGATAAAGAGCATACCATCACAAAAATAAGGAAGGTTGTTTCGGGATGCGATGCTGAGTCCTTGGACATAATTGCAAAGACCTACGAAGTTATTGTTACTGCCGGAACACACAGAGCAAGTTCTATCAAAGTGGCAGAGGCTGCAAAGATTATTGAAAACACGCAACGCGATTTGAATATCGCCTTGATGAATGAGCTCTCGCGCATCTTCGACTTGATGGGCATCAATACGTACGAAGTCTTAGAGGCTGCCGGTACTAAATGGAACTTTCTAAAATTTTATCCCGGCCTTGTTGGTGGCCATTGTATTGGAGTCGATCCTTATTATCTCACCTATAAGTCATTGGAACTGGGTTATAACCCCGGAGTGATTTTAGCCGGCAGAAGAATCAATGATGACATGGGTGCGCATGTAGCCCGCAAACTTGTTCAACAGTTGATTAAACTTGGCAAGCAGGTTAACCAAACAAAGGTTTTGGTAATGGGTGCAACTTTCAAAGAGAATGTAAGCGACATCCGGAATTCAAAGGTGGTGGATGTAATTGGCGAGTTGAAAAACTACTCCGTGCAAACGGAAGTTTCCGATCCTTATGCCGATGCTGAAGAGTTTCATCATGAGTACGGTATTACTTTAAAAAAGGGTTTCGATAAAGATTACGATGCAGTGATAGTGGCAGTTAATCACGAACAGTTTTCTAATCTCAGCGATGAATTCTTTAAGACTGTTTTGAAAAAGGACGGGATAGTGGTAGATGTGAAAGGTGAACTGAGACACAAGATTAAAGAGTTTAGTTACTGGTCGTTATAGAACATCGGCACTAACCGAAATGATACAAGCTTTATGAAGAAAATTCTGATAACAGGGGGTGCGGGTTTTATTGGTTCACATGTAGTGCGGCTGTTTGTCAATTCATATCCCGATTACAAAGTCGTTAATCTCGATAAACTGACCTACGCAGGCAACCTGGAAAACCTGAAGGATATACAGGATCAACCTAACTATAAATTCGTAAAGGGTGATATAACCGATGCATCTTTCATCACCACTTTATTTGCGCAGGAGAATTTCGATACTGTCGTTCACCTGGCTGCCGAAAGCCATGTGGACAGAAGTATTTCAAACCCGCTTGAGTTTGTAGTCACCAACGTAATTGGAACTGTGAACCTTTTGAATGCCGCCAAAACATGTTGGGGATGCTCGAAGGACAAACCTCTTCCTGACAATAAGTTGTTTTATCATGTATCTACCGATGAAGTCTACGGCACGCTGGGCGATGAAGGATTGTTTACCGAAACAACGGCATACGATCCTCACAGTCCTTACTCGGCTTCCAAGGCATCGAGCGATCACTTTGTGCGCGCTTATTATGATACCTATAATTTGCCGGTGGTAATTTCTAACTGCTCTAACAATTACGGACCTAATCATTTTCCCGAAAAGCTGATTCCGCTTTGTATTCATAATATTAAAAACAACAAGGCGCTTCCTATTTACGGTAAAGGGGAAAACGTTCGCGATTGGCTGTATGTAGTAGACCATGCGCGCGCTATTGATACCATTCTGCATCATGCTAAACCGGGAAGCACCTATAACGTGGGCGGGCATAATGAGTGGAAAAATATTGATGTCATTCGTCTGCTTTGCAGAATTATGGATAAGAAACTCGGCAGGGCAGAAGGGGAGAATGAAAAGCTCATCACGTTCGTGAAAGACCGCGCAGGTCACGATTTACGTTATGCTATCGATTCATCAAAGCTGCAACGCGAATTAGGATGGAAGCCATCGCTGCAGTTTGAAGAAGGGCTGGAAAAGACGGTTGATTGGTATCTGCAAAATGAAGACTGGCTGAAGCATGTTACTTCAGGAGAATACAAAAGCTTTTACGAAGCACAATACGTACAGCGATAAAAAAGGGAAATGTTCGATATAAAATACCATACCCTTGATTTAGGTAACTACTCCTTTCTTGTTACAGGAGGAGCCGGCTTTATAGGTTCTAACCTGGTTGAATATTTATTAAAATACGGTGCTAAGAAAGTGCGCGTGTTCGATAACCTTGCTACCGGCAGGGCAGCTAACCTTGAGGCATTTAAAACGCATGCTGCTTTCGAATGGATGGAAGGTGATATCTGCAACCTGGAAGCATGTCGCAAAGCTTGTGAGGGAATAGATTTTGTTTCGCACCAGGCGGCATTGGGCTCTGTTCCGCGTTCTATTAAGGAACCATGGAATACCAATGCAGTAAATGCCGGGGGCTTTGTAAATATGATTACCGCAGCTAAAGATGCAGGTGTTAAGAAATTCGTTTATGCGTCCTCTTCTTCGGTGTATGGCGATGAACAATCATTGCCAAAGAAGGAAGAGAAAATCGGTCAGCCGCTTTCTCCTTATGCGGTAAGTAAATACACCAATGAACTTTATGCGGGGGTATTTCAGAAGGTGTATAGCATTCCGGTAATAGGCTTGCGCTACTTTAATGTGTTTGGCCCTCGGCAAGATCCGCAAGGTGCCTAC
>JAZKEP010000224.1:16500-17701 GCA_040387015.1 Bacteroidota bacterium
TATGCGGCTGTTATTCCTCTGTTCGTGAATAAGATTATGAAGCGCGAAGAAGTTTTTATTGATGGAGACGGAGAGCAAACCCGCGATTTTACGTTCGTGGAAAATGCAGTGCAGGCGAATGTGAAGGCCATGCTTACTGAAAATGCCGAAGCCGCAGGAAACGTGTTTAATATTGCTGTGGGAGAAAACTTTTCGGTAAACCGCTTGTATCAGGAAATACAAAAGATGCTCAACAGCAACCATGCCGCTACCTACCGGGCGGAGCGCCCCGGTGATGTGCGCAACTCCTTAGCCGATATTTCAAAAGCCCGAACCTACCTCGGTTACCAACCCGAATTTAATTTTGAAAAAGGACTGGCCATTACGGTAGCGTATTTCAAAAGCTTACAGACCTGAACGTTTTTACAACTTCACAAGTTTTCTTGTTACACTGCTTTTGCCTGAGCTGATTCGCAGTTGGTAAACACCTTTGGCAACATCAGGGGCTATTTCGGATTTCGGATTTTGAATAGCAGATTTGAATACTACGCTGCCGTTACTATCAAACACTTCTACTATACCGCCAATCAAATTATTGCCTACGGTTAATTGCCAGCTGTTTTGTGACGGATTAGGATATACACTCACTATGTCTTCAGCATTTATGTTATCAATCCCTGTAATAATAACAGGTGAAGAAGCGGCCACACATCCATTGGTATCGGTAACAGCAACGGTATAGCTGCCGCCTTGGCTGGCAATATGAGTACTTGAGGTAGCACCGCTTATTGCCCTACCGTTTAAATACCATGGTTGGGTTGTTGCATCATATACGTTAAGTGTATCCCCATTTACACTTATTGAAACCGGAGGTAATGGATATACAGTTAAGAAAAGGCGGTTGCTTTCAGCCGTGCATCCGTTTGCATCGGTCACCGTTATATAATAGTTGCCCGCTAAGTTGGTGGCAATGCAATTGGCAGTTTGTCCGGTGTTCCAGAGGTAATCTGCCAAGTTAGGAGGTGCACATATTTGAGCAGATTGGTTAGCGCAGATATGAGTCAGATTAGTTGTGATGTTTACCTGCAAAGCAGTGGAGGTACTTACACTGGCGGTGGCGGTTTGGTTACAAGCTCCGCTGGTAACTGTAACAGAATAGATACCGGCAGGGAGATTTGAAATAGACGAAACCGTATCTCCTGTACTCCACAAATAAGTATAT
>JAZKEP010000224.1:17711-19794 GCA_040387015.1 Bacteroidota bacterium
CCACCGCAGCCACCGAAACAGTGCCATTCGGCCTTCCGCAGGTGCTTCCGTTTGCCAAGGCACCGGCTGTCACCCCATTAGGCTGAGTAATAGTAACAGAGCCGGTGGCAGAATTGTTTAAAGCATCAGTCACAGTAACGGCATAGGTTCCGGAACAGAGATTATTGACGCTGGCAGTGCTGTAATTTCCCGGTTGCCAGACGTATTGATAGGGAGCCGTTCCATTTGTCAGGGTTATTGACGCAGTTCCTGAGCAAGGATTAAGGCAGGAAGCATTCGTGGATGCAAGATTGGTTTGCAGAGGTATTTGCTGGGCCCGGGTTGTATCGCAAAATTTAATCAGCCAATAATCACCGGCAGTTACGCCATTCCCCCAAGGTGCTTGTGTTTTATCACCCCCTATTGCTGCGCTGTTATATCCTGCCATTACGTAACAGCCCTCAGGTGTTTCAGTAGCAATACAAAACTCTTCGTGATAAAAGGTGAACATGGTCTTATCCCATTGAGGGTTACCGGAGGCATCGGTTTTAATAACCCATAACTGTTCAGCCCCAAGGTTAGCTTCTGACTTTTCTCCGCTTGAACTGGAATAGGATACTCCTGCCAACAGATACCCTCCATCCGAAGTCAGGGAAACATTTCCGAATTCATCTTCCGGGCTAAGGCCTCCGTATTTTTTATCCCACTGCTTATTACCCAAAGCGTCAGTCTTAACAATCCAAAAATCTCCGAAAGGGGCTCCCTGCGTATTGATGATGTTGGTATCACGCAAAACCTGTGTTTTGTCACCACTACTATCTGAACACGATATTCCACCCATGATGTAGCCTCCATCATTACTTTGCTTGATAGAATAAAATTTTTCGCCATTTAATCCGCCAAACCGCTTATCCCATTGTTTGGTACCTGATGCATCAATTTTTACTATCCAGTAATCATATGTATCTAATGCCCAAGCGCTCTGTGATTTATCTCCGCTAATGCCTGAAGCTGACTCGCCTCCTAAAATATAGCCTCCATCCGTTGTTTGTTGCAATGAATGAAGCCGGTCGCTACTTATGCCTCCAAACCGCTTATCCCATTGTTTGTTACCCAAAGCATCTGTTTTTACCACCCAATAATCGTGTGTATGCGGGGGGCCCCAATTATTTTGTGTTCTGTCGCCACTTATATTCGATGCAGAATAACCACCAAAAATGTATCCGCCATCTGTGGTTTGTTCAAGGGAGGTGCACCAATCATTGCCTTCGCCTCCAAAACACTTATCCCATAACAACACCCCTGCAGAATCTGTTTTTACCACCCAATAATCGCCCGAAGGAGGACCAATGGTATCCCAATTAGGCTGTGTTCGGTCTCCTCCTACTCTTGAATCGGACACACCACCGAGTATATAGCCTCCGTCTGTGGTTTGTTCCACTTCAAAAAGCCAATCAATTCCCGTTCCTCCAAACCGCTTATCCCATTGTTTTATTCCGGAAGCATTGACCTTTACAATCCAATAATCGTAAGTTACGGAAACCGGCCCGCGGTTTAATTCCGTTTTATCTCCGGATATTCCTGAGCTCGAACGGCCCCCGAGAATATAGCCTCCATCCGCAGTTTGCTGAAAGGAGGTAAGTTCCTCTGTGAAGGTTCCTCCGAAGCGGTAATCCCATTGTTTTACCAAAGGAGCTTGAGCAAAAACGATAACCACCTGGAGCAAAAACAGTGAAAGGGTAGCAAGTATTTTCATGGCATTAGGTTTATGTTTTGTAAAACTAAATAATGGTAGGCGGGCATGCCATTATTTTTTCCTGAAATCTAACGCGGTTAAAGCCTCACCAGCTTCCTTATTACACTGCTTTTGTCCCTTCCATCTAAGTGTTTCCCTTTAGGCCTTGAAGATATGGCGTTAAAAAATTAGCCCGCGCAGGGTCCATGCCACGCATTAGGTATTACACAGGAGACCCTCCCTTTAGATTTGGAACACAGGGTTGGGCGGCACATATTTTGTTGACTTCCGTGAAGTGAAAAAAATTAAAGGGATCATATTCGATATTGATGGTACGCTTGCCGACTCGGTGCCCTTGGTGGTCACCAG
>JAZKEP010000225.1:0-19239 GCA_040387015.1 Bacteroidota bacterium
TCTTGTTGCGCTTATCTATGGGGGAATGGTGCTGGGCTTTCTGCCTAAACAGGGTATTTCCTGGCAATCGCACCTATACGGGTCATTGAGCGGTGTATTGATTGCTTTTATATTGCGTAAGAAAGATTTACCTCCCCCGCACGAATTTGAGTTAGAACAAACAGAAGATGAGGGACATTTTTTTGATAAACCTTCTCCGCCATCCGTTTAGCTTTCACCTTCCGCGATTGTTACGAAAGGCACTTCTAATCCATATTGAAGGCTCACCGGCAGGCAAGGGTTTCAAACGTTTACCGGTATAGCGTTATTTTTTAGGGTTTTTGAATCATTTTGAATTGAAAATTGGCTGAACCCAATTGGGTTTATGGGTTTGCCGAACGGAAAGGGGCTGAACCCAGTTGGGTTTTGGGTCTCGCTGAACGGAAAGGGGCTGAACCCAGTTGGGTTTGGGGTCTTGCCGAACGGAAAGGGGTTGAACCCAGTTGGGTTTGTGGTCTTGCCGAACGGAAAGGGGCTGAACCCAGTTGGGTTTGTAACAAACATCATTCAGACATTCAGTATAATTTGCAATTCTCAATTCCAAATTATAACCTTTGTGCTATGTTCATCAACGTTCCCGAAGTAAAAGTTCCGCGTATTGTTATTATAGGATGCGGCTTCGGAGGATTGCAACTCGCCAAATCACTGCACGATGCAGCTGTTCAGATTGTTCTGATTGATAAAAACAACTACCACACTTTCCAACCTTTGCTTTATCAGGTTGCCACCGCAGGTTTAGAAGCCGACTCCATTGCATATCCCATCCGGAAGATATTTAAGGGGCAGAAGAACTTTCATTTCCGAATGGGCGAGGTGCAGGAAATTGTTTCTGCAGAAAATAAAATCATCACCAGCATTGGCGAATTGAAATACGATTACCTCGTTATTGCCACGGGCTCTACTACAAATTATTTCGGTATAAAAGATTTTGAGCAGAATGCCATGCCCATGAAAAGCGTTACCGAAGCGCTCAATCTCCGAAGCCTTATTCTTCAGAATTTCGAAAAGGCTTTGCTTACTAAGGATGTACAGGAACAAGAAGCACTCATGACCTTTGTAATTGTAGGTGGCGGACCAACGGGCGTGGAGCTAGCGGGTGCTATGTGCGAACTGAAAAAGCATGTGTTGCCAAACGATTATCCTGAACTTGATTTCAGAAAGATGCGCGTGATATTGGTGGAGAATGGAGCAGAACTGTTGCAGATGATGAGTGAAAGCAATCGGGTAAAATCAAGGAAATACCTGGAAGAGTTGGGCTGCGAAGTGTGGGTGAATACCGCGGTTGTCATCTATAATGGTTTGATCGTTGAAACAAAGGGCGGTAAGCAACTGCATACGCACAACTTAATTTGGGCTGCCGGAATAAAAGGAGTACTAGTGGACGGTCTAAACGCTGAAGTAATAAATAAGCGCGGAAGAATTTTAGTGGATGAATATTGCCGCATAAACGGCACTGAAAACATTTTCGCAATTGGCGATGTTGCCTGTATGATTCAGGAAAAATTTCCGCAAGGGCACCCGCAGGTAGCTCCTGTTGCCATACAGCAGGCACAATTGTTAGCAAGCAATCTTGAAAAGACTTTCAAGCAATGGACACTTGATAAATTCAACTACTTCGATAAAGGAACCATGGCAACAGTGGGAAGAAACCGCGCTGTAGTAGAAGCAGGTAAAATAAGGTTTGGCGGATTCTTAGGTTGGTTTGCATGGATGGGGCTGCATCTGATGCTTCTCGTAGGCTTCCGCAACAAAATTGTAGTATTCATCAACTGGCTGTGGAACTACATTAACTACGACCGGAACATGCGCCTTATCATCCGTCCTTTCAAAAGAGAGAAGGAAATTTAAATATCCTTTTCCGCAGCTTCATAAATTAAGCGGATGACTCTTACCAAGGTACTCACCACTAAATAGAAAATTGAAACTGAAGTAACCATATCCCGGTAGATAGGCAGCGTCCAGATGCTGATACCGGAAAATAATTTAGCGCTTAAAAAAAGAATTACTACAAGAGCGACATAGACATAATAGGAGGGAATAGTGTAACGGAAATAACTGGTATAGGCTAAAGATACAACCGTATTGATAAGCACGTAAAGTATGATGGCTACCATTGCAGCGAAATACTCCGTTCCGCTTTCAGCATGAACCATTTTACTAACGACCATTCCTCCCAAACCTATAGCAAGCGCAAGGGCCAATTGATATAGCGGGGTGGCCCTCTGTTTTAATAAGGTGAAGTTAAGTTCCATTCCAATTTCAAATGTAAAGATACCATTGCATCTTTTCTGCCTTATTTAAATGGACATTTTCTTATCAGGCAGCTAATCATCAGCCTGCAACCGGTCACCTGCCACACAGTAGATACCATTGACAAAATGCTTATCTTCGTTATCTTGATATTTAATGTTCAGCGCCCTATGAAAAAACACCCGTTACTTTCAGTAACTTTTTTACTCCTCACGCTCGTTTGCACATCACAAGTTCCCCAGGCAGTCAATTACCAGGCAGTTGCCCGCGATGGCAACGGAAGTGTGTATGCTAACCGCACCATTTCACTGCGCTTAACCATCAACAACGGTGTCAATCCCGGCTTTCCGGAGTATCAGGAAACACACTCGTCCATAGCAACAAATCAGTTTGGTTTGTTCACCGTAAAAATTGGGTTAGGCAATCCTACGCTGGGTAATTTCCCTTCCATCAACTGGGCAACAGGCAACAAATATTTGCTGGTAGAATACGACCCTAACGGTGGAACAAACTACCTTAACATGGGTTCTACGCAGTTATTGAGTGTGCCTTACGCCCTGTATGCTGAAACTGCCGGAAACGGAGGTGGAGGGGCTACCGGCCCAACGGGTGCGACAGGACCTGCAGGCTTAAACGGAGTGACAGGCTCGACAGGACCAACCGGTTCAGGCGGGGGAACAACAGGTGCCACCGGGCCAACGGGTAATACCGGGGCAATCGGCCCTCAGGGAACTACAGGAATAACAGGAAATAACGGAAGCACCGGACCAACAGGCCCAACAGGTGCTACAGGAGCAACCGGCTCAGGTGGCGGCTCAACAGGAGTCACCGGCCCGACAGGAGATACAGGCCCGGCAGGAGCAACCGGAAGCAATGGAACAACGGGTTCTATAGGTGCTACCGGCCCCACGGGCGATACCGGTTTAGCAGGGATAACCGGAGCTACAGGAGCCACCGGGCTTGACGGAGTTACAGGTGATACCGGTCCCTCCGGAAGTAATGGAAGTACTGGGCCAACAGGAGCAACCGGACCTACCGGAGCAACAGGCGATACCGGTGCTAACGGTACTACAGGAGCTACAGGGCCGACCGGAACGAACGGAAATACCGGAGCAACAGGCACCGGCACCACAGGAGTTACGGGACCTACCGGAGCTGCGGGCAATAGCGGTAACACAGGCGCTACCGGACCAACAGGACCTACGGGTATTTCGGGAACGAATGGAAACACCGGACCCACAGGAGTTACAGGACCTACCGGAGCAACAGGTGCCGGCACCACGGGAGCAACAGGCCCTACAGGCGCAACAGGTTCGGGGGGAGGGGCCACGGGCCCTACCGGACCCACAGGGCCTACCGGACCTACCGGTGCCGATGGCGCAGAAAACGCATGGGGTTTAACCGGAAATACCGGAACGGTAGATGGAACAAATTTTATAGGAACTACCGATGCTGTTCCTTTCAATTTTCGCGTCAACAACCAAAAGGCGGGCAAAATCGACTTGGGGACCACAAGCAATACTTCACTCGGGTTCCAAACGCTGAATGTAAACACCGGAGTTCGCAACAGTGCATTTGGCTATCAGGCGCTTCGAAATAATACCACTGGTACAGAAAATACAGCTATCGGCAACACAACAATGAATGCCAATATATCGGGAAGCGACAATACGGCCATAGGTAACCAGTCACTTTTTTCTAATACCATTTCAAATTATAACACTGCCAGCGGCTTTCAGTCGCTCTATTCAAACACTACCGGAAATTCAAACATTGCTATTGGTAGCTGGTCACTGTATTCTAATACGAATATCAGTAGCCTTGTTGCCATCGGAGATTCAGCTCTTTTCAGGTTGAATGGTGGCAACGGGCAAAACACCGCCATCGGCAGCAAAACATTATTCAGCAACACCACCGGGGGCAGCAATACTGCGCTTGGTTTCAATGCCCTGTATTCAAATACGGCAGGTAGCAACTTAGTAGCCATTGGCGATTCGGCCCTATATAGCCATATAGGCGCCACCGCGCACAACACCGCAGTAGGCAGCAGGGCACTGCGCAGAAATACCAGCGGCTTCAACAACACTGCCATCGGTTCGCAGGCAGCTTATTCCAACACAGGCGGCAGAAGTATTACTGCGGTTGGCTCACGGGCACTTTATTCCAACAGCAATGGTAGCAGCATTGTGGCCATTGGTGATTCAGCGTTGTTCAGCAACGCGGCCTCTTTCAATGTGGCTGTGGGCAGCAATGCATTATTCAGCAACACCAACGGAAACAACAATACCGCTATAGGGCACAAAAGTTTATTCAGCAATACCGTTGGAATAACCAACACCGCCTTAGGATACAATGCTTTGTTCACCAATTTAAGCGGCAACAACAATGTGGCCATAGGCGCCCAAACTTTAATTTTAAACTCCAGCGGCAACGATAACGTGGCAGTAGGCGTGCAGGGTTTGTACTCCAACATTTCGGGTAACCAGAATATTGCCATTGGTTTGCAAACCCTTTTTGCCAACACTACCGGAACCCTGAACATTGCTATTGGTACCGATGCGCTTACCGATAACGTAACCAGTTCTGCCAATATCGCTATTGGTGATAACAGTTTGGCAAAGCACCTTACGGGCAGCGACAATATTGCCATTGGCCAGTATGCACTAAACCTTGATACCAATGGTTTCCGCAATGTAGCCATTGGTAAGCAGGCCATGGGCGTTAACCTGAGCGGTGCGAGCAACACGGCTGTAGGCCGCCAGGTTTTATCGTCCAACACCATCGGCAATAACAATGCGGCCTTTGGGGTGCAAGCCATGTCGGCAAATATTAACGGAACCGATAATACAGCGGTGGGCTATCAGGCTTTATCCACCAATACGTCCGGCACTTTTAATACTGTTGTAGGCAACGATGCCGATGTAGCATCCGGTGCCCTTACCAATGCTTCGGCTTTTGGCTATAACGCACGGGTGAATACCAGCGATAAAATTCGCCTGGGCAACACTGCGGTTACTGTTATTGAAGGGCAACCCTCTTCGTACACCGGAATTTCGGACGGGCGTTTCAAAAACAATGTGCTTGAAAATGTAAAGGGCATTGATTTTATCATGAAGCTGCGCCCCGTTACCTATAATTTCGACCGCCTTAAATTCAGCAACTTTGTGGGGGAAGAGGGGGATGCTGATTACAAAGAACGGCTGTCTAATCTGAGTAAAATACGTCAAACCGGTTTTATAGCACAGGAAGTGGAGAAGGCAGCCACTGCCTCCGGTTACGATGGTTTTGATGCGGTGGTAAAACCCGATGATGAAAAAGGAACCTGGGGTATTGGATATGCCACCCTGGTGGTGCCTTTGGTAAAAGCTGTTCAGGAACAACAACAGATGATTAATAAACTGATACAGGAAAACGAAGCCCTTAAGAAAAGGCTCGATAAACTGGAGCAGAAATAATACAAAACGGGTTGTGATTTAGTTTGTCTTATTTGGCAACATGTCAGGCTGAGCGAAGCCGAAGCCTTTTTTTTCTTAACCCCTTCGGCTTCGCTCAGGGTGACATTCCCTTAAACCGATAACTACCCAAAAACAGTTCCTACATCCTTCTCCCCGGTTAAAATCATAGCCGGAACTTTATCTTTTCTACCCCATAACATCTAAAGGCATTCTTTTTCGAAAAAGGAAAGGCACCTTCAGACGCCTGATGATAGGTTTCCGAAAAAGGAAAGGCACCATCAGACGCCTGATGGCAGGTTTCCGAAAAAGGAAACTCGATAAGCCCTTACCGGCTGCCTTCAAATAAATGCTGCAGCAATCCATCATCCATTTTTATTATTGCATATTCAACCCATGAATAATAAAAAGGTTCTGTTAGGTGGTATTGCGGCCGTGACGGTGGCCGCTCTTATTTCTTTCGCCAGCCTGGAGGGAATTATTGATGTAAAGCGCGAAGTGCTAATGGCGCTTCGGTGGATGGCACTTGGAATTTTTATCTGGTATGGTTTGCTGAGGCGTTCGCTTACCACCACCATTCTTATCAGTATGCTTATTGGGGTGGAGATAGGTTTGGACTTTCCTGCTTTTTCGCAGAACCTGAAAGTGCTTTCGCAGTTATTTCTTCGGTTGATAAAAACCATCATCGCTCCTCTCCTTTTCGGAACGCTGGTTTATGGCATTGCGGGACATAGCAACATTAAGCAGGTGGGCCGCATGGGCTGGAAGAGCATTTTATATTTCGAAATTGTAACCACCATTGCACTGTTCATTGGGTTGGCGGCTATCAATATTTCGAAAGCGGGTGTGGGCATTGTGCTGCCGGTGGTAACCGATACGGATGTGCTGCCTTCGAACAAGCAAACCATAACCGATATTATCCTGCACATCTTTCCCGAAAACATTGCTAAAAGTATTTACGATGGCGCAGTGCTGGAGATTGTGGTGTTCAGTATTTTGTTTGGAATAGGGCTGGCGATGGTAGATGAAAAACATAAACGGCCGATGGTTCAGTTTGTGGAGTCGCTGAGCGAAGTGATGTTTAAGTTTACTTCCATCATCATGTATTTTGCACCGGTGGCGGTGTGTGCTGCTATTGCGTACACGGTGGGGCACATGGGCCTTGGGGTGCTGGTAAATCTTTTCAAGTTATTGCTTACGCTTTATGTGGCGCTTATTGTTTTTCTGCTGGCGGTGTTGCTGCCTATTGCGCTGTTGGTAAAAGTTCCTATTAAGAAATTTATACAAGCGATTATCGAGCCGGTGTCCATTGCGTTTGCTACCACGTCTTCCGAATCGGCACTACCTAAAGCGATGAAGGCAATGGAAGGCATAGGTGTGCCGCGCAAGATTGTTTCGTTTGTAATGCCAATGGGCTATAGCTTCAACCTGGACGGAACTACTTTGTATTTATCGCTTGCTTCCATTTTTGTGGCGCAGGCTGCGGGTATAGATCTTCCACTTTCCACGCAGTTGATTATGGTGTTTACGTTAATGCTTACCAGCAAAGGAGTGGCAGGTGTGCCACGTGCATCGCTGGTAATTCTTCTCGGCACCCTCGCATCTTTTAACCTGCCGGTGGAACCCGTGTTCATCATTCTCGGCATTGATGAACTGATGGACATGGCGCGCACTTCGGTAAACGTGATAGGTAACTGTTTAGCTACAGTTGTTATTGCAAAATGGGAAGGAGAGTTTGTGGAAACGGAAACGGCCTCGCTTTAATCTCTGTCACTTTCTCTCTCCAGCACCGATTGCCTGATGTCGATTCGCACACCCTCGTTGGCAGTAGGGAATACCTGGCTAAGATGCAGGGCTGTAAGCGTAGTTTCAAAAGAAAGAAGCAGCGTGCAGGCAGGTGATTGTCCGCCACCCGTAGGCAAACAGGTCATAGAACCGTTTCCGCGAACGGGCAGCGGAGGAACGGTAGTGTTGAGCACCCCTTCCAGATTATACCGTTGTGCGGCAAAGTTGCGGGTGTTGATGGTAATACCCATTTTGCCTGTAAACTCAAGATTAGCACCTCTCATCTCCCTCAACTGACTGTCGATAGAATCAATGCGGGTTTCAAAAGTTTCGTAGCCCACCTTAAAACTTACCTTGGAAGTTTCGTAGTCCAGCAACACCAATAACTGGTTGCTTATCATCAACATAGTTGAATCATTGTGGGTGATGGAAACAGCTATATCTCCGTGGATGGTACGGTAAATCTCCTGCGAATAAACATTTGCTGACATACCTGCCGCCATTAAAATAACAAGGAGAAATTTCATTTTCATACAGCGCTCTTTACAACAAAGATAGTAAAGCAAAAGCTATATGCCTGCCGCTACGCGAACAAAACGAGATGATTTCTTAATAGAGAAATGAGGGTATACCAGATAAAGATTACAGTTTGCTATTCGCCAGGGTAGTAAACCTTTTCGGCTTTCTTTTTTATTTCTTCCCAATCAAAAGTCATGGGTTTAAATTTTTCCTTGGTGAACATTTCCATCTGGTCGGTGTAATGTTTGCTTTCCGGATGTGAGGACGAGCCATACGCATTCACCGAATTTATCTCCACTCCGCTTTTTGAATATTTATTCATTTGGATGTACCCGTCACCACCTTTTATCTGCCAGATACCATTTATCTTATCCTGCACTTTAGGGTCGGCAGCACGTGACACTTCGCGCAAGCCGCTGGCCGGTAAACTCAAATCGCCCCGAATCAGCCGTTGTACGTCTCCAAGTTTTACATCTATAGTTCCGTATTTATCGAGCATATATCTTTTTGCTTTCCGGAGAGCCCAGACAATATTCTCTTCACTCATAGGTTCCTTCTTTATCATCAGAAAAGCGAAAGGAACTTTCCATTGCTTCATCAGTTTTTCGTGCATTATCATAGCCAATACAGCTTCGCGATTTTGAATATCTCCACTCCAATTCCATTGCTTCAGTTTTTTGATGGCATCAGCAATGTCCTTGTATTTTTTCTCATTTAGTTGATAGGCTGCGGCAAAGTTGCGGGCATAGCTTGCGCTTTTTGAATAACTCTTATCGAACTTAATGCGTGTGAAATTTGACCAGGTAATTTCCCCTTTGATCTCTTTCAGCAATTCATCATAGCGCTCACCGCGGTTGTAATTAAACTGTTGAATGCCTATCCAGTTATCTCTCCATTTGCATTCATCACCACTTACCGAAAACTGGGTTTGGTTACAACTGAAGAGATAGCCGCAATCGGGATTGAGAATGGCAGCCTTGCGTTCGTAAGGAACCAGTTTCGACCATTTGTATTTCGAGTTGGTTCCATCCACCGGTGAATTCCAGTTAAGCGAAGTATCACGGAGAGGAACCTGACAACCACTTTGATAAAAAATATTTCCTTCCACATCGGTATACGTTATGTTGAATAGGGGGATAGCTTCCATCTTAATAGCCTTCTCAAACTCCGTAAAATTTTTCGCTTTGTTCATGTGGAACCATTGTTCGGTAGCGCGCAAATCCATGGCCCCGGGAAAACGCAACGAATACCAACCGCTTTTACTTTGAAACACAGGACCAAACTCGGTGTAGCGTATCTTCTTAGTGATGCCGAGTTTTATTGCCCCTAATTTGATTTTCAGTTTCGCCTTTTTGAGTACAAACTCTTTCCACTCACCATCATATAAATATTTGCTACCGCGATGTTTGAGTTTGTAGATGTCGCCAAAGGTGTGGTAGTTGGTGGTGTGCGCCCACCCTAAATGCTGATTGCTTCCGACAAAAATGGTAGTGCCTCCGGGAAACAAACCACCAATGATGTCCCAGCCTTCATCACTTTTAATATGTGCTTCGTACCACGCAAATCTTCCTTCAATAGGTTGATGCGAATTCACCAGCAACCAACTTTTCCCATCTTCTGTTCGCGAAGGTGCAATAGCCAATGAGTTGGAGCCAACTTCATTTGGCTGATGCAACAATTGGATGTTATTTTCCTTTATTGATTTAAGCGCCATACCAGCTCCGGCAAAAAGTGTGAGTGTAAGCGTAGAGCCCTTTATCATATCCTGTGGCTTAAAGGGCATTGCTTTTTTAAGCAAAACTTCTTGCGGGTGTTTGGCCGCATAATCATTCACACCCTGTATGTATCCTTCTAAAACCTTTTTGAAATCATTAGAAATAGCACGATCGTAATTATTATCAACCAGCGTATCTACTCCGAAGAATTTTAAACCGAAATCAAACAGCACTCCCTCTTTGCCCAGCACTTCACCTAACATGCCTTTAGCAGCAAGTAGATTTTCCTGAATGCTTTTAAAATCATCTTCGCAATGCGCATAAGCCAATCCGTAAGCAGCTTCGGCATCGGTATGTCCGTAAATATGCGGAACTCCAAAACTATCACGGGCAATGGTGATTTTGGAAGGATTGACTTGAGCTTGTGATACAGAAATGGAAAGCAAAAAGCAAAAAGAGAGAAGAAGAAAAGAAGCGCTGACTTTGTTCATGAATGCAATATGAAATTAAAAGGATGCAAAGAAAGATGTTTACTTCACACAGTCAATTTCAAAACAACAATTTTTGCTATGGTAAGGTATCTGCCTGTTATGGTTTTATTCTTTGCAATTTCCTCTTGTGTAACGCTGCCCAAAAGTTTTCAAACCAAGGATGAGGTCATTACCGTTGGACCCGGGCCGGAGGATATGGTGGTGGATACCATTACCGAACTACCACGCCTCCTTATCTCAACTAATTCCCGGAGAAAAGGAGAACCTGATTACGGAGAAATTGAAGCTTACTATCCCGAAACCAACACACATAAAATTCTGAAGCGCGTAAACGAGCCGGCTGACCTGCTATTTAATCCGCACGGAATTGATTTGGTTGAGCTTTCAGTGAAGTGGCCTTCGGCAAGTAAAGATTTAGTGCTGCTGGTAGTAAATCACGAACACACCAAAAAAATCCACTCAATTTTACGCTACCATGTGCTGAAAGATGAACTTGTGTTTATGAGTAAGACTATAGACCCACTCATCTCTTCTCCAAATGCAGTTACAGGTTTTGATAACGGCAATTTTTTGGTGAGCAATGATGCTAAGAAAGCGGGCAATTTTTGGGAGGTGCTGTTTAAAATGAAAAAGGCGCAGATAATTTTTTACGATGGAAAAGAATGCTCAGTAGCTTCTCAAAAATATGCTTACACCAACGGCATTACAAATAAGAATAACAAAGTGTACCTAGCCAGCACCATGCAAAACAAAGTGTGGCAGTTTGACTTTAAAGATGGCAAAATGCTGAATCGTGAAGTTATAGCAAAAGCTAAAGGTGCTGACAATCTTCGCTTTGACGGGGATGATTTATTAGTGGCGTGTCATCTTCGGTTCCTGAAATTTTTGAAGCATTACAAAGACCCGAAAAACCTTTCCCCTTCCGTTGTTTACCGAATTAATCCTACAACAAAGAAAAGAACTGTTGAATATTTTGATGACGGCAGACAAATAAGTGCAGCAGCAACTGCACTGGTGTTTCAAAATTATCTGTATGTGAATGGAATCTTTGACCCAAAGATTGTAAGAAAGAAAATTACGCCTTAAAAGGATTTCTGAAAACGTAATCCTTTGGCTTTAGGTTAGCGGTGTAAGGACGAGCTACAAAAAAATTAAACAAGGAATTGCGATGTTTTATATACCCATACATTGGAGAGGGAGTAGCTCCAATGGTGCTTTTAATTTCCGGTGCTGTTCTGCCAAAGTGCAATCGCTCAGCCCGTTTTTCAATACCCAGTTGTATCATATCATACATCATGTGCTGGTATAGGTGTATAGGCTTTGTAACTTCAGCATCCATGCCTGTGTAATGCACTTCCATTTTTTTTCCAAACTGAAAGGCAGAGATAAAACCAATCATTTCTCCTTGTTTGAAATAGGCATATACATGATAGTTATCGGGCAGATCCCTTTTCTGAGCATAAAAGAAGTCTTTACTCAGCTCCGCCAACTTAAAATCAGCGTTAGCCATTACCTTATGGTACAGGGCCGATAGTTTATCCTCATGTAGTTTTACTTCGTCAAGAGACAAATCCTTCTTTTCCACTCCATTCTCCTCGCAAAGAATAAAAACCTTTTTTGCCCTCACCCGATACTTAGAAGAAAGAGCCTTCATGTAGTCGTCAAAGGTGTTCCATTCATCTCTTAAATGAATGCTCATATCACTCTCCACGTATATTTCGTTGTACCCACACTTTTTGAAATCGGTATCAAACTCTGTTTTAGGATGATACAAAT
The DNA here is from genome assembly GCA_040387015.1 of Bacteroidota bacterium. Taxonomy (GTDB): domain Bacteria; phylum Bacteroidota; class Bacteroidia; order Chitinophagales; family LD1; genus Bog-950. Next base: position 12,028 of record JAZKEP010000225.1, read on the forward strand.
CTGAAATAAGAATGGCTTTAACAGAGGCATCACTTTTCAGAATATCCCTGGTAGTTTTGCGAAGAATTTTTGCGCGAGTGGCTTTGTCTAAATCATGAGAAAAGTAGAAGCCATTTTCACCCGTCATAAAAACATTACCGCTCACCAATAATTTTACATTGATAAGATTCAAAAGCTTTTCGGAAAAGACCTTAAGGCCTTTCATGGCAAAATTTGTTTCGGCCGAAGCAGGAAAATAATTGATGAGTTGGTTGGCGTGAAACATTACCACCTGAAAATACATAGCGCCAACCGTTACTCCGTCTCTCTTCGCTAAAACATAACGGAACTGCATAGAACCGGCATGAGTGGTTTCAATCAGCTTGAGTTCATCATACCGCATCAGAAAATTTGCTTCGGGAATCTGTTTATTCCATTGCAACTCCGAAAGGTTTTCGATAGTATCGAAAACCTCTAATGAAAAATCTTTGATGGTCTCTACTTCCTGTGAAGCAGGACAACTACATAAAATGGTATCAGTCACAAATTTGTTTTCGCTTTATTGACGAACAAGGTCTGTAAAAATTTTTCTTTACGACAAAAATGCCCTCGCCTGAGACGAGGCCCTATGGCTAACCTTACAATTAAGTATCAGCGCACGGCTGTTTCCAAAATGCTTGCCTTTCCTTCTTCTACGCTTCTGCTTCTCAACTTTACGCTCTCAAATTCTTCGGAGTAATGCACATGGTTAGTCCCCATTATTCTATCCCAGAAATTATAATACAATCCGTAATTGCAGGTAACATGCTTATGATGCATGTTATGGTGTGTAGAGGTATTATGCCATTTCGAAATTTTTCCGCTCGTAAATCCGGAAGGGAACAATTCAAAACCTAAATGCCCCAATACATTCATACCGGTTTGGTAAAGAACCCAAATCAATAATGCCAACGGATGAATAGGCATAAGAAAAACCATTATTGGCACAATGCTTACTTCAATAACTGCCTCCAAAGGATGAAATGCAAAGGCAGCCCATGGGGTAGGATTGGTTGAATAGTGGTGTATTTTATGCACATAAGGATATATCTTCTTCCAGTGCATAAAACGATGTGTCCAGTAGAAATAAGTATCGTGCAATACAATGAAGACCACCACAGAGAAGGCGAAATAGCCCAGGCTGTGAGCATTCAGGTCCAGATACATTTGTGTGTATCCATTCTTGCGCAAAAGGAATAGGGAAGTGCCGACAATTGAAAAGATAGCGATTGAAAGAAAGGAATAACCTATCTCCTGGAAGATTCGCTTGTTCTCAGGATATTTCTGTTGGATCTTAAACTTAAAGAAATCTCTCTTCTTCCAGATATAAAAAATAAGAAATAGAGAACCGGCAAAAGCCAAGTACCGCAACGAAAGCACACTAAAGCTTCGTGAATATTTAAGAACTATATCCTGCCAGGTAACAACATCAAGTAACATATGCAGCAAATTAGGAAAACAAATATGCAGCCATTAAGTTGTAATGCGAAATTTCATTCGCCCAGTTTATGATTTTTGTATAACGCACCTTTATCTATTTTTGCTCTATAATTATAGTTGGAGTGCCTCATGGAATCTCAAACCGAACAAAAAAGCAAATTCAAGTTCTGGCTAAAACGTATAGGTTTAGCCGGATTTCTCTTCTTTTTGATAAAAGGATTGCTGTGGGTGGGTGTGGCTGTGTTCGCAGGAAAAACCCTGTTTGACTAGAAACACACCCGCTGAAACTTATCTTGCTTTTACCAACTGTTTAGAGTACACGTTATCCCCTGCCGACAGGCTCATCAAATAAGTGCCAGCAGGAAGCAAGCTGATATCAAGCCCTGCGTTGAACAACCCGTTTTCCACATGCTTTCTGCTCTCCGCATGAACATTCTTACCGCTCAAGTCGGTCAAGGTAATTTTAACCTCGCCCGGTTGAGACAAGTAATATTGAACAGCTATGTAATTTGAAGAAGGATTCGGATAAATGCTCACCATTACAGCCTCCTGTTGTGAAGCATTTCTGATACCGGAAATAATAGGTGCCAAACCCGGGTTTGTTCCTCTCGGTGTAAGCGGGCTTCCGCATTGAGTCAGGTGATTAGCTCCGTCTAAGTCACACCAAGATGCCGCAGTAGTGGCAGTAAAATTTTTGCTGGTAATGGTACTCATGTAAATCCAGTCACCCTGCACTTTCTGATCGGTAATATCAAGAACCAAATAGCCTCGCTTTGATAGATCGGCATACTTAATATAAGGAAGCAACCCTGTAATAAGGCTTGCCGGCACCGTAAAAGTGATAAAGCTTCCGCTGGTAACACTCGTGCATACGTACTCAACCGCGACCGAACCACGTCCTGTGCTTGGAACATATGTCGAGTCAGGATGAGGAATATCATTTGCCCAAGATGTATGGATATCGCCCGTGAGGATGACTACGTTATCAATATTATTGGAAGCTATGTGGGTTAACACCTTTTTCTTTTCTGCCGGGTACCCATCCCATTGATCTGGATTAAGAACGGTGGACCCCAGTTTGAGGGCAGCCATCATCACTTGGTTTCCTACAATCTTCCATTTAGCTGTGGAAATTGAAAGTTGCTGCTTAAACCAATCCAATTGAGCCGCTCCAAGCATCGTTCTGTTAGTATCAGTCAATATCGGGCTACCCATAGCGGTTTGTTCCTCTCTCCCCTCCAATCGTGTGTCAATCATTATCAAATCAGCTAAGCCGCCCAAAGGAATTACGCGGTGAATAGTATCTATACTGTTATGTACATCGCGAATTGGCATCCATTCAAAATACGCTTTGCGCGAATCTTCTTTGCGGTCAAACCAATTTCCTTCTGTGCCGGGGGTATGATTATCTGCTCCTCCATACCAGCTATCATTAGCCGTTTCGTGGTCATCCCAAACGGTAATAAACGGATATTGCTGATGCACTACGCGTAAGTCCGGATCCAGCTTATAATGCGAATGGCGAAGACGATATAAAGGCAAGCTGATAACCTCCGTATCTGATTCATGAACGCGCGATGAATCAAGACCGGGATCAAAATCACCAAATCCATATTCATAATAATAATCACCTAAGTGAATCACAGCATCCACGTCATTCCTGTTTGCAATGTCGCGATAAGCATTAAAGTAACCGCTTTGATAATTGGAACAGGCAACTACTGCAAAGCGCAGGTTAGAAACATGTGTAAGAGGCATGGTGCGGGTCCTTCCAATAATTGAATAAACCCCATTGTTGCTAAACCGATAATAATACCAGGTATTCGGCTGAAGTCCGGTAACATCCACCTTTACGGTAAAATCGCTGGAAGCATCAGTAGTCGTGGAACCGAAATTTACAGGAGTAGCAAAAGTAGTATCTATAGCAATCTGCCAACCCACTGTTTCAGATGGGTTTTGTGTAGTGATGCGGGTCCAAAGAATAATTCTGTCGGTTAGCGGATCTCCCGAAGCAACACCATGATAGAAAGGGGCCAAAGCTCCGTCAAGGTTCGAGCGCGATGCGGAAAGGTGGTCTTGTGCCGACACAGCTACGGAAAGAAAAATGCAGCTAGCGAGTAATATTTTCTTCATACTATTTTGTTTGTGAGGATAAATGTAAAAATCAATCTCAATCTTTTTGAAATGAATATATCTTAGCGCAAAACAATAACATACACCTTACATCATGATAATTATTGCAGAAAGCGGCTCCACTAAAACAAACTGGCTGACAGAAAGTAAAGAACTATTTGAAACCATCGGTTTCAACCCTTTGTTTTTTTCATCAGACGATATTCATCAGGAATTGATGAAACAGGAAGATTTGTTTATACAACGCGAACAATTCACACAGGTATTTTTTTATGGGGCGAGTTGTTCGAGCGATGACCGGAAGAAAACGGTGTATGATGCCCTAAAAAAATATTTCCCGAAGGCGGAATTGATATCGGTTGATCATGATATGAATGCTGCCGCTGTTGCCACTTATAATGGCAGACCGGGAATAGCATGTATCCTCGGCACCGGTTCTAACTCTTGCTTATATGACGGCATAGAGATATACGAAGAAGTTCCTGCTCTTGGCTATTTACTGGGTGATGAAGGAAGTGGTGCTTACTTCGGAAAGAAATTACTTGCCCGTTTTCTGTATCATGAATTACCCGAGGCAACTATGAAGATGCTGAAGGAGGATTATGGTTTAGAAAAAGAAAAAATCTTTGACGCAGTTTATAAGAAACCCCATGTGAATGTTTACCTCGCAACCTTTGCCAAAGTATTAACCGACAGCCCCGATAAAGATTACATGGAGAAATTTGCAGAAGAGGGCTTCGAAGATTTTTTCAGCCATCATGTTTGTTGTTACGAGAACTACAAGCAATATCCTGTTCATTTTGTAGGCTCAATAGCTTTCCATTTTAAGGATAGGCTGCAGAAAGTAGCTGATAAATTCGGAAGCGAATTGGGAATAGTAGATAAGAACCCGGTGTATCGTCTGTTAGACTGGCACCTGAATAACCTGAAACCTGCAAACCAGTAAACGATAGCTGCTATCTACGCAGCTCTGAGCTTACTGATTTTGGTGTCCTCTAATTTCTCTACAACAAACTCGCGGGTTATAACTAACTCCTTTACTTCCGTTTGTGAAGGCATTTCAAACATGGCATCAGTCATCAACGCTTCGCAAATGGAACGCAAACCTCTTGCACCAAGTTTATACTCAAGCGCTTTCTCTACAATGTATTCAATTGCATCATCTTCAAAAGCAAGTTGAATGCCATCGGCTTTGAATATCTTCTTGTATTGTTTGAGCAATGCATTTTTAGGTTCTATCAGGATAGAGGTAAGCGCTTTTTTATCCAGCGGATCAAGGTGAACCAATACCGGAAGACGGCCAATCAACTCAGGAATTAAACCGAAGCTTCTCATATCAAGTGGTGAAATGTATTTAAGGAAATTATCCTTATCTACATCCTCTTTATCCTTTCCTTTCTTGAAACCAACCTTTGATTGGTTCATGCGCGAGGCTATCACTTTATCGATACCTTCAAACGCGCCACCGCAGATGAAAAGAATATTCGAAGTATCCACCTTCACCAATTTCTGTTCAGGATGTTTTCTACCGCCCTGAGGAGGGACTAATACTTCAGAGCCTTCGAGCAACTTCAGCATTGCCTGCTGAACCCCTTCGCCCGAAACATCGCGGGTGATACTCGGGTTATCGCCTTTGCGGGCAATCTTATCTATTTCATCGATATATATAATGCCATGTTGTGCGGCAGTAATATCATAGTTGCACACTTGTAACAAACGCGACAGGATGCTCTCAACATCTTCGCCCACATAACCGGCTTCGGTAAACACAGTAGCATCTACAATAGCAAATGGAACATTCAGGAACTTAGCAATGGTTTTGGCAAGCAAAGTCTTACCGGTTCCCGTTTGGCCCACCATAAGTATGTTGCTCTTTTCAATCTCCACATCATCGGTCTTCATTTGGTTCAACCGCTTGTAGTGATTGTAAACCGCTACCGAAATGTATTTCTTGGCATCGTCCTGACCAATTACATAACCATCAAGGAATTTCTTGATGTCGCGTGGCTTAACAGCATTGGGAAGGTTAAACTGAAATTTTTTATGTTTCTGGAACAGTTCTTCATCAATAATCTGCTGTGCCTGTTGAATACAGTTTTCACAGATATGACCTTCAATACCCGATATAAGGATTTGAGTCTCTTTCTTCTTTCGCCCGCAAAATGAGCAGGTTGGTTCGGCTTCTTTCTTCATAACACGTTGTCTATGTCTTTATTTTAAAGAGATACGAATGTAGGGGAATTAGTTGTATGTAATACGTTTTACAGCACAAGAGTTCTCAATGTTACCATTGTAACTAACAAGTAATAACAGTATCAGGAATTAGAAGGAAACTAGTCCTTCTTTGGGGTCCTTACAAGGACTTCATCAATCATTCCGTACTCCTTCGCTTCCTGTGCACGCATCCAGTAATCGCGGTCGCTGTCGTGGGCTACTTTTTCCAGGGTTTGCCCGCTATGCTCGCTGATGATGGTATAAAGTTCTTCCTTTATCTTGCGTATTTCGTTCACCGATATTTCAATTTCGCTCACCTTGCCGCCAATGCCGCCAAGGGGCTGATGAATCATTACGCGGGCATGCTTCAATGCCGTGCGCTTTCCTTTTTCTCCGGCACATAATAATACAGCCGCCATTGAAGCCGCCATACCGGTGCAGATAGTTGCCACATCCATGTTTACATACTGCATGGTATCATAAATACCCATACCGGAATACACTTCGCCACCGGGGCTGTGAATGTATATCTGCACATCGCTGCGTGAATCGCTCGAGTCCAAAAACAGCAACTGTGCCTGTATAATAGCAGCTATATAATCATCGATAGGAGTGCCCAGAAAAATAATACGGTCCATCATCAAACGCGAAAACACATCTACCTCACGGAAAGGCATTTGCCTTTCTTCAATAACCGTGCGGGTAAGGTTCTGCACACCCGGTGATGAAGAGTAAACTTTCTTTACATAGTTATCGAGGTGCATACTGCTGATGCCTTTATGCTTTACTGCATAGTTCTTAAAATCCTGTGCTTGTTTTATGTCCATTGTTTTTTATTTCGGTTCGAAAATGAATTTGTTTTTCGGGATTAGCAAATGACGGATTGTTGGTAGGGATATTTTACTATACAGTATTACAATATTACCTGCTCACTACCAATTTGCGTAAAGCATAACAAAACACACCCCTGGCTTCATCCGCAAACGATTTCCCAAAACCGGGAAGCCGCTTTGTAAGCTTACAAAACCAATTCCCAAAACCGGGAGCCCACTTTGCAGCGTTGCAAAGCCACTTCCCAAAACCGGGAGGCCGCTTTGTAAGGTTACAGAGCCACCCCCCAAAACCGGGAAGTGCATTCTGCAGTGTTGCAAAGCCACCTCCCAAAACAGGGAAGCCGCTTTGTAAGGTTACAGAGGCACCTCCCAAAACTGGGAAAGCATTTTGCAGTGTTGCAAAGCCACCTCCCAAAACCGGGAAGCCACTTTGTAAGGTTACAGAGCCACCTCCCAAAGCAAGGAAGCCGCTTCCAGGGTTCTGAAAGCGGCTTCCTAAAGAGAGTTTGTTATTAAGTTGGAATAGAAAAGGTGCGTTAAGAAGGATTTTTCACCAACTCCTGAAATTCGTCTA
>JAZKEP010000225.1:19249-24288 GCA_040387015.1 Bacteroidota bacterium
GTCTACGCTCACTTCTTTTTCATTAAGCTTTACTTTGCTCTTGATGTAGAAGAGGGTTTTATCATCGAACAACTGTTCGCGGGTTTGCGAAACAACCTTTTTATCGGCTAATTGCTTTTGAACAAACTGTTCTACCCATTCCTGTCCAATGTTTTTCAAGCCATAGCCATACAACTGCTGAATCATATTAGCGCGAACGCGATCGGCTACTTCTTCATCGGTTACCTGTATATTCTGCTCACTAATTATCTTCTTCGAAATTAAATTCCAGCGGAGTGATTTGGCAAAGCCCGGATAGTCTTTTTCCAGTTCCTCATCGCTAACAGGCTTTTCATTCGTTACAGTAATCCAACGCTTTAAGTAATCATCAGGCAGCGGGAAATCAATCCGCTCCATCAGCGACTTATAAATTTCGTTCACCAACAGGTTATCTGTCTGTCCGTCAAAATATGCTTCGAGGTCGCTCTTGATGTTATTGCGCATTTCCTCTTCGGTCTTGGGGCCGTTCTCGCCATATACTTTATGGAAAAACTCTTCATTGATAACAGCGGGAACAGAGCGTGTGATGTTGTTAAGTGTAAGTTTGAACTTATCACCCACTTCTTCCAGCTTCGAAAGGTCGTTCATGTTCAATATGTTCTTAGCAATGGCATCGCGGTCGCGGTCCATCAATTCAAACACATTGTATTCGAAACTTTCCTGTTTGTTTAAAGCAAGAACTTTTGCTTTTGCATCATCTTTCAATAAATCAGCTGAAAGCGTGGTAACGGTGTTTTGTCCGCCTTCGCGGGGAGTGCCATCGGCATTTATTTCTTCAACGGTAAAGGTGAGCACATCTTTTTCGGTGATAGTATCAGGGTATTCATGTGTGGCAAAGCGCTGACGAACGCGAAGAATTTCATCGTCCAGCATCTTGTCTTCTACCTTAATCTTATACTTGTTGAAAGCATCTGATTTTTCGATGAATGATAAATCAACCTCCGGCTGCACACTCACATCATACGCAAAATCAATATCCTCCATGCTGTTGATGTCAATATTGAGGTGTTGATCGTGAGCAGGAATAGGTGAAACCAGAATATTGATTTGGTTATCGGCAATAAACTTCTGCACTTCGGTGTTCAGCAGTTTATCCAGTTCTTCGGCAAGCACGCTGTTGCCATACATTTTCTTTACCATACCCTCCGGCACCATACCCGGACGGAATCCTTTGATAGACACTTGCTTAGTAAGGGCTTTAATCTGCTTCTTAACCTTCGGTTCGTAATCCTCTTTCTTCAGATTTACCTTCACCTTGGTGCGTAGGCTATCAATTTTCTCCTGTGTAATCGTCATGATTTCTTAATTTATTCGGAAAGCTTATAGTAAAAAAAGTGCGGGCGGAGGGACTTGAACCCCCATGCCGTAAAGCGCTAGATCCTAAGTCTAGTGCGTCTGCCAATTTCGCCACGCCCGCATTCAATGAACATCCCTTTTTTGAAAGGGAGCGCAAATGTAGAAAAAGTAAGGAGAAAAGAAAGTAGCATTTAAGGAAGCCGGAAGATTTATTCCTTCACCAGTTTGTGGTTATTTACAAGATACATTCCCCGGGGCAAGTGTGAAACATCGATGGTCATGCTGCTGCTTTCAGCTATTTTTTTGAAAACTATTTCCCCTAGCAAGTTGGTAATTATTATTTGCGAATTAGGTTTAAAATTAGAAATAGTAAGGTTATCGGAGGCAGGATTAGGTGAAATTGAGCCTACCTCGAGGCTATTCTCAACATCCTGTGAACCTGAGATAGTTAACCCTGACAAATAACGCACTACAGTAAACTGGAAGAAAGTACCGGTGGGCTTCGATGTGCCGGCAATAACAATTTTACCATCAGGCCCTATAACCACATCATCCGAAAGGCCGCTGTATAAATTGGGTGAAGAAAAAGTAATACCATTCGTGCCGAAAGTACTATCTATAGAACCGTTAGCAGTTATGCGCCTTACCTCAAAATCGCCCTGGCAATTCTGAACTTCAGAAGCTGTTACAATTTTGCCATCAAGTTGCAAAGCTATTGTTGTGGGCAAACAGGTGAGATATTCGAGCCACCCGTTGGTGCCGAAAGAGCTATCAATTTTTCCAGCGGCATTAAACCTGGCTACTACACTGTTCTCAACGGTTGTTATGCTATCAACATATTGGGTACGCCCGCTTACTACTATTTTGCCATCTGGTTGAAGAACCATATCGAAACAATCATCGAAACTGTTGGATTTAAATTTACCAACTACTCTACCGCTATTACCAAAACTACTATCTATCGTTCCATTTTGATTAAAGCCTATAAGCGCAAAACCGCCCGTGTAGGCACCACCTCCGATAGTTATAATTTTACCATCCTGCTTAACTATTAATGAACGAACAATATCATTGTAGGCCCGCACATCTACTATACCATTTACACCAAATGTGCTGTCAACACTTCCATTTGTATTGAATCGGACTAAATTAGTATTGGATGTTACTTCACTGGCTAAAATAATTTTACCATCGGGAGCTAAAACCATGTCGGCAAAATACGCGTTGCTATGATAATTTACCCTCATAAGCGCCAAGCCCTTCACTCCAAATGTACTGTCTAGACTTCCGTCTGTGTTATATCTGGCAACCCCATAGGCGGTATCAATTGATCCGGCAGCTAAAATTTTCCCATCGGATTGAATAACTAGTGCATACAAAGTTGAATAACAACAGGTGTCAAACGAAGTATAAACAACACCATTACTCCCAAAGCTTGCATCTAAGGTGCCATCATTATTTAACCTGATCAAACAAAAATTATCCTTACCGCTAATATTTGAAGTCCCACCGGCCACGATATTTCCATTGGTTTGTATGGCAACGGCATGGGCATGACCTCCAAAATTTGCTAATAACGGCACCACTATTCCCCCATTGCCGAAAGTGTTATCCAAAACTCCCGACTGTGCAAGAAGGGAAGAGGAAATAAATAGAAACGCGAGATGGAAAATCTTTTTCATAGGGTGTGGTTTAAGTAATAATTAGACACGCGCAACGGCAGTTTGGTTGCAGGAACTAAAATTAAATGATACTACTACTTATACAGCCACCTCAGCAGCAATATGTGGATGAGGGTTGTAATCAAGCAGTTTAAAGTCTTCGTATTTGAAGCCGAAGATGTCTTTCACTTCTGGATTGATAATCATTTTAGGCAGGGGACGAAAATCACGCGTCAGTTGAAGTTTCGCTTGTTCCAGATGGTTGGAATAAAGATGAACATCGCCAAAGGTGTGAACAAAATCGCCCAGACCTAAGCCACAAACCTGCGCTACCATCATGGTGAGCAATGCATATGAAGCGATATTAAAGGGCACACCCAGAAACACATCGGCACTGCGCTGATACAACTGGCAGCTTAGTTTGCCTTCGCTAACATAAAACTGGAACATGGTGTGGCAAGGTGGCAGTGCCATTTCTTCTATGTAAGGAACATTCCATGCGCTTACTATGAGCCTGCGCGAGTGAGGGTTCTTTTTTATCTGGGCAATAAGATTGGTAATTTGGTCAACGCTTTTGCCATCCGGTGCCGGCCAGCTTCTCCATTGGTAACCATAAACAGGGCCCAGCTTTCCCCATTTAGTTGCAAACTCATCATCGGTAGCAATGCGTTGCGCGAATGCTTTAATGTCTTCATCGCCAAACTCAGGGCTCTTCTTATAGGTTTCGTAAGGCCAGTCATCCCAAATGCGCACTCCGTTTTGGCAGAGGTATTGAATGTTGCTTTCTCCGTTCAGGAACCATAGTAACTCATGAATAACTGCTTTGGTAAAAATCTTTTTGGTGGTAAGCAGCGGAAACCCCTCCTGAAGGTTGAAGCGCATTTGATAGCCGAATACGCTGTAGGTGCCCGTGCCGGTGCGGTCGTCTTTCCAAACACCGGTATCAATTATATGATGGAGTAAATCGTGATACTGTTTCATGAAGTGCGAAAATAAAATATCGCAGGAAACAAGGCCGGCCCTTAACCTTTATTTCCACTTCATAAATTTTTTATAAATGAAAATCATAGCCACCAGCCACATGAGTGCAAACGGCCAGATGCGAACAACCATGATACACAGATTTACGAGGCTTCTCCATCCCTTCACGAAAGCCGCTTTCAAATTAGAGAAGAAACCTATTTCAGGCTCGGGGGTGTAATCCAGTTTTTGGTAAATATCCAGCGTGATAGTTGAATAGCCAACCTGGTCCTTCAGCAATTTCATTCGGCCCTCAGCGGCTTCAATCTCTTCGCGAATAACGCGTAGCTTATCCTCCACCTCCAGGATATCGGTGACCTTGTTCGATTGCTTAAGTAAAGCGATGTATCGTAATTCCACTTCTTTTTTTGTTTTTAAGCGGGCTTGTATATCAACAAACTCAGCAGTTACATCTTCAGCAGATATGTTCTTATAATTGGTATAAACAGATTCTTTCATCAGTTCATCCATTAGGTTTTCGAAACCTGAGGCGGGAACCCGGATTATCATACTCTGATTAAGCTGATAAGTATTAGTCGTTTTATTATCGCTGGCGTAGTAGGCATTGAACTGTTTCAGTAAACCGGAAATTTTGTGGTGGCTTGCCTCTACATTACTTACCTGAAACTGCACATTGGCATTTCGGATTATTTGCGCAGGAACTTTTTCAATTACACGGTTATTACCTACCATCTTTAGGTTATCTTCCTTCTCTGCCCGGTCGTAATGGCTGGGTGAATTTGCCTCAGGAACACTTACTGCCATCTCTACAGCAGTTTCTGCTTTTCCAAAACTATCGAGGTAATGTGTCTTGTTTTGGCAGCTAATAAGCAGAAGGCAGACAGCTATCATTGAAATGATTCGTTTCATAAATTGATTTATGAGAAGATGTAAGCAAATATAAATTCCACAAATAAATCATGAAACAATCACTATTTGACGCATGCCTTGAGACACTCCTGCAGGTTATTCAAGCCCGTTTTTAATTCTTCTTCTAACGGATAACCAAAGCCGATGCGCATG
>JAZKEP010000225.1:24298-28801 GCA_040387015.1 Bacteroidota bacterium
TTTTATCCTGCTCGAACCAATGGCCCGGGCCAACAATAGTTGAGTATACAGTAAAGAGAGTTTGATAGAATTCCTCTTTTTGGATTGTATACTGTGCCTTTAGACGAGGGAAACAAACCACACCTGCATTTGGTTCTATCCATTCGAGATACGGTTGGTTGGCCATCCATTGTTTGATGGTGGCAAAGTTAGCGCGGATGTGGGTGTGATGTTTCTCTATCCATTCTTGCTTATCGCGTATAAGGCTGTAAGCAACTTCTTCATCCACTACCGAGTTGCAGATGGTGATTTGTTCTTTTGCCGCCAGAAAATCGTTCATGAGTTTGTTATCGCGGCAGATGATCCAGCCGATGCGCACACCCGGTGCGCCATAAGATTTAGAAACCGAAGAAACAGAAATTACTTTATCGGACTGCTCTGCCACATAAGGATTCAACTCTGTTTGAAAGTTAAGGTCGCGGTAGGTTTCATCAACGAGTAGGCGGCAGTTTTTTTCCTCGGCCAGTTGAATGAGTTGTTGAATGGTTTGGCGGCTGTAAAGTTTTCCGGTGGGGTTATGCGGATTGGTAATGCTGATGAGTTTAGTGTGGGGTTGAATAGCCTTTCTCACAGCCTCCACATCTATTTCGAAACCATCTTCAAACTTTAAATCGATAAGGCTGATGCCGCATTTAAAGGCGCGGGGTGTTTCGATGTTGGTGCCGTAGTTGGGGCGGATAACTACGAGGTGGTCAACGGGGTTAAGAAGGGTGGTAGCAACAATGAAGAGAGCGGTAGCTGCACCGGTGGTTACGAGCACGTCATCGGTGGTGAGGATGTTGCTTTGTTCGGTTATGGCTTGGCGGAGTTTGGTGATGCCTTTGTGTTCGCCATAAAAGAGGACGAGGTTTTTGAGGTCAACATTTACATCGCCCAGGTTAATGTCGCGAACCGAGCTTTCGGCAAGGTTGTAACGGATGTTGCCATAGCCCATTTCTTCGGGCGATTCAATTTCAATGGGCATTCGAACATATTGCATAGGGCACGATTTGGGTTTGGGCTTGAGGTGCATAAATAATGGAAAGAGAGGATTTAATGATGAGGAAGGGGCTGGAAATTTTGGTAACGGTTGCACTACTTTGTGATACAGGAATAAGGCTGGGCAGAATTTCGGAATAGCAATGCAGGGCCCTCCAAAATGTATTTTGCTGCCCCCTACATACTTGTAGGGCCTTCCAAAATGTATTTTGTTACCCTCTACATACTTGTAGGGCCCTCCAAAATGTATTTTGGATGCCCATTCACCTGTTAAAAGCGCTCATTTTCCACTTTTGGGTCGGTTGACTGCTAAAAAAGGAGACTTGCCGATAACTGTAGCAGCTCGATAAGAAAGCAATGAAGAAACAGGTGATTAAAAATAAAGCAGGAACAAATTAATACTTTGCCTACTTTTAGGCTATAAACCCCGAACCATGACACCACACTTACTACGCACCCTTGCATTGTCTATCGGCTTGTGGCTTATGTCTTGCCTCTCGCTGCAAGCGCAGTGGGTGAGTATTCCGGATGGTAATTTTGTAGACTTCCTTACTACTAGTTATCCGCAATGTATGAATGGTAACCAAATGGACACAACCTGTCCGGGCATAGTTAATGATACTGTGATTGATTGCGGTCTTAACGGCATTTACGACCTTACGGGCATTAGTTATTTTGATAGTCTTAAGGTTTTGTATTGTTACCAGAATAACCTTACAAGTCTGCCACCCCTGCCTACGGGTCTCATTCATTTGAACTGCGACATTAACTATCAATTGGTGCTTACTGATTTACCCAACTCTCTTCAGATACTGAATTGTTGGGCGCTAACTAATAATAATATGGATACACTTCCCACTTTGCCGCCAGGTTTAAAATATTTGAATTGCGGATATTGGGGTTTGGGTTTGACTTCATTGCCCGTTTTGCCCGCAGGATTAGAAGTTTTAAGTTGTACCAATAATAAATTAGACAGTCTGCCTGCCCTACCTGCAACCTTAAAGTCATTGAATTGTGGTTCGAATCTGCTAACCAATTTGCCCCAATTGCCCGCAGGGTTAAACGGTTTGTTCGTTAGCCATAATCTACTCACCAACTTACCATTATTACCCGATTCACTAGAGAGCCTTAATTTTTTAAATAACCAAATCAGCAGCATACCCGCTTTGCCACCAAGACTTACTTTTTTTAATTGTTCAAAAAATCTGTTGACCAACCTACCCGCATTGCCAGGGGGTATAACTTCTTTCGATTGCTCATATAATCAATTGGTCAGCCTACCTGAACTTCCTGACTCTCTCAATAAGTGCTATATCAATAATAACCCCCTCCTCCAGTGCCTTCCCCAACTGAAACGGATAGTCGATTTAAAGCTTGGTAGTACTAATATTGCCTGCTTACCTAACTATGGAAATATTACTACCAGTATGCCGGCACTGAGTTGGTACCCGCTGTGCGATGTTCTTAACCAAAATGGCTGCGAGGTTTTCTGGAATATTAGCGGCAGGGTTTATTTTGATGCTGACGCTGATTGCCTTGCTGATATTGACGAGAGGAGCATAATTAATTTACCAGTTCGGCTTTGGAGAAATAGCGCTCTGTTGCAACAAACGAACGGGTTCGCGGGCGGATCATATTCCTTTGAAACCAATACCGGCTCTTACCAGGTAAATATAGATACCACAGGTTTTCCTTTTTATGTTTCTTGTCCGGCAAGTGGAACGTATCATGAAACTATTACCAATACCGATACTATACATTACAGTAGAAATTTCGGATTGCAGTGTAAGCCGGGCTTTGATTTAGAGGCGCACAGTATTGTTGCAGATAGATTCCGTCCGGCAAACATTACTACGACATATGTGCGTGCGGGCGATGCTACTAACTTCTATGGTGCGCATTGTGCTGCGGGTACCAGCGGTGCGGTAACGGTTACTTACAGCGGTGCGATAACGTATGTTTCTCCCTCAAGCGGTGCGCTTATACCAACCGTAAGCGGCAATGTGCTTACTTACAATATTGCCGATTTTGGTGCGGTTAATTTTTTAAATGATTTCAATATCATCGTTCAAACTGACACTAATGCTGTTTTAGGTTCGCAGGTTTGTTTTACTGTTTCGGTTACACCAACGGTAGGCGATAACAACCCCGCTAACAATACACTTACCCATTGCTTTACTGTTGTCGGTTCTTATGACCCTAACGACAAACAGGTTTACCCGCTGAGTGATGTAGATGTAAATGGTGAGCAGTGGTTGACTTACACTGTTAACTTCCAAAACACCGGAACAGATACAGCGATTCATATTTATATAACCGATACGCTGGATGCAGATTTAGATGCTTCTACTTTTCAATTGCTTGCTTATAGCCACCAACCTATGGTTCAGCTAAAAGAAAATGCTGTGCGCTTTAACTTCCCTAACATTATGTTGGTAGATAGTCATGCGAACGAGCCGTTGAGTCATGGCTATGTGCAATACAAAATCAAAATAAAAGACAACAAGCCTGTAGGCACGGTCATCAACAACACTGCGTTTATCTATTTTGATTTTAATGCGCCTGTGGTTACTAATACTACCACGAATACGATTGCGGTAATTAGCTCTGTTGGAGAAGTCAGAAATCAGAAATCAGAAATCAGAATTTATCCGAATCCTGCAAGTAACTCGGTTACAATTTCTGTAGATGAAGTAATGCTTGGCAGCATCGCTACCATAACAGATATAACAGGAAGAAAGATGATGGATGTTCAACTTACAACTCGTAACCTGCAACTTGAAACCACCACCTTCGCCAGTGGAGTTTACTTTGTTACAGTTAGTAACGAGAAAGAAAGTGTGACGAAGAAATTAATCATCCATAAATAAACCATACTCATTAATCGCGTAAACCTAATCATCATGAAAACAAATCTCCTCCGCACCACTGTATTGTCTTGTGTCTTGAGTCTTGTGTCTTGCATCTCTTTACAGGCGCAATGGGTAAGCATACCGGATACGAATTTTGGGAAGTGGCTTAACACAACTTACGTTGGATGTATGCAGGGAAACAGCCAGGCGGGCTGGCAGATGGATACGAGTTGTCCGGCAGTGGTTAATGCGGCAACGGCTAATTGCAGCAGCAAATCCATCATTAACCTCACAGGAATTCAATATTTCGATAACCTTGTAATCTTAAATTGCTCGAACAACAACATTGGCACTGTTCTTCCTGATTTACCCGGTAACCTGATTTCTCTGGATTGTCGAAACAATCAACTTTACTTTCTTCCTTCTTCCCTGCCCAATGGTTTAACTACGCTGTATTGTTCTCGCAACCGGATTTCCAGCAGCCTTATAGGGCTCCCAAGCGGTTTAAGAACTTTCGATTGTTCCTATAATGACCTAACTAGCCTTCCTGCTATACCGGTCAATCTAGGCATTTTAGATTGCTCCAATAATCAACTTACTGCTCTTCCCAATTTGCCTAATGGTGTTATGACCA
>JAZKEP010000226.1:0-3004 GCA_040387015.1 Bacteroidota bacterium
ATTAACCCTCTGTTTCCTCATTGTTACCACTTTTGCTTTTGCTCAAGCTAATACCGATTCTTTAAGCATTGATTCAACTGCTGCTGCTTTACCTAAAAGACAAACAGCAAGGGAGTGGTTAAGAAATGTGCCGCTGTGGTTTTCAAGCACCGATAGTACCAAGCAAAAAGGGATTGTAAAAAAATGGTTCGATAACATTCACATCCGCGGCTACATGCAGGTGCGTTACAACCGCTTTGCCGAAACTAATAAAGATTTAAAATGCGAGCAGTGCGATAAGTCCTGGGGCGATGGAGGAGGATTCTTCTTCAGGCGTATACGCATTATCTTTTTCGGACAACTAACCAAGCGAATCTCCTTCTATATTCAACCCGACTTTGCCAGTGCGGTATCGGGTAACCTGCAAAATTTCGCTCAAATTCGTGATGCATACATCGATTTGGGAATAGATAAAAGAAGCGAATTCCGTTTCAGGGTAGGGCAAAGCAAAGTCCCTTTTGGTTTCGAGAATTTACAGTCGAGCCAGAATCGCCTGGCCTTAGATAGAAATGACGCGATGAACAGCGCTCTTAGCAATGAGCGCGATTTAGGAATCTTCTTTTACTGGGCTCCGGTAAAAATACGCGAGCGCTTCTCGATGCTTGTTGCCGAAGGATACAAAGGTTCGGGCGACTACGGGGTGTTTGCCATTGGTGCTTACAACGGGCAAACTGCTAATAAGCCTGAACAGAACAAGGACAAGCACATTGTGGCAAGGCTCTCGTGTCCATTCCAGGTTAAATCACAGATTTTTGAACCTGCCATTCAGGCTTACACCGGTAAATATGTAATGCCCGATGATTTGATTTCAAGCGGAGTAAAGATTCGTGCGGATAAAACTTATCTCGATCAGCGGGTAGCAGCTTCGTTTATATTATACCCCCGGCCTTTCGGCATCATGGCCGAATACAATTACGGTCGTGGTCCTCAGTTCAACAAACACACTGACTCTATTGAGTTGCGCAACTTGCAAGGTGGTTATGTCACTTTAAATTACATGATAAGGGCAAAGAGTCATTTAATATTTCCGTTTGTTCGCGGCCAGTTTTATGACGGTGGTAAGAAGCACGAGAAAGATGCACGCAGCTATTTAGTAAAGGAATTGGAGATTGGATTAGAATGGCAGCCCATTAAGTTCTTTGAACTTGTAATGATGTATACGTTTTCTTCCAGAAGGTTTGAAGATTACGGCAAGCAGGATAATCTTCAAAACGGCAGATTGTTACGCATACAAGCGCAGGTTAATTTTTAAATCTTATACATAAAGAAGGCTTAAAGTTTTAATAACATAAACATTACATTTTTGTATCACTAAAAGGAAAACAACACAATGAAGAACTTAATTATCACAATTTCCGCATCGCTTATCTTAACCGCCTGCGGCAGCAATTCTCAAAAGCAGGAAACACAAACCCCGGGCTTGGCAGGCGAAGTTCGATTAGACGGTTCCTCAACCGTATATCCAATTGCCGAAGCGGTAGCCGAAGATTTCGGAAAAGCAAACAGAGAGGTAAAAGTTACGGTGGGTGAATCAGGAACCGGAGGGGGATTTAAAAAGTTCAGCAGGGGAGAAGCAGATATATCCAATGCATCGCGTCCTATTAAAGCAAGCGAAGATTCAATTTGCGCTGCCAATGGTGTGGGCTATATCGAGTTGCCAATTGCCTTTGATGGAATTGCAATTGTTGTAAACAAAGAGAACACTTGGTTAGAAAAAATTACCGTTGCTGAATTGAAGAAAATATGGGAGCCGGCAGCACAAGGCAAAGTATTAAAGTGGAACCAGGTTAATCCTAAATGGCCTGCAAGCGAAATCCACTTGTTCGGTGCGGGTACCCAATCGGGAACCTTCGATTACTTTACCGAAGCTATTGTAGGCAAGTCGAAAGAATGCCGGGGAGACTATACTGCCAGCGAAGATGATAACGTTTTGGTGCAAGGTATTGCCGGTGACAAACTGGCGCTTGGCTTTTTCGGTTTAGCCTATTTCGAAAACAACAAGGACAAGTTGAAACTGATTCCTGTAGATGATGAAGTAAAGGAAAACGGTGACGGAGGAGTTTCTCCAACTGCCGAAACCGTTCAGAACGGAACGTATCAGCCACTCTCACGTCCGCTTTTTATCTATGTAAATAAGAAAGCCGCAGAAAAAGCTGAAGTAAAATCATTTGTAGAATACTTTGTTGCGAACGCAGGTACGCTTTCGAGAGAAGTAGGCTATGTAGCTTTGCCCAATGCTGTTTATGAATTAGTGAAAAAGAGATTGACCAACGGAATTACAGGTTCCGCCTTTGCAGGAAAGAGCGATGTTGGTGTAAAGATGGAGGACTTATTGAAAGATGAAAGTGCAGCAGCGAAGTAGTTTTTTAGTTTATAATTGACACAGCAAAGAACCCTGTCGGAGTCTCAAAACTCCGTCAGGGTTTTATCACAAAATGAATATCAAGGAAAGAATCATTGAAGGTTTTCTGTTTAGCTGTGCTGCGGTATGTGTGCTTACCACATTAGGTGTCATACTTGTATTAGCGGTTCAGTCCGTTGAATTTTTCAGCGAAGTTCCTATCGGAGATTTCTTAACCGACACCCAATGGACGCCACTCTTTGCCGATAAACATTTTGGAATCCTTCCTTTAATAAGCGGAACTCTGCTTACCACTTTCATTGCAATTCTTATTGCTCTGCCACTCGGTCTTTCAATAGCCATTTATATCAGCGAGTATGCTTCAAAAGAATTTAGAGCCATCGTAAAGCCAATGCTCGAAATTCTGGCTGCCGTTCCAACTGTTGTGTACGGTTTCTTTGCGCTCACAGTTGTTACCCCTTTTCTTCAAACTATCTATCCATCCTTGGCAGGTTTCAACGCCATTTCGCCCGGCATAGTCATGGGCATTATGATTGTGCCTTTAATCTCTTCACTCAGTGAAGATGCTTTGTATGCAGTTCCCAAATCATTGCGGGAAGGGGC
>JAZKEP010000227.1:0-12553 GCA_040387015.1 Bacteroidota bacterium
AAAACAATAGATGCTACTTACAGATCAATTGCCTCTGTTTTACAGACCTCGCAGGTTTTTAAAACCTGCGAGGTCTGTAGCGTTGCCGATGGGGTTGGGGGGTGAGGGGAGGTAGGAATTAAAAAATCAAATCTTGACCATAAAAACTTGTGATATCAAACCAAAATTCGGTTTTGTAATGGCACAGCAATTCTTTATGTTTTTTTAAATGTGCTTCTTCATTCAATGTTCCGTTTCTTATGCCTTCTTCAAATTCCAGTTTTAATTCTTCAAAATCTTTATCTGTATGTGCGCTTACATTAACTGTCAAATGGTCGTAGCTTTTACCACCATCATGAATTAGCTGTTGCTTATCAGGTTTCCAATTTATTCCCGAGTACCTATCTTCCTTAGGTCGAGCAATTATTGTTTCAATGTAAATCCTCTTTTCCGAAATCACATATTCCAGCCTTACTCCATTAAACGGAATATCCTTATTCACAACAGGATCATTTTTATCGATGACTATTGCATCTTCTTTTGAGTAACCCCAACCACCTGTAATTGGTAGTTCTCCGTCTAAAGATTTGAAACAGTCAGAAAGAACTTTTCGAAATGAAAGTGCAGTATCAATTGGATAGATATGTATTTGTCTATTCATAATACTTAAAGCTTAGAATTGTTTTAAGTATTCCTTTTTTGTTTGTAGAATCTTAATAGGTTTTTCGCGACCATCCCTATCCGTAAAATGCCAAAACTTCCAGCCATCTGTTGCACCATTGCAGAAAGAGTTTGCTGCACCAGATGGCGAACCAAAATGGCGAGTCCCAATTTGTAACCCACTTCTTACTATAACCGCTTCATAAGTATTTCCCAGATATTTTCCGGTTAGCTTCATCCCGATTGGGAAAAGAACACCTTTAATTCCTGTGAACATTTTCGTGTTTGTTGGTGTGGTTTCGGACTTTTCCGTGCTTTTCGAGTTTAACCCTAAAAGTCGCCTTAGTACATCATTTAGTGGCTCATTAATGTAATTGATGTGCGCGTGTAAAGCCTTAAATACATCAAGGTCTATTACGATTGTAGTTTGCTTTTCCATGTTTCTTAATTTGTCGCAAAAATATATTAAATCTTGAAAACAAGAAATTCAAGATAAAAATAGTTTTTAAAAAAATTCTACCATTATTCGATAAACCTCATTTTCTATATTCGCCCACACAAATTCAACCCCGCACATAACCGTGTCGGGGAAATTTTCTCAAGTCCTCCGGCATAGGGTATATTAAATCTGTTATTTTTAACGATAGTATCTTATGCTAAATGCAACAGGCGGTAATTACCGTTGGAGAATAGTGGCGCTTTTGTTCTTTGCCACCACCGTCAATTACATTGACCGCAACGTGCTTTCGTTTTGTATGATTGACGATTTCTTCCGGAAAGAAATGTTGGGACTGCCGTCAACAGCTACACTTACTGAATCAGATATCAATCGCTTTAAAGAAATGATGGGCTACGTAGATGCAGCTTTTAAACTGGCGTACGCATTGGGTTTTTTAGTAGTGGGTTATTTGATTGACCGCCTTGGTACAAGGAATGGTTTTTCTCTTTCAATTACACTCTGGAGTTTGGCAGGTGTGATGAACGGCTTTGTAGGTTCTGTAAAAGGACTGAGTGTTACCCGTTTTCTGCTAGGTTTGGGTGAAGCAGGTAATTTCCCTTCGGCAGTAAAAACAGTTGCAGAGTGGTTTCCGAGAAAAGAACGCTCGTTCGCTGCGGGGCTGTTTAATGCCGGGGCAAATATTGGTGTAATTGTAACTGCTTTGGCAGTGCCATTCATTACAGTGAACTACGGCTGGCGAACTTCATTTATTGCAACAGGTTTGTTGGGCTTTGCAGTGCTGCTTTGCTGGCGGCTGGTTTATCAAAAACCTGAACAGCACCCTGCCGTAAGTAAAACGGAGTTGAATTACATTCAATCCGACAATGAAGAAACTTCTTTGCAAAAAACTTCCTGGTGGAAATTATTACGCCACAAACAAACGTGGGCTTTTGCAGCAGGTAAATTATTGGCCGACCCTATCTGGTATTTTTATCTCACCTGGCTACCCGATTTTTTTAACAGCAGCGAATCGCTGGAACAAAAACTTGATTTAAAAAATATAGGCTTGCCTTTTATTATCATTTACCTGGTGAGTGATGCAGGAAGTATATTTTTCGGGTGGCTCTCTTCGCAACTTATTCAGCGCGGCTGGCAGGTGAATAAAGCACGTAAGTTGACCATGCTCATTTGTGCCTTGTGCGTAGTGCCCATTGTTTTTGCTTCTGTTACAAATAGCATTTATCTGGCAGTGGCGCTTATTGCATTGGCGGCCGCTGCTCATCAGGGTTGGTCGGCAAACATGTACACACTGGCATCGGATATGTTTCCGAAAAGAGATGTGGGTTCTATAGTTGGTATTGGCAGTATGTTTGGGGCAGTAGGGGGAATTTTGTTTGCGGGTTCAACGGGTCTTATCCGTATAAAATATGGGTATGTGCCGTTGTTTACCATAGCCGGAAGTGCATACCTTATTGCACTTCTGATTATCCACTTGCTGGTTCCTAAATTACAAAAAGCAAATATTTAATACGCCAATTGCTTTAACCACTTTCTCAACTCATCCCCAATATCCTTCCGCTTTAAACCAAGCAGCAAATTTGTTTTGATAAAATCGAGTTTATTACCCACATCATAGCGCATACCGTCAAATAAAAGTCCGTACACTTCTTGTTCCTTCATTAATAAGCGGATGGCATCGGTCAGTTGAATTTCGTTGTTTACTCCCGGCAAGGTTTTGCGCAACATATCAAAAATGCCGGCTGTAAGTACATAACGTCCTGTGAAAACCAGATTCGATGGAATTTTATCCTTCGCAGGTTTTTCTACTACTTCTTTTCCTTTATATAAACGCTCCCCAACTTTGTCACCTACAAAAACTCCATAGCGGTGCGCAATATTGAGCGGAACTTCCTGTAAGGCAATAACCGTATTTTGCTGAATTTCAAAAACATCAGACAGCTGTTTAGTGAGCGGTTGCTCCGATTCAATAATAGTATCACCCAGCAGCACTGCAAATGGTTCACCATTCACAAACTCTTCGCCACAAAGAATGGCATGCCCCAACCCTTTTTGCTCATGCTGATAAACGAGATGTATTTTCGCTAAATGATTCAATGACCGAATGGCCTCCAACTCTTCATTCTTTCCCTTTTGTTCCAATAATTTTTCGA
Organism: Bacteroidota bacterium; assembly: GCA_040387015.1. GTDB lineage: Bacteria > Bacteroidota > Bacteroidia > Chitinophagales > LD1 > Bog-950. The sequence goes on from JAZKEP010000227.1 coordinate 3,250, forward strand.
GTGCTTCATCGGGTGTAAAGTGTTCGCGTAAAACCTCCTTACCATCCGAAATAATAATCAGCACATCGGTGATACCGGATTGTACGGCTTCTTCAATTACATATTGTATAATAGGTTTATCCACTACTACCAGCATTTCTTTTGGTTGTGCTTTGGTAGCAGGTAACAATCGGGTACCGAAACCTGCCGCGGGAATCACTGCCTTGGTTATTTTTTCCATTTATACAATATCAGGTTTGAATACTTCTGTATTAATACTCTTCATAGTTTGTTTCAAAGCATCAAACATTTCTTCGTTTTCATAAGTGCCTATAATGGCTCCGCCCGAGCCGGTGAACTTAGCACTGGCAGCAACTGAACGCGCAGTTTCTACCAACTGCAAGTTTCCTTTACTCACGTTCATCATTTTTTTTCGGATGTCGAAATTTTGATTCAGCAAGTCGCCAATATTCTTATCACCGGTTTGTAGTTTTTCCCACGCATCTTCTGTCAACTTTGTCCATTGTTCAATTGCCTCATGCACTTCGGCATTATTCTCAGCATAGCGTTTTGCAAAATTGTTATGAGTTATTTCAGAGCCTTCCGATAGCGATGTACGGTAAGCAATGTAAAGAGGCGGTAGTAAGTTTTTATCGAACGGGAGGTATTCGCCATAACCCTGTTGCACTAACAGTTCTTTCTTAAAATTCATAAACACCGGACAACCATAAACCTGCGCCACACGGTCCTGTAAGCCAGCCCCGATATGCAACTCGTCTTTTTCTACCGATAGAATAAGATTTGCGAGAAGTGGTTTGGGAATATCTATTTGGTAAAACCGGAGAATGGCTTTAATAGAAGCGGTGACAATTGCACTGCTCCCTGCCAAACCCAATCGGTCGGGTATGGTAGATGAAAAACCGATGGTGAAGTTTTTTTGCGGCAGCGCGATGTTGTTCTGGGTACAGTAATCCTGAAATTTTTTGATGGTAGCCTTAATCAGCCGCAGGCCTCCGTAGTATCCGGTTTGCTTTACTTCAGCGCTTAGCTCAGCGATGTTTTTAAACACTAGGCGGTCGCGGCTGCCGGGAATAATTTCGAGTAATTCCGATTCATGCAGATATACCTCCACTTTAAAATTGCTGAAAACAAAAGCGATGGTTTTTCCAAAGTAGCCGTCACTCGGATTGCCGATAAGTGCCGCGCGGGGGTATGCAACAGTGGTAATCATAAGAGCCGTGCAAGTTATGGAAATGAGTTTAGGAATCAATTTCGTGAATCGGTTATTCAAACTCTCAGCAGCACAGGAACATCATCTTTTAAAATTTCCAAAAAAATCCTGCTTACTTTCTCCTAAACAATAGCAGGGGGGTAAATACCACTGCTATTAACCCGGCTGAAATGGACGATACCGCCAGATTATTGAACCAGTTAGCTCCCAGCCCGAAACGTATTCTTATAATGACCAGTAAAAAGAAAAGGATTACAACTACACTCCAGTACTTAGCAGAGGGGCTAGCTTTGTAACTTGTGTCTGTAGGCAGCAGCAATACATAAACGGCAATAACAAAGGCCCCACCCAGTGTGCTAAGATGTTGCAAAACATGATAGAAGCCCATTTGTATTCCAAAAATGTTTACTCTTTCCGAAAACTCCGGTATAGCACTGGCAAAGTGACCATGCTCATGGGTAAAGTTATCCCATACTATGTGAGATATAGCACCAAGAATAATTGAAAGACACACTTTCAATACGTTATTTCTGAAATAATTATTCCAGTTGGAGTTTTTGAGAAAGGAAAACCTTGATGATAAAAATGCCGGGGCATTATCTATAAGAGGCGCAGCTGCTATGTTATAAAAAACATATGCAATGATAACACCCACCGGAAGATCAAACAGAAATATGCCGGCTATGGTATGGCTAAAATTGCTTTCCACTTTCATGCGTAGGAAATATTCAAAGTCGGGAACCATGCTGCCGATAATAAGGCCTGTAAGTGAAAACCAGTGACTCGGTAATAGTCGCAATGGCAAAACGGCTGCAGGATGTGAAAAGGTAAAAGGCATTGTTTAAGCCAGGCTCATTTTAGGTTGGCTCAAAACAGAGCTGATCAGCAAATCAACAAAAAATTAGGTTCTCATTCCCTACATTCGCCCCCACAAAATTTAAACCCCGTCCTGCTTCGAGCGGGATCGGGGCATTATCTTTTTTATGACCATAGAAGAAATACTCAAACAATACTCCGGTTCCGGACAAGTAAAACAACTCATCGAACAACTCACTAGCGGTGACGACCGCAAAGATGTTTTTCTGCAAGGCCTTATCGGCTCGCAGGATGCTTTTATTGCTGCTGCTGTTTTTAAGCAGACCGATTTCAATCACTTGTTTGTAATGGGCGATAAAGAAGAGGCTGCTTACTTTCAGAACAACCTCAAAAACCTGCTCGGCACCAAAGATGTTTTCTTCTTTCCCGACTCATTCAGGCGTCCGCAGGATTTTAGCGAGCTCAACAACAACAATGTACTGCTACGCACCGAAACCGTCAACCGCCTAAGCAACAGTAACAGTAAAGCCGAGTTGGCCGTTACTTATCCAGAAGCGTTGTTTGAAAAAGTGGTGCGGCAGGAAGTGCTCAACGAGCAAACCCTTCGTATGAAGGTGAACGAAAAGCTTGATGTTGATTTTATGATTGACCTGCTCGTTGATTTCGAATTCGAGCGCGTTGATTTTGTTTACGAGCCGGGGCAGTTCAGCATCCGTGGCGATATTGTGGATGTATTTTCCTTCGGCAACGAGTTTCCGTATCGTGTAGAGTTGTTCGGCAAAGAGATTGAAAGCATCCGCACCTTCGATCCGCTCTCGCAGTTGAGCCAGAAAAAAATTGCCAGTGTTACTATTGTGCCCAACATTCAAACGCACTTCACCAACGACAAAAAAACTTCGGTGCTTGAAGTTTTTCCACCCAATACCATCATCTGGATAAAAGATGCACAGATGATACTCGATGTTTTAGGCTTGGCGATAGAGAAGGCAAAAAAGATTCAACCCGATATAAAGAAGAATCGTATCGAACATCCCAACCATCCCTTGCTCGAAGGTGAAGCAGAAGAAGTATTTCTTTCTTCTGCTGATTTTCTGAAAGGCATTGCGCGTTTCCGTGTGGTAGAGTTTGGAAGCAAGAGTTTCTTCAAAGCAGAAGAGAAAATTTTGTTTCATGCTAAGCCCCAGCCTTCCTTCAACAAGAACTTCGAATTGCTTATCCGCAATCTTCACGAGAACGATGAGCGCGGTTACACCAATTTAATTTTTGCAGAGAACCCTAAACAGGTGGAGCGCTTCTACGCCATCTTTCACGATTTGAAAGTGAAGTCCTCTCATCCGGCAAAGGAGAACGGCAAAACCAACGAAGAAGTTTTCGCACCTGTGCATGTGGGCATTCATCACGGCTTTATTGATGATGATTTGAAAATCTGCTTTTATACCGACCACCAGATTTTCAACCGCTATCACAAATACAATCTGCGTCAGGGTTTCAGCCGCGACAAAGCGTTGCTCATGAAAACCCTTCGCGAACTAAAGCCCGGAGATTTTGTAACGCACATCGACCACGGGGTGGGTGTGTTCAGCGGTCTTGAAAAAATTGAAGTGGGCGGACAACTACAGGAGACAGTGCGCCTGATTTATGCGGGCAACGATATTATGTATGTGGGCATTCAGAGCCTCCACAAAATTTCGAAATACGTAGGTAAGGATGGCGAAGCGCCTCGCGTGAACAAGCTGGGCACCGATACATGGAGCAACCTCAAGAAGAAAACCAAGAAGCGAATCAAAGAACTTGCCTTCGATTTAATTCAGCTCTATGCCAAGCGCAAAGCATCGAAGGGTTTTCAGTTTTCACCCGATGGCTATATGCAGAACGAGTTGGAAGCTTCGTTCATGTATGAAGATACACCTGATCAGGCAAAAGCAACGGAAGATGTAAAGCGGGATATGGAAGCGGTGTCACCGATGGATAGATTGGTTTGTGGCGATGTGGGTTTTGGTAAAACAGAAATCGCCATCCGCGCAGCGTTCAAAGCAGCAACAGACGGAAAGCAAGTAGCTGTGTTGGTGCCCACTACCATTCTCGCCATGCAGCACCATAAAGTTTTTAAAGAGCGTCTGGCTGATTTTCCCATTGAGATAGATTATCTCAACCGTTTTAAAACAGCGAAAGAGAAGAAGGAAACGCTTCAACGATTGGCTGAAGGGAAAATAAATATCATCATCGGCACCCATGGTCTTGTCGGTAAAAATGTGAAGTTCAAAGACCTCGGGCTGATGATTATTGATGAAGAACAAAAGTTCGGAGTTGGAACGAAAGAAACATTAAAGACGATAAAAGCGAATGTAGATACGCTTACACTCACCGCTACTCCAATTCCGCGCACGCTTTCCTTCTCGCTGATGGGTGCGCGCGATTTAAGCATCATCAATACACCGCCACCAAATCGTCAACCGATAACAACCGAGGTCGGGCCGGTGGACCCTGATTTAATTAAAGAAGCCATCGAATACGAAATCTATCGAGGTGGGCAGGTGTTCTTCGTGCACAACCGTGTGCGCGACATTGGTGAGGTAAAAGAGATGCTCATGAAAATTGTGCCGAACATCGATATTGGTGTGGCACACGGACAAATGGAGGGCGACCACCTCGAAGAAGTGCTTATGAAGTTTATCAACCGCGAATACGATGTGCTGCTTTGCACGAATATTATCGAAAGCGGAATTGACATTGAAAATGCCAACACCATCATCATTAACAACGCACATCAGTTTGGTTTGAGCGATACACACCAACTGCGGGGTCGTGTGGGGCGAAGCAACAAGCATGCGTTCTGTTATCTCCTCGCACCTCCGCTTAGTACTCTCAGCAACGAAAGCAAGCAACGCTTAAAAACAATTGAAGAGTTTTCTGATTTAGGAAGTGGCTTCAACATTGCCATGCGCGACATGGATATACGCGGGGCGGGTAACATGCTTGGTGCAGAGCAGAGCGGTTTTATTGCCGAAATCGGTTTGGATGTGTATCAGAAAATTCTGGATGAAGCGGTGCGCGAACTCAAGCAAACAGATTTCAAAGACCTTTACAAAGATGAACTGGAACGCACGCACGAATATGTGCGCGACTGTGCTATCGAAACCGATTTGGAAATGCTCATTCCCAATGAATACGTGAGCAACACTACCGAGCGGATGCTGCTCTACCGCGAGCTGAACGATATTAAAGATGAAGAAGGTTTAAAGAAATATGAAGACCAACTGCACGACCGCTTTGGCGAAGTGCCCGCGCCCGTTTTTGAATTGTTCGAAGCCATGCGCCTGAAGTGGATGGCCACCAAACTCGGCATGGAACAGATTATTTTAAAGGGAAAAATCTTGCGCTGCTACTTTGTTGCTAACCAGGAATCCAGCTTTTACAAAAGCACCGTGTTTGGTAAAATATTGGAATATGTTCAGCAGCACAAGCAAGGTATCTACCTGCGCGAAACAGAAAAGTTTCTGGTGCTCACTTTTGAAAAAGTGAATACGATGAAACAGGCGGATGAAAAGATGACGGAGCTGAGCGCCTTTGTTCAATAAATATTTAAAGCGAGATCAAATCCAGATACCGTTGGGCAGTTTATGCTTGATGCGCCCGCGGCAATCTCTTTTTACGGAACACGATTGTATAATCAGTGCTGTAAAAAAGACCAGAAAGAAGAATGTTGTTTTGTTGAGTTTCATATCAGTTGGTTAAATTCTTAAGTAAGATAAAGCCCCGGTCTAACCCGGTCAAGAAAAAAAAGGTTCAGGTTGTCATTTACAAACTTCGGTACGCAACCTTTGTGCATTCATTCTTAATAGAGCCCCATCTAAGCGAAATCATCTTTATTCTCTAACTATAATAAGGCAGGGAAAACGAATAACAACAATTTTGCCTGAATATTGATTTTTTCATTTCAAAACGTGCTTCTCAATAGGTTTTCAGAAAGAAGAAAAGGAAATCATTTAGAACAGGAAAAAGCGAAAGACAGTTCCGCTATCTGAAGAGTTATTTAATTCGGAAATATTTTTTTCCATCAAACTTTCACCCGTATAGTGCGAAAACAAAGAACCTCACATTCAATTTATTTACTTTGCCCCTCTCAAAAACCAAATGAACCGAATAGACCACCTCTTTCAAACCAAACCCAACAACATCCTTTCGGTGTATTGCACTGCAGGTTTTCCGCAACTGAACGACACGGTGCGCGTGCTCAAACTGCTGCAGGATGCCGGGGCCGATATGATTGAAATAGGAATGCCCTACAGCGACCCGCTGGCAGATGGGCCGGTGATACAGCAAAGCAGCACCACCGCTTTGAGCAACGGCATGAACCTACGCCTGCTGTTTGAGCAACTACGCGCGGTGCGCGCGCAGATTCGGATCCCTTTAATCCTGATGGGCTACCTGAACCCCGTGATGCAATATGGTTTCGAAAACTTTTGTCGCGATGCAGCAGGCGTTGGTATAGACGGTTTGATTCTGCCCGACCTGACCCCCGAGGTGTATGAAACAGAATACCGCGCGGTGTTTGAAAAGTACAACCTGAAAAATATTCTGCTGGTAACCCCGCGCACTTCCGATGAGCGCATCCGCAGGACGGACGAACTAAGCAGCGGCTTTGTGTATGCGGTGGCGGCTTCGAGCACCACGGGCAATGCGGTGGCCGATACCGAAAAGCAGCAACAGTATTTCGCACACCTGAAGGCGATGAAGCTGAAGAACCCGTTCATCATCGGCTTTGGAATTTCGACACACGCGCATTTCGAGAACGCCTGCAAGTATGCTTCGGGTGCTATAGTGGGCAGTGCATTCATCAAACACATTTCCGCCAACCCCGATTTAGAAAAAAGCATCCCTGCTTTTATTCAATCTATTCAACAACAGAGTGCAGGACAATGAAACTCGTTATCATCAATTACGGAGCGGGCAACACGCAGTCGGTAAAGTTTGCCTTTCAGCGATTGGGAGTAAACCCTTTGTTGAGCGATGACAAAGAGGAAATTCTCTCTGCCGATAAAATTATTTTCCCGGGAGTAGGTCATGCCAAAGCAGCAATGGATGTGCTGAAACAAAAAGGGCTGGATGTTTTAATTCCTCAATTGAAACAACCTGTGCTCGGCATCTGCCTCGGAATGCAGTTGATGTGCAAGTTCAGCGAAGAAGGCACCACCGATTGTTTGGGAATAATAAACGAAGCAGTAAAACTCTTTGAACCAAAACTCAAAGTGCCGCATGTGGGATGGAACACGGTCAGGTCGGAAGTCAGAAGTCTGAAGTCCGAGGCAGATACAGATTTGTTCAACATCGGACATCGGACATCGGACTATTTTTATTTCGTGCATAGCTATTACGTTCCGAAGAATGAATTCACTATGATGAGTTGTAATTACATCACAGAGTTTTCCGCGGCTGTGCAGAAAGATAATTTTTACGCGGTGCAGTTTCACCCCGAGAAGAGCGGAAAGACAGGAGAAGCATTTTTGAAAAAATTTATGGAAGCGTAATGGAGATAATCCCCGCCATTGATATCATAGACGGAAAATGTGTGCGCCTGTCGCAGGGTGATTACGCGCAGAAAACCATCTACAACGAAAACCCGCTGGAGGTGGCAAAGCAATTTGAAGCCGCAGGGTTACAGCGATTGCACTTGGTGGATTTAGACGGAGCGAAGGCAAGCCATATTGTGAATCACAAAACATTGCAGGAAATCAGTTCACAAACCAACCTGAAAATAGATTTCGGAGGGGGCGTAAAAACCGATGAGGACATAAAAATTGCTTTCGATAGCGGAGCGCAGCAGATTACAGCGGGAAGCATTGCGGTGAAATCGCGCGACACGGTGTTGCATTGGTTAGATAAATACGGAGCAGAAAAAATTATTCTGGGTGCCGATGTGAAGGAGGAGACCATTGCCATCAGCGGCTGGCAGGAGAACAGCAGCATTAACGTGTTTGGTTTTTTGGGTGACTATGTTCATCACGGGGTGCAGCATGTTATCTGCACCGATATTGCAAAAGACGGAATGCTACAGGGCTCATCGGTGGAGCTTTACAAAAAGATTCTGGAGCGCTTTCCAGCTTTGAAATTAATTGCAAGCGGAGGCGTGAGCGATTTGAATGAATTGAAGGTTTTGAAAGAGACAGGTTTGCATGGAGCAATCATCGGCAAGGCGATTTACGAAGGGAAAATTTCATTGACAGATTTGGCAAAATTCAATTGAGTGTTAGCAAAGCGAATTATACCATGCTTGGATATTAAAGATGGCCGCACAGTTAAAGGTGTGAACTTCGAAAACCTGCGCGATGCCGGTGACCCGGTGGAGTTGGCGAAGCTTTATGCGGAAGAAGGCGCTGATGAGTTGGTGTTTTTGGATATCACTGCTACACACGAGAAAAGAAAAACGCTGGTTGAATTAGTAGAGCGTATTGCTGCTAACATTAATATTCCTTTCACAGTTGGTGGAGGAATTTCTTCTGTGGACGATGTGTATGCCCTCTTGCAAAGCGGAGCGGATAAGATTTCGTTGAACTCAGCAGCCGTGCGAAATCCAAAATTGATTTCCGACATCTCAGATAAATTCGGTAGTCAGTGTTTGGTGCTGGCGATAGACGCAAAGCAGACTAGCGGCTGGAAAGTTTATCTGAATGGGGGAAGATTAGAAACCGAACTGGATTTATTTGAATGGGCGAAAGAAGGAGAGCAAAGAGGCGCGGGAGAAATTCTGTTTACCTCTATGAATCATGACGGAACCAAAAACGGTTTTGCGAATGAAGCGCTCACACAACTTTCTGAAACAGTAAACATTCCTGTGATTGCTTCAGGCGGTGCGGGAGCAACGGAACATTTCTATGATACCTTTACTGAAGGAAAAGCAGATGCGGCTTTAGCCGCAAGTATTTTCCACTTCAAAGAAATTGCCATCAGGGATTTGAAAAACTGTTTACATCAAAAAGGAATTACCGTAAGATTATGACCATAGATTTTGCCAAAGGAAACGGATTTGTGCCTGCTATTATTCAGGATGCCACTACCAATAAAGTTTTGATGCTGGGTTTTATGAATGAAGAGGCATTTCAGAAAACACAAACTGAAAAGCGCATTACTTTTTTCAGTCGCACCAAAAACCGCCTATGGACAAAAGGAGAAGAAAGCGGCAACTTTCTGAATGTAGTTTCTATTCATAACGATTGCGATAATGATACTTTGCTTATTAAGGCAAATCCTGTTGGTCCTGTTTGTCATACAGGAGCAGAT
>JAZKEP010000227.1:12563-15219 GCA_040387015.1 Bacteroidota bacterium
ATACCTGCTGGAGTGAGAAGAATGAAAAGAGCAATCTGGATTTCCTGATTGAGTTGGAACAAACCATCACATCCAGAAAAGATTCGCCTACGGAAGATTCATACACTTCAAAACTTTTCTCCAAAGGCATCAATAAAATTGCGCAAAAAGTTGGCGAAGAAGCAACAGAGTTAGTTATCGAATCAAAAGATGATAACGCTGATTTATTTCTGAATGAAGGTGCTGACTTGCTTTTTCATTATCTCATATTGCTGCAAGCAAAAGGCTTCAAGCTGCAGGATGTAATTGCAAAACTTGAAGCCCGTAAAAAGTAGTTTGTATTAAAGTCCCCTTTAGGGGATTTAGGGGTTAATGATGAGAGTGATCCCCATGCTCATGCACGTGTCCGTGCTCCAACTCCACCTGATGTGCTTCACGCACTTCAATCACCTCTCCGCTGAATAAAAGCGGCTTGCCTGCGAAAGGGTGGTTCAAATCAACCGTTACTTTATCGAGAATAATATTTACAATTCTTCCCTGAAAAGGATTTCCGTTCTGGTCTTGTAGCGGAACTACATTTCCTACAAACAACATTTCATCTTGCACTTTGCCATCAACGGCAAAAACATTCTTGTCTAATTGAATTACTGCCTGCTCATCATATTCGCCATATCCTTCTTCTGCAGTCAATGAAAAATTGAATTGATTGCCTGCAATAAGACCCTCAAGGCTCTTTTCAAATTTATCTAACACATTTCCATGACCGAATAGAAACGCGAACGGATTTTCTTTGTCTGCTGAATCCACTACTTGACCCTGTGGTTCGTTACGTAATTCGTAAGTGATTTTTACTACCGTATTTGGTCCTGCTTTCATCTTTTTTTGTTTAAGGCGGCAAACTTAAAATTATTCTTCATTTGAGGTTTTAACTCAGTGGGCAAAGTTCTTCACTTTTCCTCCATAGCTCTTTTTGCATAGAAATATCCTTTGCTCTTTTAGCTATCTCCTTTGACTTGCATTTGTCAAAGTACAAGCCCGTAACATTTTTCACTTCGGGAGAAGAAGCGAGGTAAACAGATGTTTTTGCACCATCCTCAACACTTATAGCCCCCAATTCTGTCATAATTGACCAAACTAAACTTGAATACCAGGCAGAATTTTTATTGCCGATTTTTGTTTTCACAAATCCGGGATGCAGGCTGTTTACTGTAACGTGTGTGCTTTTTAACCGCTCAGCCAATTCATTCGTGAACAGAACGTTTGCCAGTTTGCTTTGCTCATAGGCGCTACGCACAAAGTACCCTTTCTTCTGCGAGAACGAATCGAATTTTATTTTTCCATTGTAATGTGAATCGGAAGATACATTAATGATCCGGGCATAATCAGAGTTTTTAATCAGGTCAAGCAAAAGGTTAGTAAGCAGAAAGTAGGCAAAGTGATTAGTAGCGATAGTCTTTTCCAAACCTTCTTCGCTAAGTTCAAAATTGATAAATGCGCAACCGGCATTATTAATCAAAACATCCACCACATTCATTTCAGCTTTTATCTCTAAAGCCAGCTGACGTATTGATTTTTGGGAGGAAAGTTCAGCGAGGAAGTATTTGACATTTTTATTCCCACTTACACCAATAATTTCTCGCACTGCTTCTTCGGCTTTATCTTTATCGCGCGAAACGATATAAATATTGGCGCCCTGTTTAGCCAGGGTAATTGAAGTTGCCAAGCCGATTCCTGCATTACCTCCCGTGATGATGATGTTTCTGTCCTTCATTTTATGAAAATAGTTTTATCTGCTTTAGGAATCATTTGCCCGATACTCTCCAAGTCGAAACAGTTTTGCTTTGCAAGCGATTTGAATTCAGTTTCCTTTTCACTTGAGATGGAAATCAACAATCCTCCGCTTGTCTGCGGGTCGCAAAGGGTAAGCAATGATTCGCTTTCGATTCCCTGTACTTTGCTTTCATAGCTTTTCCAGTTGCGCATGGTGTTGTCGGCATAAATAAATTTTGCACTTAACTCTTTCACTCTATCCATTAACGACACTTTGGAATATTCAATTTCTGCAGACAGGCTAGCGCCTTCACACATTTCAATTAGATGTCCAAGTAAACCGAATCCGGTAACATCGGTAAGTGCATGAACAAATTCCTGTTTTCCTAATTCTTCGCCAAAGGTGTTCAGCATACACATTGAATTCACAGCATGCTGAATTTCGTTTGCAGTAAGCAAATCTCTTTTCAAAGCAGTGGTAAGCACTCCGGTTCCAAGTGGTTTGGTAAGAAAAAGCAAATCGCCTTCCTGAGCCTTCGAATTTTGTTTCAGATTTTTTACAGGAACAAAGCCATTTACCGCTAAACCAAAAAAAGGTTCGGGCGAATCAATTGTATGTCCGCCCGCGAGAGCAACACCCGCTTCAGCGCAAATGCTTTTACCTCCTGCAATAATCTGCTGTGCAATTTCAGTAGGAAGTTTCTGGACAGGAAAACCTAAAACTGCAATAGCTAAAAATGGTTTGCCTCCCATGGCATACACATCACTTAAGGCATTGGCAGCAGCAATTCTTCCGTAAGTAAAGGCATCATTTACAATTGGGGTAAAAAAGTCTACCGTGCTGATAAGCGCAGTTCCGCTTCCTAAATCATAAACAGCAGCATCATCTTTGGTTTCATTGCCGACC
>JAZKEP010000227.1:15229-19527 GCA_040387015.1 Bacteroidota bacterium
CAATAAATTTTTTGACATAAAGGTTTCTCCTGTATTTTCCAATATTTTTTCAAGAACAGTCGGTGCAACTTTGCATCCGCACCCGCTGCCGTGACTAAACTGCGTTAACTTTATTTCCATATTTTTTGTTGGCGACTTCAATCAAAGTTTCAGCAATATTTTTCGCCTCAGCATTTTCAAAAGTGAATCGATAAATTTCCTTTGTCTCTTTCATGTTGATTCCCTTGTCATAAGCTTTATCATAGTATGACAATGCTATTCGGGCGGCAAGCTCTATGTTTTTCTCTTCCAACGCGGTCACCGCATTCTTCCATTGTTCATTTCCTAATCTTCGAACAATGTTGCTAAATGATGCTGTGAGTTCTTCAACCGAAAAAGTTCCATATTCCTCTGCAAGTTTTCTTAATCTGATTTCAAGCGGCAAACCAATTACGAACAAAGGAGACAACCGTATATGATTCCAGAAGTTTAAATCAAGAAATACTCTTCCTATAGTTTTGCTTTCATCTTCGAGCCAGACTCTTTTTTCTTCATCGAACAGTGTCAATTCTTCAGCAAGAAGATTTTCGAAATGCTCAGTTGACGGCTGTGGGTTTTGCCCTAATGCTCCGAAGGCGGAACCTTTGTGATTGGCAATTCCTTCAAGGTCAATTGCCTGTTCTCCATTATTTTTAAGTTCCTGTAGTACGGCCGTTTTGCCGCTGCCTGTTCTGCCACCAATAACAATGTATTGAAATTTCCCTCCGATTATACCCAACACCTGATGGCGGTATGATTTGTAGCCGTCCTTCAAAACAAAAACCTCGTAACCGAAAAGATTTAGGAGCCACGCTATACTTCCGCTGCGCATTCCTCCGCGCCAGCAATGCACAAAAACTTTGTTGTCTTTTATAAGTGGTTGAACAAAGCGGACGAAGTCTCCCAATTTCTTCCCAACGATATCTAATCCAATAAGGATAGCCTCCTCTCTGCTTTTCTGTTTGTAGGTAGTGCCTACAATTTTTCGCTCTTCGTTATTAAATAACGGAAGATTGGTGGCGTGTGGAATGTGTCCGTAGTTAAATTCCCCTTCGGAGCGAACATCGAGAGTAAGATGTTCCTTCGATTGCGTTAAGAAATCTTCTATGGAAAGTTGTTGAATCATTTCCTGATTAAAGGTATTGTTTCACGAAACTGTATAGATTAAAGTTAGAAGCACTCATTTTTTTGCTTAATTCTGATTTCATTTTTTCCCGGTCGAAATTTTTCATACGACCTTTGGAAATGATTCGCAATGCTTTTTCGGCAAGAAGGATTATTTTTCTGCTTTCATTCTCAGAATTATTTTCCCATAAGTGAATTGCGTCAATCAATTCTTTTACCCCCTTGCACTCTACTGCAACAGTCTTTAGAATGGGAATATTGTCTCTACCACTCATCTGCAATTGATGCGACAGTGAGTTTACAACTGCATCAGCGTCAGCTCTGTCCGCCTTGTTAATGACAAACACATCGGCAATTTCCATCAACCCTGCTTTCATGGCCTGTACTGCATCGCCCGATTCAGGAACCAAAACAACAAATGTTATGTCTGCAAGCCCTGCAATTTCCACTTCACTTTGACCAACTCCGACTGTTTCGATGAAGATATAATCGAACGGATAACTACGCATCACTTCTACTACTTCAATTATTTTATCACTTAATCCACCAAGCGAACCGCGGGAGGCAACTGAGCGGATAAAAAGATGGTCGTTATTGAAATGGGCGCTCAAGCGCAGCCGGTCCCCCAGCAGTGCCCCGAAATTAAATGGTGAAGACGGATCAATGAGAACTAACCCTATTCTTTTTTTTTCGTCCAATAAAAATCCGACCACTGCGTTTAGTAGTGTGCTTTTACCGGCACCCGGAGGGCCTGTGAAGCCAATGACAGGAACATTTTTGGGTTGAAGTTCCTGAAGCAGACTTTCGAAATTCTCCACTTCATTCTCAACCAACGAAATGGTTCGTGCAAGTGTTTTAAAATTGGCAATGGAATTTTTGTCCGGCAAGAGTTTTATGTTTATGCTTTAAAATTAAAATCCTTTTTCAAAGCCGCTGGGTGAATCAAAAAATATCCGTGAAAAGATTTTTGAGTGAAGATAAATTTCAATGGGGGATTGTATTGTGCTGCCAGTTCATCTTCATTGGCTTTGTTTGTTCGCGCGCACTGGTGAGTATTGGGATGGTTGCACTTTTGGTTATTTCTCTTTTGCAAAACGGAGCATTAGAATTATTCAGCAAATATTCTCATAGAAAGGAACTATGGATTCTCTCCATTTTCTTTTTCATCGTTTTTGTTTCGGGAATTTATAGTGAGGACAAAGCGGGGTGGTTGACCTGGGTACGCATCAAACTTCCATATCTCGCCTTACCAATTGCATTTGTTGGGTTGAAGAAAATAGAAGAACGAAAATTTATCGCCCTGTTCTATGGGTTTATTTTTACCTTTTTTGCAAGCACCAGTGTAGTGCTTGCCAATTATTTTTTGAATTATGAATTCATAAACGAATCGTTTTTGCGCGGCAACGGAATACCAATGCCATATAGTCACATTCGCTATACGCTGATGTTGACCTTTGCACTCTTCGCTGCCGTATACCTTTGGAGCACAAAAATATATTTGATCAATGCAGCTGAAAAATGGCTCCAACTATTCTTTATTGTTTTCTCCTTCCTATCGTTACACGTCCTTGCTGTTAGAAGCGCATTACTGGCATTGTACATTTCTCTTTTGCTTGTTGTGATTCAGTATGCTGTTGTTCGCAAGAAATTTTTGCAGAGCGTGGGAATCTTAGCGGGCTTGTCCATTGTGCTTTTCATTGCAATAGAATATGTGCCAAGTTTACACAACAAGCTAGGCTTCATGAATTATGATCGGATTATGTATGAGAAGGGGCAAGTTAAAAATCTAACGGACGGAATTCGGATAGCTTCAATAAAAGGAGCACTGGAGATTGCAAAAGAAAATTTTTGGCTGGGGATAGGCGCAGGTGATTTGAGAAATGAAATGAATAACTTTTACAATCAGCATTATCCCGAAATTCCAGCCAGCGATCATAAACTGCCGCATAATCAGTTTGTTTGGATTTTGGCAACAACTGGAATTTCCGGCCTGTTGTTTTTTCTATTTGCCTTTTTCTTTCCATTCTTCTACAAGGGAAATTACAAGCACTGGCTTTTTGTGGTTTTCCACCTCATTTTGTTTTCATCGTTCATTACAGAAGCGACTCTCGAAGAGCAAATGGGAACCGCCTTTTACCTTATCTTCCTTTTACTTTTAATGAATCATTTCAAAAAGTAATGAAAAAACTCTCGGTAGTTATTATTACACTTAACGAAGAAGAAAATATCGGTAGATGTATTGAATCGGTGAAAGAAATTGCCGATGAGGTTGTAGTTATTGATTCTTTCTCAACGGATAAAACCGTTGAACTGGCAAGGAAAAAGGGAGCACGGATAATTCAAAATAAATTCGAAGGGCACATACAGCAAAAGAACTTTGCTAAAGAGCAAGCCGCTAATGATTATGTGCTTTCATTGGATGCCGATGAAGCGTTAAGCGAAGAGTTAAAGCTATCAATTGCTGCAACAAAAAAGCATTTTGAAACAGACGGATATACCATGAACCGTCTGAATTTCTATTGCGGCAAGCCAATTAAAACCTGTAGCTGGTATCCTGACACTAAGTTGCGCTTATGGAATAAATCAAAAGGAGAATGGACTGGAACAAATCCACATGATAAGTTTAAGATGAAGGACCGGTCAAACACTCGGCACTTGAATGGAGAAATTCTTCATAATACTTATCCAACTAAAGTAGCATTAATAAAGCAGACTGAAAAGTTTGCTGCTATTGGTGCGCAACATTTAAAGGGAGAAAATATTCTTTACTTAATAGTGAAAGCAACCTTTAGTGCGCCTTTCAAGTTCATCCGAAATTATTTTTTTAAACTCGGATTCACTGAAGGCTATGCGGGATTCACCATTTGCTATCAGCAAAGTCGTGAGGTATTTTTAAAATACTATGGCGCGATAAAATTGAAATATCAATGAGGCAATTTGTTTTGTAAAAGACCATAAACATAAGTTCCTGCCATTGCGCTCAACAACGCAACAATAAAAACCAGAAAACCGCTTCCAATTAATCCATACATCGGCCCGGGACAAGCACCCGTGAGCGCCCAGCCTAGCCCAAAACATAAACCGCCAATAATATTCCCTTTATTGAAAGGTCGTTCACTGAAAATCACTTCTTCGCCTTGCATGGTTTTGATGTT
>JAZKEP010000227.1:19539-26387 GCA_040387015.1 Bacteroidota bacterium
CAATTATATTTTTCATCTGTTTAGAGTTTGAATATTATTGGCAACAGTAGCCACGTAGCGATAAAGCCCCCTAACATAAAACAAATGGTTGCTACTATACTTGAAACCTGAAAATTAGAAATGCCCGTAATGGAATGACCTGATGTGCAACCGCCTGCATACCTTGTACCGAAGCCAACAAGAAATCCGCCCACAACAATCAGAATAAACCCTTTCGTTGTCATCAAACCATTAATAGAAAAAATATCTGTAGGCACGAGTTCAGAAAAATTCTGAACACCGAGTTGGGCCAATTGTTCTTGAGTAGTGCTTGCAATTTCAATTGGGTTAGGGTTGTCAAGTATCGTTGCCCCTACAATTCCTCCAGCCAAAATACCTATAACAAAAAAAATATTCCAGGTCTCTTTCTTCCAATCGTATTTGAAATAAGAAATATTCCCAGGCAAACAAGCGGCACACAAATGTCGGAACGAAGAAGAAATACCAAAAGGCTTGTTGCCGATTAAATATAGTAGTGGAACTGTCAATCCAATCAAAATTCCGGCTATGCTCCAATGCCAGGGTTGTTTTAGCAATTCTATCATTAAAAGTATTTTTTACTCCTGTAAAGCTATAAAGAAAATTATGTTGATTTGCAGCCCGTATAAATATGATAATGAAAAAGAAAAAAAGTTTTGAAACCGATGCTGTGCGCACTCAAACAAAACGCACTCAATTTCTTGAACATTCTGTTCCGCTTTATTTAAGTTCCAGTTTTGTATTCGAAGACGCTGAAGATATGCGCGCTTCATTTGCTGAGGAAAAAGTTCGGAACATCTATTCGCGCTTTAGCAATCCAAATAACAGCGAGTTTGTTGAGAAGATTTGCAAAATGGAAGGGGCGGAAGATGGTTTTGCCTTTGCCACAGGAATGGCTGCAGTATTCTCAACTTTTGCAGCATTATTGAAAAGCGGTGACCATATTGTTTCTGCTCGTGCTGTGTTTGGATCAACGCATACCATATTTACCAAGTTTTTTCCCAAATGGAATATCACAACTTCTTACGGAGATGGAAATAATGTAGCCGCCTGGGAAAAATTGATTCAGCCCAACACAAAAATTATTTATGCTGAGACTCCCACTAATCCTTCTGTAGATATCATTGACCTGGAGAAGCTTAGCAAGCTTGCTAAGAAACATAAACTGCTTTTAGTGATTGATAATTGCTTTGCGACTCCATATCTGCAACAGCCTATAAAATTCGGAGCAGATCTAGTTATTCACTCAGCCACAAAATTTATAGATGGTCAAGGCCGCGTTTTGGGTGGTGTAACTGTAGGCAGAAAGGATTTAATAAAAGAAATCTATATTTTCAGTCGCAACACAGGCCCTGCACTTTCACCTTTTAATGCATGGGTACTTTCTAAAAGCTTAGAAACGCTGGCTGTAAGGATGGAGAGGCATTCTGAAAATGCTTTGAAGTTGGCAGCATATCTCGAAAAGAATAAAAAAGTAAGTTGGGTAAAATATCCATTTCTTAAATCACATCCTCAATATAAAATAGCAAAAAAGCAAATGAAGATGGGCGGTGGTGTGGTTGCTTTTGAATTGAAGGGCGGGGTAAAAGCAGGAAGAAAATTTCTGGATGGGCTAGAAATGATTTCGCTTTCCGCTAACCTTGGTGACACACGAACCATTGCTACCCATCCGGCATCTACCACACATAGTAAATTAAGCGAAGATGAAAGATTAGCTGCCGGAATTACTCCGGGTTTAGTTCGGATTTCTGCAGGTCTGGAGAGTATCGAAGATATTATTGCCGATATTGAGCAGGCAATTAATTGATGCGCAACAAAGTGCTTCTTAGAAGGACAAGAACTTATCCATGAGTTTCTTGTAAATATTCTTTGCGGTAGATTTTCACCAGCAAAATGAAGTATGATATTAAAAGCGGTCCGAAAACAATTCCTACAAAACCAAATAGCGGCATACCAATAATAACTCCGAAAAAGGTAATTACCGGATGGATGTTTCCGATTTTTTTCTGCAACACGAAGCGGAATACATTATCAATATTGGTGATGATGATAATTCCATACAAAATAAGCCCCGAGGCTTGCCACTGATTACCCCCCACAAAAAGAAAAATAGAAAGCGGCACCCATATAATGGTTGTGCCTACCACAGGCATCACGCTCATCAGGCCAGTGATAACAGCCCAAAAATCAGGTTCCGATACGCCAAACAACAAATAGCCTACATAGGCAGTAGCGGCCTGTAAAATAGCAAGCACCGGAATGCCGATTGCATTCGAGAAAGTTTGATTTTTAAGCTCAGACAACAATAGCAAGTCATTCTCTTGACTGAACGGTAGGTTTCTGCGCACATATCCTTCTAAGTATCTCGCATTGGTCAACATAAAATACAACAAAAAGTAAAGCACGAAAACATCGGCTACAGCACTAAGTGTAGCTGAGAGAAATTTGGGAACTAATTGGGTTGCCAAAGTAGTAAGTCTACTGACGGTATCGGAAGTAATGATGTCAATACCAAGATATTCCTTGGCCTTGTTGCTCCATTCCTGACCCAAGTGTAGAATATCTGAATAATGAGTAATTAGGTAGGCAACTTTTCCTGAAAGCATAAGCGATAACAACATGACTGGAAGTACCAGAACAATAAACGAGACAAACATTAAAAGAGCTGCTGCGAATATCTTATGCAATTTTCTTCCTTTTCTTTCAGTGAGATAGAAATAGGGTTTTCGCAGAAGAATATAAAAGACCACCGCCCCCAGAAAAGCATTAAAAAACCCTTCCATCAGGTAAAACAAAAATCCACCTAGTAGGAAGAGCGCTATAAGAAAAATCGACTGCTTGAGTTTGTCGTTATTGAGGTGCACGCAATAAAAATAGTGGATAATTGTTATAATATAACCAATCCTTGTCTATGCACCGGAGCTTTACTTCACCCAAGCTATTCTTATGAGGCTTTCGTTTTACTTGCTAATCATCATCATCACCTTTATAACAAGCTCCTGCGGGCTGATCAACCACGCGGCCAACAATACAGGTAAGGATTATTTAATCAATGCCCCTTACGATGCTATTATTGTTCCGGGATTACCTTTCAGCGAAGGAAAAGTAAATACCATTTTAAAGGCGCGTATACTATGGGCAAAGTGGTTGTTTGAGCGGAAAGTGGCTAAGAACATTATTTTTTCGGGTTCCGCTGTTCACAGTCCATACGTGGAAGCAAAAGCCATGAAGATAATGGCAGACTCTCTGGGCATTCCTTCCAACCATACTTTTATGGAGACCAGGGCAGAGCATGGCACTGAAAATATAGACTTCGGAATTCAGTTAGCTCACCAACTAGGATTTAAAAAAGTAGCCATAGCTACAGATCCCTTTCAATCACTCTTTCTAAAAAAATTCACTCAAAAATCAAAATATAACGTGGCGTTGATCCCTTTTCCGCTACAATTGATAAGGGTGTATCATAAACAGAAGATACCTGGTATTAATTCCACTGAGGCCTTTGTAAAAGATTTTGTGCCTCTAGAAAAAAGAGATGTGGCTCAAAAGGAGTAAAGATGTATGTTTTAAAAGAAGTTCCACTTCTTCAGAAAATGGAACTTCTTTACAAAAAGGAAAACTTATTCCACTACGACCCTTCCGAAAGCTCTTTGTTTTTGAGTTGTAGTTATGCGATAGAAATAAACGCCCGCGCTCATGTCTTCGCGTTGCAGTTCAAAACGGTTTTCGCGGATGGATGAAATCTGTTTCATCATCTTTCCTGTTACATCAAACAACTCGAAATCGAAATTGCTATTAACACCTTCTACAACGATCTGTGTTTGTTGGGTAAACGGATTAGGCATAGCTGTTACCGAAATATTTTCATCGCCCCTTACTGTAAAAATAAAGTTCGGTTCGGTAAGCGTATTGGTGATAGTATTAGTTACTACCGGCTCATTGTAATCAAAGTAGATATGGGCAGTGTTGGAAATAGTGGTGCTTAAAGGAAGGCCGCTTCTTTTCTTCACCCGGAAAATAACATAGCCATGACTGGCGGGCTCGTTCGTAAAACTATCTACTAAGTAAATAGGATTAAACACCCAAGTGAGTATTCCTTCTCCTTCAACTTTAAATTCAGTTATCGGATGGCTGGAGGCCAGGTTTTCTACACTGCCCGGTTCAAGATAAGATGACAAGGTATCTTTCAGCACTACAAACCAGGCGGTGTCGTTACCGGTGTTTTGAAAACGGATGGTGTATGTAAGCATGGAGTCCTCTTCAAAAATATCACCGGCAGGTGATACCGCTTTATCGTTCGGGTCATAGGAGTTTCTGACAAATGTTGACTCTACATAAACATTGTCAGTTGTATCACATTCATTGGCAGGGCCGGTGATGCGGGTGCCATTTATGATGGGTGTGTTCAAAGGAGTACCTACTGGGGTCAGGAAAGTTGCAGTAACAAAAGTGTTGTAATTGATATTACCACTCGGAAGTATACCTGTTAATACCCATGTAATGGTACGGTTGGTGGCATTGTGTACCCCATTGCCGGATGATGACTGATAAACCAGGTCGGCATCATACGAAAAAGTGAGAGTTCCGTTTACGGTATTAATACCAGTGTTTCCGTAATAAATAGGTATAGCCTGTGTAAACCCGGGACGGAAACCCGACCAGCCATTGGATACAAACAAATCGAACGGGGCCGGAACTAAGTAGAAATTGATGTTATTCAGCGTATCTCCCAACGTTGAGAAAGTGTGGTTATACGATGTATTAAGCCCCGAGCAATTAATTAAACAGGTCCCATTCAGATAGGGCCGTATGTTATAAGTTCCCGACAGAACAGGAATGCTGTAATATCCCTGTGCATCGGTATAGCCATAGGTATCGGTAGTTCCATCGGCCACTATTGATTGGTAGGCACGTATGGTTTCGCCTGAATCAAGCACACAGTTCCCATTGAAATCATGTATAAGCCTGCCGCGGATTATATTATAACAACTGCTCTGAACATATGTGCTTCCTGTGCGTATGCACCCATCGCTTCCGAAAACGGTTACATTATAGTAGCCCATTGTTAAACCGGTTGCTGTTTGGGTAGTTTGTGGCGGAGTGGTATTCCATAAATAAGTAAAAGGCCCGGTGCCGCCATATACAGTTACGGTAGCACTGCCATTGTTACCACAGTTAGCGTACGTACTGTTTGTATATATATAGTAGCTCCAGTTAGTGTTAACCTGGTTAAGGAAGTAACTAATTGTGGCAGAACACGATGTGGCATCGGTTACAGTAAGCCGGTAAGTTCCTGCCGCTAAATTCATAATTGAATCGGCTGTGGCCCCGTTGCTCCATAAAAAGGAATATGGAGCAGTGCCACCGCTTACAGCTGCTTTTATTTTACCGTTAGCTGCTCCATTGCAGGAAGCAGGCACCGCACTTTGAATGGAAACCGAAACGCCTGTGCTTTGAACTAGATGGTTGGCCTGTCTGGAACAGCCTGCCGAGTCGGTTACAAATAAGAGGATGCTGCCCGGCTGGGTAACAATAATAGATGCACTGGTGTCAACGAGTCCTGCCCAATACCAGGTATAGTTATATGGCGTGGTGCCACCGCTTACCACAGCAGTTAATGTGTCGGCTGTGCGGTTGCAGTTTAAATGTCCGGTGGAATCAATTGAAAGAACAAGGGTATTAACCAGGCATGAATTTGTAACAGTCTCTGTGGCGGAAACGGTGCAGGCGTTCATGTCACTAATAGTAACTGTGTAGGTGCCTGCACAAAGGGCCGTCCTGTTCGAAGTAATAGCTCCATCGTTCCATGTAAAAGAGTAGCCTGGAACTCCTCCGGTAACTGTTAGCAGAATAGAACCATCACAGTTGCCCGGTGATGATTCAGCTATCAGAGATGTTGCTGCCATTAAGAGGTTGGGCTGCGTAACAACCGCTGCAACCACTACTGTGCAGCCGTTATTATCTGTAACAGTTAACGGATAGGTGCCTGCTACAACATTCACAATGTCTTCTGTAGTTATACCCATGCCCCAGTTGAAAGTGTAAGGTGGCGTGCCGCCCGAAACAGTAATGTCCACCGCCCCATTACTATTTCCAAAGCACGTGGGGTTTGTGACCATCATATTCTGTATTGCTAAAGGAGTTGGCTGGTTTACACTGATGCTTAACGTATCTAAAGGTGCAAGCACCGAATCCATCACTGTTACGGAATAGATACCTGCGCAGAGCCCGACAATGGTGGAGGTAGTTGCCGCGTTGTTCCATACATAAGTATAATTACCGGCAGGCAGAACCGTTGCCAAGCCATTACATGCACCATTACAGGTTGCATCCTGCGCTTGAATAGTGAAGATACCGCAATTGCGAAATACCAAAGTGGAAGAAGCAGCCGAACAGTTATTGCTTGGGTCCGTTACGGTAACGCTATAACTGCCGGGTGAAGCAACTGTGTTGGTGGCCGAGGTTACACCTCCTCCCCAATTATAACTTACACCGATAGTAGAAGACGAAGCTGTAAGCGTTACACTCGTTACCACACAGGTTAGCTGAGCGGGTGTGGCAATGCTAACATTCGGTAGCGCAATATTCTGCGAAACAGTAACTATTCCCGATGCTGTGCAACCGCCAGCCGGGTCCGTTACGGTAACGCTATAACTGCCGGGGAAAGAAACTGTGTTGGTGGCCGAGGTTACACCACCGCCCCAATCATAACTTACACCGATAGTAGAAGACGAAGCTGTAAGCGTTACAAGGTTTACAGCACAGGTTAACTGAGCAGGTGGTGCTATGCTCACGTTCGGGCTAGATGTTACTAAAATCACAAGTGCATC
>JAZKEP010000228.1:0-8107 GCA_040387015.1 Bacteroidota bacterium
AAACTGTAAACTATAAACTGTCAACCGAAAACTTTATAAATGGAGTTTACTTTGTAACGGTGAGCCATGAGAAAGGAAGTGTAACGAAGAAGTTAGTTATCAATAAATAAAAACATTTCATCACCTTAAATCAATCGCTATGAAAACGAAAACTTTACTCCGCACCATTGCATTGTCTTGTGTCTTGTGTCTTGCGTCTAATAATTTCGTAAAGGCGCAATATTTCACAATCCCCGACAACAATTTTGCCACCTGGCTGCGCACCCACGGCTGGGACACCTGTATGGTAGGTAATCAGATAGATACGGTTTTTTCGAAAACATACAAGATACAATTCAGCATGCTCGATTTATCTTACCAAAATATCAGCGACCTCACCGGTATTGAGTATATAAAATGGTGTTCGAATATCAACTCGTGTATTTCGCGTAATTTAAATGCTTCGCATAATAACCTTACCGAGTTTCCCCTTTCTGTTCTTAAGGTACCCACTTCGTTTGGCAGTGTTGATGTGAGCTATAATAACATTGACACCATAATACTTAACCGCTCCTACTCTTTAGGCTGGTCGTTCAACTTGTCGCACAATAACATGAAAGCGTTTCTGAAGGATACCGTTTATTTTCCAACAGAATTCAATGCTATAGATTTAAGCTATAATGACTTAGATACGATGGTTACCATTTACGGAAGCAGCAGCGGCTATAACCTCAACATTAGAGGGAATCGGCTAAGGCATTTTCCACCCGGTAACTTAAGAGTAGTTGACGTAGGAGTGAACGAGATTACCTCAGCACCTGTTATCTGGTCGGGTTATAATAATTTGCTAAGCCTTACAATTGACTCGAATCAGCTAACCTCGCTGAACTTAAACCGCATGGGGTACTATTGGCATCAAATATCCAAATTAGACTGTTCGCACAATGCCATTACCAGTATTACCAATCTGCAATTTCCGAGCATGGGTTCAAACGGGGCATTTATCTGCAACGATAATAACCTGACTTCGATACCACATTTACCCACCAATACCCGAACTATTTTATGTCACAATAATCCGAATCTGCAGTGCATACCGAACTTGCCTAACGTTACTCAGCTTACGCTTAACTATTCAAATACTGCTGTGCAGTGTCTTCCGCGACAGTTCCCTAACTGTATTTACAACTCAACGCCTTCGATTAACGCAGTGCCTACCTGCGATATGTATAATAACATTTATGCCTGTCCGCAATACTCTAATATGGAAGGTTTTGTTTATTCAGATATTGATTCTAATTGCGTTGACTCTGCCGATTTGCGGATCGGTTACATCAAGGCTAAGTTCCGCCAAAACGGAGTAATAAAACAGCAGATTTATACCGACCGCACGGGTCATTATTCTTTCGATGAAATAAATTACGGCACTTATACACTTGAAATAGATACCACCCGCCTGCCGGTAACAGTTTTGTGTCCTGACTCGGCTTATTATTCTGCCACCGTTGATTCACAACAATTGTATCAAAGCGGATTTGACTTTGGGCTGAACTGCAAAAATGGATTTGATATTGGCAACAGAGGTGCCTCTACTCAAATTTTTATGCCAATGCATACCACTCCAGTAAGGTTTTATGCAGGCGATATGACCTACCAATACGGTTTGCGCTGTGCTGCCGGTATAAGCGGGCAGGTGCAAGTTACTTATAGCGGACCCATCACTTTTGTTGGTCCCAATGCCGGAGCGCTGACACCCGCTAATGTAGCTGGCAATGTTATTACCTGGAATATACCCGACTTTGGAAACCTGAACCCCTGGAGCGCGTTCGGGTTGCTCTTCGTGAACGATTCCACCGCGCAGATGAATGACCGGGTTTGTTTTTCAATTAGTATTACGCCCACTGTTGGAGACAACAACGTTTCGAATAATTCCTTTTCATTTTGCGATGTAGTGGCGGCTTCATACGACCCCAATGATAAAAAGGTGTACCCAAGTGATAATATTGACACGCTTCAAAAGTTGCTTACTTACACTGTCCGCTTTCAAAACACAGGTACAGCACCCGCCCGGCATGTGCTTATTACAGACACACTGGACAGCAACTTAGATTTTACCACTTTCGAGCTGCTCAATTACAGTCATGAAAATATCACTCAGATTTCCGAAAACGGACTAGTGAAATTTAACTTTCCCAACATCAACCTGCCCGACAGTAACACCAGCGAGCCGTTGAGTCATGGACATATTCAATACCAAATAAAACTGAAAGACAACCTGCCTATAGGCACCCAGATAAACAACACGGCTTTTATCTATTTTGATTTTAATGCACCTGTGGTAACCAATACAACGAGCAATACGATTGCGGTAATTAACGCTGTTGGAGAAGTCAGAAATCAGAAATCAGAGATTAGAGTTTACCCTAATCCCTCAAGCGATGCGGTTACAATTTCTATAGATGAAACAATGCTTGGCAGCACCGCTACCATTACTGATATTACCGGAAGAAAGATGGCGGCTGTTGAACTGCAAACTGCAAACTATAAACTGTCAACCGAAAACTTTAACAACGGAGTTTACTTTGTAACCGTGAGCAATGAGAGGGGAAGCATCACAAAAAAATTAGTAGTGAGCAGATAATTTTTTTATACAAATGCCATTGCCTTTAGCAATGGCATTTGTATTTCGACTCGCCACTCACCACTTACCACTTGCCCCCTCCCTTTATTCCCTGCGCTTTGCCTAAAAAATATATTTTTACGCACCTCAAAAAAGGACTTAAATGCAGCAGTATAAATTATTGAATAACATCTTCGGATGGTTAGCTTTTGTTTTCGGTGCCGTAGTGTATGGTTTGACAATGGAAAGCAGCGGCAGTTTTTGGGATTGCGGTGAGTTTATTTCGGGTTGCCTGAAACTGCAGGTAATGCACCCACCGGGCGCCCCCTTCTTCCTTATGCTGGGAAGAATTTTCACCCTTTTTGCCAGCGATGTTACACATGTAGCACAAACCGTTAACTTCTTAAGCGCTCTTTCTACAGCAGGTGTAGTTATGTTTTCGTTCTGGACAGTAACTGCTCTGGCTCGAAAAGTGATAATGAAAGATGGCATTTATACCACAGGAAGAACTATTACAGTAATTGGCGCAGGTATTATTACTGCAGGCTGTGTTACTTTTCTTGACTCGCTTTGGTTTAGCGCGGTAGAAGGTGAGGTATACGCTTTGTCACAGTTCTTTATGTCTTTTATTGTTTGGGCCATTATGAAATGGGAGGCAGACGATAGTCCCTATGCCGACCATTGGTTAGTTCTTATTGCCTACATGACCGGCCTGTCGATAGGTGTTCACTTGCTTAGCTTGCTCGCATTGCCATTTATCGCTATCGTTTATTACTACAAGCGATTTAAAACAACAACTCTCAGCGGCTGGATGATGGCAGCTGCAGCCGGTTTCCTGATTTTGGGCCTTTACATGAAGTTCATCATTTCGTTTACCCAGTCTTACCTGGCAGGAATGGATCTTTTCTTTGTGAATAACCTTAGTCTGCCATTTAACTCAGGAGTTGTTTTTGCTGTGCTGATGTTGCTGGCAGTAATTGTTGCTATCATCCGTTATACACATACCGCAAAGGACAGGGATTTCAATATTGCCATGGTGCTTTCGGTTGTTTATGTAGTCATCGGGTTTATTATTAATGATGGATTGACAGCCAAGTTTATCCGCCTCATTTTTCCGGTTGCGCTTTACGTGGCAAAACGATATGGCTACGAAGCCCGCAGGTTACTGAATATCGGAACGCTGTCCATTGCGTTTTCTTACATCGGCTACATGAGCTATATGATGGTTCCTATTCGTGCTATTGCCAACCCTCCTATAAACATGAACCGCCCTACTGATCCTTATACCCTGAAAAGTTATGTAGATCGCGAGCAATATGGTGACCGCCCGTTGTTAAGAGGACCGGACTATACGGTTACCTCAAGAGATATAGTTGACTATGTACAGACAGGCGAACGTTGGGTGAAGGATGTAAACAAAGGTGAGTATCTTAATAAAGGACCTAAGCAGGATTATAAGTTCCGCGATGATGTACAGACGTTGTTCCCCAGAATGGGCTTTTGGCAAGAGGCACAAAAGATATCCGGCTACCGCGCCTGGTTGAACCCCGAATACAATGTGATTAATGAGGAAACTAAAGAGGTTATGAAAACATTTCCTCCATCGGGTTTAAAGCAGGCAACAGATTACGCGGCAAGCCTTAATAAGGAAGGCTCGGGCCAATTCCGCGTAAAAGATGCCGTTACCTTTGGCGACAACATCCGCTACTTTTTTAAATATCAGGTAGGCTATATGTATTTCCGCTATTTCATGTGGAATTTTTCAGGAAGGCAGAATGACATTCAGGGAACTTATGGAAACGATGACGGAAGATGGATAAGTGGCATTCCATTTATTGATAATACCCATACCTTCTTTACACCCGAATGGCCGCAGGAAAATCTTTCGAAAGTAATGCGCGAGAATAAGGCACGAAACACTTTTTTCATGATTCCTTTCATCATCGGAATGATAGGATTGCTTTATACTTTCTTTAAAGAAGAAAAAACATTTTGGGTGATACTGGTATTGTTTATTACTACCGGGTTGTTCCAGATTGTGTATCAGAATGAGCCACCGATAGAGCCGCGTGAAAGAGATTACGCCATAGCGGGTTCGTTTGTCACTTTCGCCTTTTGGATTGGCTTTGGAGTTATTGCCATCATTGATTTTTTAAAGAAGCGTATTCCGGAGGTGCCTAGCGCAATAGCAACCATCTTATTATGTGTAAGTGCTCCAGTTCTGATGGGTATGCAAGGTTGGGATGATCACAGTCGCAACGGACGTTACACTGCGCGTGATTTCGCTACCTGCTATTTGGAGTCATGCGCTCCTAACGCAGTAATTTTCACACAAGGCGATAACGATACTTATCCGCTTTGGTACGCGCAGGAGGTAGAAAATGTACGCCCGGATATACGTATTATCAATCTATCGCTACTTGGTGTGGATTGGTATGTAGAGCAATTGAGGTATAAAACGAATGATGCAGCCCCTCTTAAATTGAGCTTTAAACCCGAGCAATATCAGGGAAGTAATCGCGATGCGGTGTATTACAAAAATGACCCGCGCATTCCGGAAGGGGCTTCGCTCGATTTGAAAAAAGTAATGCAGTTTATTGCCAGCGAAGACCCACGCGATAAAATTCCGGTTCGCCAGAACGGAGAGTTGGAAAACTATCTGCCCATACGAAATTTCTATTTAGATATAGATACCAACAAGGCGAAGGAAATGAATATGCTGTCTGAAGATGATTTTTCGCAGATAGAGCCTCGCATGAACTGGAGTATTGATAACAGTATGCTTTTGAAGAACGATTTATTGACGCTGGACATTGTGGCCAACAACATTATGGAGCGGCCTATATATTTTGCTGTGTCGGTAGCACCCGATGCTTATCTGGGTATGGCTAAATATTTCCAGCTGGAAGGTTTGACTTACAGGGTTGTACCTAAGTTAAACCCCTCAGGTTCGCCATACAATGCTCCGGCCCGTACCGATGCTATGTATGAAAACATGATGAAGAAATTTAAGTTCGGTGGCATTGCCGAGAATCCATCTATTTATCTGGATGAGAATATTCTCAGAATGACGGTAAACATTCGCGGTAATTTCGGAAGATT
This sequence comes from Bacteroidota bacterium, assembly GCA_040387015.1. Taxonomy (GTDB): domain Bacteria; phylum Bacteroidota; class Bacteroidia; order Chitinophagales; family LD1; genus Bog-950. The sequence goes on from JAZKEP010000228.1 coordinate 5,702, forward strand.
GGCTGAGGCCCTTTTGGAAAAGGGTGAAAAGGAAAAGGCTGCAGCTGCCATAGATTATTCACTTAAAGTAATGCCGCCAGACAGGGTTCCTCATTCGGTGTTCGATTATTCATATCCGGGCATTTACTACGAAGCTGGCCAGAAAGAGAAAGCAAGAAAGCTGCTGACCGAAATGCTTGATCAGGCAAAAGATGAATTAAACTATTACAAAACAGTTTACAAATACTCACTCAATCAGGCACGCGATGCAGGCGATATGGCATACTTATCCGAATTACAACAAGGTGCGTTTATGGAGCGCAGAGAAGTTCGCGAGCAGATGTACATCATGCAGGAGTTATCAATGGCAGCCAAGAAAAGTGATGATGCAGATTTTGCTGAAAAGGTGGAAAAGACTTTCATGGATTACCGAATGGCATTTGTGCAAATGCCGAAACAATAAACCTCTCTTTAGATTCCTCTCCGCTCGGAGAGGAATCTTTTTTACATATGACTGATTCAAAAAAATATTTCTGCATTTTTGGGCGCAACCCTGTTCTTGAAGCCTTCAAAGCCGGTAAGCGATTTGATAAAATTCTACTGCAAAAGAATTTTACAGGAGAGGAGATAAAAGAAATTCAACAGTTCGCTAAACAAACGGATACTCCGACCCAGAACGTACCGAAAGAAAAGATTGAAGCCGTAGCAAAAAAGTATTCCAAGTTTAAAGAAGCTAATCATCAGGGTGTGATCGGGTTTCTTTCCATGATTGAGTATTACTCGCTTGATGATGTGTTGCATACTATTTATGCGAAGGGAGAAACCCCTCTTTTCCTTGTGCTTGACGGAATTACCGATGTAGGAAATTTCGGAGCTATTGCCCGCTCCGCTGAATGTTTAGGTGCACACGCGATTATTATACCTGCACAGGGTTCGGCTCAGATAAATGCTGAGGCCATGAAAGCCAGTGCGGGTGCATTAAATACCATTTTAGTTTGCCGTGAGAAAAATTTGTTCCATGCCATCCGGTTTCTTAAAGAAAATGGCATAAGAATTTTTGGATCTGAGATAGAAAGTTCAACAGAACTTTCCAAAGCAGATTTCTCCGTTCCGTGCGCAATCATACTTGGTTCCGAAGGTGAAGGAGTTTCAAAAGATGTATTGAAACTTTGTGACGAAAAAATAAAGATACCGATGACCGGGGTAACTGAATCACTGAATGTTTCAGTAAGTGCCGGAATTATTTTGTATGAGATAAGACGCAGCCGCAGTAAATAATTACCTCATCCTCGGCAATAAATCCGATTTGTCTTTCGCAACCCATAGGTCCTTTCCCAAAATATTCTCTCCTCTAAACTAAAGATTATTTATAGGTAGAGCGGGTTTGGTGCGAAGAAAAAAAGCGCTCGCCAAAAAATAGAGGCGACCGGCTATCGGTACTTTTTCAATCCAGTGATAAAAAAATGCGGTGGCATAAATTAAATAAAAAGGCTCCAAAGTAATTGTTCTAAATCTGTTTTGGGCATACCAAATAGTTGAGAATAATACCATGGTCAAAAGCAAGTAAAAAATCCATGCGTGATGTTTGAAATCTTTTAAAATTACCCTTCCTATCTCCAAATAGGCAAAAACGTAAACAGGGAAACTGAGCATAAAAGAAATCAGCCAATATCTAAAAGGATGATGCCGATAAGAAAAACCGGGAGTTAGAAAAAGGCCAACATCATACAACTTAAGTTCCAAAAACTTATTAGGGTTCTGTTTTATCCAGTTTATTGCTTCATTTAAAAAAACCTGTTGCTTTACCTTTTGAGGTAAGGCTAAAATACTATCGTAGTATGTTGCAGAACCATTAAAATAACCTGCTGTTACATTAATATCTTTAAGTTTCCTGTAGTCCAAAGAATTTTTAGACGGGACATCGATTATGGTTTTATAGCCTGCCTCCGTATTCCCCAGATAAAATTGGTATGACCCTCCGTTAGACGAAATAATGTATGAATTGCCTTTTTTATAATGATATAGCCCGTAAGGCACACTGAACAAAAGAGAAATTCCTGCAAAGCTGAATGCATATACGAATGCTTTCCGGCTCAATCCAAAGCTATGGAAGTAAATAAAGGGGACAAACAAAGCGAAAAGCAAAATATGCGATTTCGTAAGATAAGCCAGCGAAAAGAAAACAGCTGAATAAATCAAATTTTCAGGATTTGACTTTTGTGTGGAACAGATGAGATGGTATATCATAAAAATAAGTAGGCATTGGAATAAGCATTCCTGCGAAAATGTATTGACATACCAAAAAGTTAAAGGGAAAATAGAGAATACTAACGATGCCAGTAAAGCTTTTTGTTTATCATTAAAGAGAAGCAACGAAATTTTAAACAGGTAAACCCCGCTTAACGCAGATAACAGGAGTTGAAACAT
>JAZKEP010000228.1:8117-14338 GCA_040387015.1 Bacteroidota bacterium
AAAAGGCACATACTATTGGGAACAATGGAGAAGCAATGAAACGAATAATATCAAAGTTCAAGTTTCCGACAAGCACCTGATCTGCCATTTTTACCAGCCAGATACTGTCAGCTTGCAATTCGTAATTGTGGTAGAAACCAATAATGGAAGCAAACAACGCTCTTGTAACTAAATGCAAGATAAATAACCGGAAAAATGTACCTCTCATCCAAATATTTAAAAATGGGAACAGAATAACTTACGCAAAGCAAAGAATGAAACCGATTTTTTTTAAAATTTAGCCCTTTAAACCCCTGAAAAATTCCTGGCAATTGGTCTATAGCAAAAAAATAAGCGAGGATTTTAGGCTAATCTAGATCGAATGCTTGTGGCTTATACATTAACGCAATTTTCTATTTTCGTTCTTCATCAATCCTGTTTATGCAAAAAAGAATTTTGCCTCATCTGACTGCGATATTTGTTTTCGCCTTACTTACCATAATTTATTTCTTTCCTTTTTATAAAGGAATGTCATTAGGTGCGCATGACATCACGCAATGGAAGGCCATAGCTCAGGAGGCACTATCATGGAGAGAGAAAACAGGAGAACAGGCACTTTGGACCAATAGCATTTTCGGGGGAATGCCAACTTTCCAAATTACAATTCTATACCCTGGCAACTGGGTAAGCTACATACCTCAGTTTTTCAACTTTATATTCCCCGATGCCTCCGCATACTTATTTATGATGTTTGGAGGCTTTTATATTTTGATGATATGTCTCGGAGTAAACAGTTGGCTATCGCTTGCAGGCTCTATCGCCTACGGGCTTTCTTCTTTTACCCTGATAAGCCTGGAAGCAGGGCATAATACCAAAGTAATGTGTATGGCTCTGATGGCGCCTGCCTTAGGAGGAATGATACTAGCTTATCGCGGAAAAGTTTTACTTGGCGCAGCGATTACTGCTCTCTTTGTTTCCCTAAATATCAATGCCAATCACTTTCAGATTACCTATTATTTGATGTTGACGATGGGTTTCTTAGGAATCTATTTTCTCATAGAAAGTGTTTTGGAAAAGAAACTTGCAATCTTTGCAAAAGCATCCGCAGTTCTAATTGTTGCAGCCGGACTAGCTGTAGTACCCAATGTGGCGGGCCTTTGGAGCACTTACGAATATGGCAAACAAACCATGCGTGGAGGAGGAAGCCAATTAAGCGAAAAGAAAAAAAATTCCACAGGCGGACTCGATTTTGAATATGCTACAAGATGGAGTGAAGGTGCTGGCGATTTTGAATTTTTATCAATCCTCATTCCCAATATTAAGGGTGGAGCTTCTGGCAGTGAACTTTCAACAGGTTCTGCTTCTTATAGAGCACTATCAGAAAAAGGGATCCAATCAGCTGAAGATGTTATCAAAAGGATGCCGACTTATTGGGGCGATCAGCCTGGCACATCAGGCCCCGTTTATTATGGTGCTGCTATATTTTTTCTCTTTGTTTTGGGTTTGTTTATTGTTCGATCTCCCATTAAGTGGGCGCTCTTTGCTATTTCTATTTTCTTTTTGCTCCTGTCATTTGGACACAATACTCCGTTTTTCAGATTCTTTTTTGAGTACCTTCCCATGTTCAATAAGTTCAGGACGCCAGCAATGGCACTTGCCATTCCGCAGTTATGTTTTCCAGTTCTTGCTTTGCTAGCATTAAATGAAATTTTTACCTCAAAGATAAATCCGGAAGAACTGAAAAAGAAGTTGTATACAGCCGGAGGAATTACCGCTGGAATTATTTTGGTTTTTGGCTTGCTAGGAATTGGAGCTGACTACAATGGCAAAGGAGATATGGAAATTGCTAAACAGTTCCCTGACTGGTTGATGAAGGCATTAAAAGAAGATAGAGCTTCGATGTTACGTACCGATGCTTTCCGCTCGTTATTCTTTGCTGCTGCCGCGTTTGGTGCTATCTGGCTTTTTATGCGTAAAACAATTTCGTCTATTGCTTTTGCTGGAATGCTCTCTGTAATTTTTCTTTTAGACGGATGGTTGGTAGCAACCCGCTATCTTAATTCAGGCGACTTTCAAGAAAAAAGCGCTTACGAACAAAGCTTTACTCCTTCACAAGTTGATCAGCAAATATTACAAGATAAAGATCCGAATTATCGAGTTTATGACCGAACAGTTGATCCCTTTAACTCAGCCTCACCTGCATACTTCCATAAACTGGTTGGCGGTTATAGCCCCGCCAAACTCCAGATTTATCAGGATATGATTGAGCGTCATATTTCACAAGGCAACCCAAAGGTGTTTGATATGCTGAATACCAAGTATTTCAAAGTTGCAGATGAGCAGGGAAATCAACGTGTCATTCCAAATCCGGCTGCACTTGGCAATGCCTGGTTTGTTCAAAGCATCATCCATGTAAATTCTGCCGATGAAGAAATTGATACCCTTAGTTCAGGAAATTTTGAGCCACAAAGTGTTGCTGTTATACACAAAGATTTTGATGGATTAGTTTCCGATAAATCATTGGGATACGATTCTGCCGCCTCTATAAGATTAGAAACTTACTCACCTAACAAACTTGTTTACACCTATCAATCATCTTCACAACAGGTAGCCGTGTTTTCAGAAATTTACTACCCGGGCAAAAACGGATGGAAAGCATACCTTGATGGAAAGGAACAACCTCATTTCCGTTGCAATTACATTTTGCGCGGAATAGCTTTGCCGGCCGGAAAACATACTATTGAGTTTCGTTTTGAGCCTGAATCCTATTTTACTGGAAACAAAATTGCTTATGCGGGCTCATTCCTGTTATTTGCTTTTGTGTTAGGTACTTTAGGAGTTTCAGGTTACAAGAAATTTAAAAAAATTGAAGCCGAACCTGCACCGGAAGTAAAAAAAGGGCCTGTCCCTGCACAAAAACCCGGCAAGAAAAAGTAAATGAAGAAAGTCCTCATCTTCACGTACTATTGGCCTCCTGCAGGAGGAGTGGCGGTACAGCGATGGCTTAAGTTTTCAAAATATCTTCCCGAGTTCGGTTGGGAGCCAATAATTATCACAGTTAAAAACGGCAGTTATCCCTATTTTGACGAATCGCAGCTGAAGGAAATATCTCCTATGCTCAGAGTTTACCATACAAAAACCTTCGAGCCTTTTGAGTTGTATAATTTTTTTAGAGGAAAAAGAGGCAAATCACTTCCTGTAGTTACCGTCGGTTCAAAACAACAGAAATCTTTATTCCAAACACTATCCGAATATATTCGAGCCAACTTTTTTATTCCCGATGCACGTAAAGGCTGGGTGCCTTATGCCGTTAAAAAAGGAGAGGAGATATTGTCAAACGAAAAAATAGATGTAATAGTTACTACTGGCCCACCTCATTCCGCCCATCTAATTGGGTTAAAATTAAAAGAGAAATTTGGAGTAAAATGGGTGGCTGATTTCAGGGACCCTTGGACGGGGATTTTTTATAATGATATGCTGCCGCGTACCCAAAAAGCCAAACAGAAGGACAAGGAACTTGAAACCAAAGTATTGCAAACCGCAGATTTAGTTACTGTAATCAGTGCGGGTATGAAGAATGAATTTGAAGATACAGCCCGAAAAATTGAAGTTGTATTGAATGGTTATGATGAGGAAGATTTTCAAAACCCGGAAGCCGGAAGGCGGAAGCCGGGAACATTCACTATTCGTTACGTAGGTAATATGATGGCAACCCAAAACATTGAGGTGTTTTGGAAAGTTATCAGCGAAATACAAACTGAAAAAAATCCAATTAGTATTGAGTTTATAGGCAGGGTGGATGAGGTTGTAAAAGAACGTGTTTCGAAAAATGGATTAGCCAGCCTTGTCAGTTATCGTGAGTTTGTGGATCACAAAAAAGCAATTCAGTTGATGCAGGATGCTGATTTATTATTGTTTGTAATACCTGCTGTGAAGGACAACCGATTGATACTTACCGGAAAGTTGTTTGAATATCTTGCTTCAAAAAGTGAGGTTATTTCTTTTGGCCCAATAACGGGCAATGCTTCCACTATTTTTGATGAATGCGGCAGGAAGAAAATGCTCGGCTTTACCGATATAGAAGGGGTGCAAAGTCAACTGAATGATGCTCTGAATTTCTTCCGACAAAATAAAACTGCTTTTAAATATAAGGGCGATAGACATTTACCTTATAGCAGAAAACAACAGACCCAAGCCTTAAAACAATTGCTTGAGATTTTATAAGTCCATTGGCTGTTATATTTTATCCTTAACCTTGTTTTATAGGTGACAAATGCTCATATTGTTCAAGTCATAAAAATTTATGTCTAGCTAAAACTCGGTGTATGAAAAATTTCCTTACTAATTTTCTTTTTCTTGTTTATCTGTCCATCTGTATTGGGGGGTATTCACAGCCTTACTGTGAAAATTTTGATGGGATTGTAGTACCGACTACTAACAAAGCGCATGCCTTCAATATTTACGGAAACGGCAATAACGGATTTCTGCAAAATTGGTTTGTTGCCAGTGGAACTCCATCTGTTTATGCTTCAGGCGATATTTTAGGAGTGCCAGCTTACAGCGGTAATCAATATGCTTTAGTGGGAGTTTGTGATGTGTCATATGCATGGGCTGACGGAATAGAGTTGCAATATAATTTTGCACAGAATCAATCCTATCAAATATCGTTTGCAGCGCGGAACACCCCCCTCAGTGGCAGCACCCCTAATCCGATTGATGTAGATTTTATTTTACTCCCTAATTTAATCCCTTACGTTTATAATTCCAATACCGGTTGTTCTACCTTACCTCCTGTTCCTGCCGGATCACAAGTGGTTCATACCATGAGTAATTTCACACCCAATTCATGGCAAGTAATTTCATTTAATACTGGCATCCTTACGGGAAACTACTCCTATCTTTGGATACGCCCAAAATTCTCGTCAGGAGCCGCTTTAAGGACTGTGGTTCTTCTCTTAGATTCATTCTGCACTCGCCAACTTCTATGCACTCCTTCTGTTAATCTGGGAAATGACACTTCCATATGTCCCGGTGAATCGGTTATTCTTAATGCGTCAAATAACGGAGCAACCTATTTGTGGAATACAGGTGAAATAACTCCTTCTATCACTGTTAACTCACCGGGTATTTATTCTGTAACAGTTACAGGCGAATGTGGCCCTACCGATATAGCTGTAGATAGTATCACAGTTTGGGGTGATACTATACTACCAACAGCGCTTTGTAGAAATATTACTGCATCGCTTATCGGTGATACCGTTGCTATTTTAAAAGCTACTATTGACAGCAGCAGTTTTGATAATTGCGCCCTAGTATCGCGCACTATTTCACCCTCAACTTTTGATTGCAGCAACCTTGGTGCAAACACAGTTACACTTACGGTAACTGATGCCGCGGGTAATTCCAGCTCCTGCAATGCGATGATCACCATCATTGACAATATTCCACCAACAGCAATTTGTCAGGATATTACAGTGGCGCTTACAGGAAACACGGCAACTATCACAGAAACAGGTGTAGATGGCGGCAGTTCAGATAACTGTAGTTTTACTTTGGCCGCAACTCCACTAAACTTTAATTGCAACAACCTTGGAGCTAACTCTGTTACCTTAACCACAACAGATGGCTCAAATAACTCTTCATCCTGCACGGCTACTGTTACCATTGTTGATGGCACACCACCAAGAGCAATTTGTCAGGATATTACAGTAGCGCTTATAGGAAACATGGCAACTATTTCTGAAGCAGATGTAGATGGCGGCAGTTCAGATAACTGTAGTTTCACTTTAGCAGCAACACCACTTAGTTTTAATTGCAACAACCTTGGAGCTAACTCTGTTACCTTAACCGCAACAGATGGTTCGAATAATTCCTCATCCTGCACGGCTACTGTTACTATTGTTGATGACACACCACCAACAGCAATTTGTCAGGATATTACAGTGGCGCTTATAGGAAACACGGCAACTATTTCTGCAGCAGATGTAGATGGCGGCAGTTCAGATAACTGTAGTTTTACTTTAACCGCAACTCCACTTAGTTTTAATTGCAACAACCTTGGAGCAAACGCTGTTACCTTAACCGCAACAGATGGCTCGAATAATTCCTCATCCTGCACGGCTACTGTTACCATTGTTGATGACACACCACCAACAGCAGTTTGTCAGGATATTACAGTGGCGCTTACAGGAAACACGGCAACTATTTCTGCAGCAGATGTAGATGGCGGCAGTTCAGATAAC
>JAZKEP010000229.1:0-6799 GCA_040387015.1 Bacteroidota bacterium
CAAAAATCTGATATTATTGTCTTCAATAAAAAATGTTTGAATTGGGCGATGGTGCCGCAGCATGAAAGCGTAGAAAAATTTGCAGCAAAGAAATTTGATTTGTTGATTGCCGCTTTCCCCCAGGAGAATCTTCCTTTAGAATATGTGGCAAGAATTTCAGCAGCAAAATGGAAAGTGGGAGCGTATCATGCAAACAAAACCGACTTTTACGATATCATGATTAACCTTGGCACCAGAAATGAGTTGCCTTATTTTTTAGAACAATCCACACATTTTTTAAACGAAATAAAATATGATTCATACTAAACTGAGAGGAACCGGTGTTGCTCTCGTTACTCCTTTCAACAAAAAAGGAAAAACAGATTTCATTGCCCTTGAGAAGCTGATTAACCATTGTATTAAAGGGGGAGTAGAATATTTAGTTCCGCTGGGCACTACAGGCGAAAGTGTAACCCTTCGGAGAGAAGAAAAGTCGGCTATTCTTGATTGTGTGGTTGCAGTAAATAAGAAACGGGTGCCTATAGTGGCAGGTTTTGGCGGTAACAATACAAGCGCTGTGGTAAAAGAAATTGAGCGCTATCATTTTAAAGGGATTGATGCCGTTCTTTCGGTTTCTCCTTCTTATAATAAACCCATGCAGGAAGGAATTTATCAGCACTATAAAGCTATTGCTGCTGCTTCACCTAAACCTGTCATTCTTTATAACGTGCCTTCCCGTACTTCATCCAACATGCAGGCTGCAACAACCCTGCGCCTGGCTGAAGTAGACAACATCATTGGTATGAAAGAGGCTTCGGGCGATTTTAACCAGTGCATGCAGATAGCTAAGCACAAGCCGAAGAACTTCCTTCTTATTTCAGGCGATGACAACATCTCCTTGGGATTGATTGCCTATGGTTTTGACGGAGTTATCTCTGTGGTAGGTCAGGCGTTTCCAAAAATTTTTACCGAAATGGTGCGCCAGTGCCTGAAAGAGAATTTTACCGAAGCCCGCAAGCTTCATTATAAATTGAACGATATTACCGATATGCTTTTTGCTGAGGGAAATCCGGCAGGCGTAAAATATGCGCTGGAACTGCAGGGCATTTGCGAAAGCCATGTGCGTTTGCCGCTGGTGAGTATTTCAACCGCTCTTAAACACAAGATGAAGGCTGCGGTAGAGAGTATTTAAAATGGAATAGTCCTTCCGGGCTTTTTTCTATGTAAAATATTTGCTCAAGCCGTTTCAAAATCTATATTTGCACTCCCGTTTTCAAAAGTGCTTCCAACAATGATGATAACGGGTCGTTCTTTTAAACCTTAGTTTACCGATGTGCGTGAGAACATTTTGGGGAACAAAAGCAAGAAAGAACACAATATGGTATAACAATTTAAAACTTATAAAACATGGCAGATTTAAAAGCATTAGCTGAAACATTGGTAAACTTAACTGTAAAAGATGTTCAGGAATTAGCAACTATTTTGAAAGCAGATTACGGTATCGAGCCGGCAGCAGCAGCAGTAGCTGTAGCAGCAGGTGGAGCAGCCGGACCGGCAGCAGCCGCTGAGCAAACTGAATTCGATGTAATTTTGAAATCAGCAGGAGCACAGAAATTGAACGTAGTTAAGATTGTAAAAGATCTTACAGGTCTTGGCTTGAAAGAAGCTAAGGACTTAGTTGATGGTGCACCAAAAGCTATCAAAGAAAAAGTGGACAAAGCAACTGCAGAAGACTTAAAGAAAAAGTTAGAAGAAGCAGGAGCAGAAGTAGAAGTAAAGTAATTTACCCTACCGCCCAAACAAAAAAAGCCTCGCAATACTGCGAGGCTTTTTTGTTTTTATTCAAGTATCTCTATTTCCCAGCTTGCCGCCATAGCATTTTGGTTATAAATGCACAGGAACAAAAAGCCTTCAGAGCCAAGCTCTGCAAAAGTTTTATCCAGCGTTTGTCCTGCATTTAAAAAGTATTCCGTGCCTGCTCCCGGCAAGCCGTCTTGGGTATTAGAAGGATAGAAGATAAGATTGGAACCATTGGTAGAAGTATTCTTGAGCCGCACCACAGTAGTGGACGGAAAATTAAAGCCCGAGCTTTGATAATCGATGGGAGCTATAACTGTGTTAGCCGGAATAGTGCCATTCAAAATTTCCTCCTCATCGCCTGTATCGCGCAGCAGCGACAGGTTATAATAATCTGCCACTGTTAGTGGTGTTTCGGCATACTTAGCCATCAGCTTTCCTAAATTGCGATACAACCCATTACATAAAATACGATGCATGGTTTTAAGATTAGTGCGCAGTGTAGCCACACTTCCCTCATCGGTTTGCTGCAAAGCGCGCGCGCCTGTAAGCGTGGTATAATAAGCCAGCACCGCAATGCTGAGAGTAACCAGGGTAGGTTGAGCAGTATAAGTACCTAGCCTTTCCGATAAAGCACTTACCGCCTCTACCCGTTGGTCATAAGTACCCGACTGAAACGGTTGCCTATCCTGCGGGAAAATGGCCTGCGCATTCGCTGTTTGTTCAGGAAAAATGGCAAACACTTGTCCGCGCCATTCGTTTATTTTTTCTTTCGCCAGTTCCTCCAGCATTTCTTCAAACGTTACGGTTTTACCATGATAAATACCAAGTTTGGCATCGAGGTGGTTATAGGCTGTAATAAAAGCAGTGTGAAGCGGCAGGTAAATTGTTTTTATTGCCAGAATTTCAGCATCGGCTTCGTTGGCAGTTAATTTTGCCAGGTGGTCGTTGGTGAGCGATAAGGCGTTTTTAATACTCTCTACCGTATTTGTAAAGAAAGTGTTCATCAGAAATATCCACGGACGCGTTGCCATAACTTTTAATTTAAATTGTTTTTTAAAATGATTTATTGATTAACGATATATGAAATAGGAATATTGTACCTGTGATATGGTACTTGCCCAGAAGCTTAATTTATTAACGCTTATTCACATTATCCTAAATAAGTATGTATCACCCCTTCCGGGAAAATGCGGAAGCCTTCGAGACTGATAAAATGCCTTCCGGAGAAATGCGGAAGCCTTCGGGACTTATATAATACCTTCCGGTAAAATGCGGAAGCCTCCGTGACGGGTAAAATGCCTTCCGGAGAAATGTGGAAGCCTTCAGGACGGATATAATACCTTCCGGAGAAATGCGGAAGCCTTCGGGACGGATATTATGCCTTCCGGGAAAACACGGAAGCCTCCGTGACGGATATTATGCCTTCGGGGAAAATGCGGAAGGTATCTTTGAGACTTTTAAAAATTGATAGAAATTGGAAAGTCTTATTGTTAAAAGGAAAGTTTACTTTAGGGGTAAAACCATACACTATGAAACACCTAGCCACTTTCACATTATTATTTTTCTGCACGGAAATATTTGCACAAGCACCGTTGGTGAAGCAGTGGGATAAGAGGTTTGGGGGAACGAGTAATGAAAACCACTATATGTTTGTTCAAACTACTGATGGAGGATTTCTCCTCGGAGGTCATTCTCTTTCACCAGCTACCGGGGATAAAACGCAGCCTTCGTGGGGATCTCTTGATCACTGGGTGGTAAAAATTGATTCGCTGGGCAACAAACAATGGGATAAAAGATTTGGAGGTACCCATGAGGAGTTCCTGTTCTCCTTACAGCAAACTGCTGACGGAGGGTATATATTGGGAGGCACTACCCGTTCAGGAATTACCGGAGATGTAACGCAGCCTACCTGGTATCTTGACCTATTGGATTATTGGATAGTAAAAATTGATTCCTTAGGAAACAAGCAATGGGATAAAAGGTATGGAGGAATGAGAGATGATCAACTTGGAACCGTATTGCAAACCACGGATGGGGGATACATGTTGGCAGGATTTTCGACATCGGGAATCGGTGGAGATAAGACTCAGCCCAACTGGGACCCTACTCTTAACACCAACGATTATTGGATTGTAAAAATTGATTCGCTGGGTGCCAAGCAATGGGATAAAAGGTTTGGGGGAACCGGGCAAGAAGGATACCTGGGTGGCCTGTTCTCGAAAATTTCATTGGTGCAAACTTTTGATGGCGGGTATCTTTTCGGGGGAACGTCTAAATCTGGAATAGGTGGAGATAAAACAGAGATAAATTGGGATCCATCGCTTGTCACCAGCGATTATTGGATTATAAAAATTGATTCGCTTGGCAATAAGCAATGGGATAAAGATTTCGGGGGAACAGACCAGGAGGAGCTTAGTTCGTTGCTGCAAACCGCTGATGGCGGATACATTTTAGGAGGATCGGCTAAATCCGGAATAAGCGGAAATAAAACAAAAATCACTAAGGGAGATTCCGATTATTGGATGGTGAAAATTGATGCCAACGGTAATATGGAATGGGATGAGGATTTTGGGGGATTGCTCTCCGAAAGGTATGGATTTGTTTCTCAAACCAATGATGGAGGATATTTACTTTCGGGTGATTCATATTCGGCCATCAGTGGAGATAAATCAGAAAATAATTTTGGTATGAATGAAGCGTGGATAGTTAAAACAGATTCAATAGGTCTTAAGGAATGGGATAAAACCATATTTACCACAGGATACGATTATCTGGGATATGCTATTCAAACCGATGATGGTTGTTACGTAATTGCAAACACCACTGCTTCGGATTCAGGCGGCTATAAAACCCAACCCCGTTGGTGGCCGGACACGCAGGCAGATTACTGGATTATCAAATTCTGTGATACCTCCAGACAGTGCAACCTCTTACCCGTTACACTTACATCCAACCAAACTACTTTCTGTGCAGGTGATAGTGCCCAAGTATGTGCACCATCCGGGTTTGCCAGCTATTTGTGGAATACAGCAGAAACTACAACATGTATTAAAGTGAAGTTGTCGGGTAATTACCAGGTAACCATTACAGATAACAACGGCTGCAGTGCCCAATCTTACCTTCTTCCCATTGCGGTTAACCCTTCTCCAATTGATACTATTAAAGCCAACAAAACTATTTTCTGCCCAGACGATAGTGCGCTTGTATGTGCAGCCTCAGGCTTTGCCCAATACCATTGGAACACCAGTGAAACAACTGCATGTATAAAAGCCAAACTTGCGGGCGCTTATTATGTAACTGTTACCGATAACAGCGGCTGCACGGCACAAAGCAACCGCATTAATATTAGTGTTTATCCTTTGCCGCCTGTTGGCATAAGTGTAAACAGAGATACGCTTAATGTTTTTGATGCAGTTACTCAGCAATGGTATTTAAATGGCAGTCCTATAAGTGGTGCCACGTCAAATACTCATGTTGCCAATCAAGGCGGCAGCTACACCGTTGCAGTTACGGATACCAATGGTTGTGTGGCTGTTTCTTCACCAGTGCTTATTACAGGCTTGGATAATATAAGTGATGCTGAGGTAGTGAGCGTTTATCCCAATCCTTCACAAAGCAGTTGGCAGTTAACAGTTGGCAACAACTTTTTAGGCGGCACAGCCGAAGTATTTGATGCCAACGGTAGCCTTGTATTTCAATCCGCAATCACCCATCCGCAATCCGCAATTGCTCCCGAAATTCCCAAAGGCATTTACCTGCTGCGCATAAGCTCAAGCAAAAGCACGGTTGTACGAAAGCTGGTGAGGCTATAGTTTCGTCAATTATGTTCTATCAGCAGGTGTCTTCACCTGCCGAAATAGTTCCGGTTGGTGAGGACACCAACCGGTAAAAAAATTTATGGAAATTGGAAAGTCTTATTGTTAAAAGGAAAGGTTACTTTTATGTAACCATCTAAAACCAACACCATGAAAACATCTAATACTACATTTTGTTATCCATCAAAGGTTATTGTATTTCTTCTACTCAGTTCATCGCTTTGCTTAAATGGGCAGTGGGCCTGGATGGGCGGTTCTCAAAGCACGGGCAACCTCGGTAACTATGGTACCAAGGGAGTACCTTCTATAAACAATATGCCCAGAGCCCGTTACGAAGCTGCACAATGGACAGATAAGAACGGAAATTTTTGGCTATGGGGCGGACAGGTTATTTCTTCACCCTCATCCTATCTTAGCGATATGTGGCGCTACAATCCTTCAACGGGTGAATGGACATGGATGAGCGGCAGTTCGGGAGCAAATGCAACGGCAGTTTTCGGAACACAAGGCGTACCATCTGTAAACAATACTCCTCCGGCCAGCCATTGCGAAGCAACATGGGTAGATACCAGCGGTAACTTCTGGCTTTTTGGTGGAGACCAGTATAACGACCTGTGGCGCTACAACCCTCTTACCAGCGAATGGACGTGGATGAAAGGCACACAAACCGGTGTGTCCGGAAACTGGGGACAGAAAGAGGTTCCGGCTACCGCTAACATACCTCCAAAAACTTCAGAAGGATGTGCTACCTGGATTACCCTTGATAACAGCTTGTGGTTTTACGGAGGTAGTTCATGGCCAAATTTGTGGGGCACCTTATGGAGGTACAATGTTGCCAGCAACCGGTGGACCTGGATGTCGGGTTCTGATATGCCTAATACCCCTGCAGTGTATGGTACCAAGGGAGTGGCCCATCCGTTTAATACTCCCGGTGGGCGACAAACTTTTGCTTCCTGGAAAGATAACCTGGAAAGGTTTTGGCTTTACGGGGGCAGCATTTTTGACGGATCAGCCGGCCTGAATAAAAATGATTTATGGATGTATGATCCCGAATCGAATATGTGGACGTGGATGGAAGGCGATACCGGAACGGGCTACCCCGGAAATTTCATTAATAAATGTGAGGAGGGCGAAATTCGTGGAGGAAACGAAAACAAGACCGGCTGGGTTGATAGAAAGGGAAACCTCTGGACTTGGGGTGGAGG
>JAZKEP010000229.1:6809-18948 GCA_040387015.1 Bacteroidota bacterium
GGACACAAATAATGCACTTTGGATGTATGATATGCTTAGCGGTGAATGGATATGGGTTTCGGGAAATGACCAGACATCTTTCGGAACATTGGGAGTTCCATCTCCCGCAAACTCACCACCGGCTCGTGCAGGTGCATGTGGCTGGCTTTCTGCCGATGGCAGTTATTGGATATTTGGAGGGGGTGCTTCCTCGGGAGGAAGTAGAAACGACTTATGGAGGTATGTGATAGATTCGGCTTGCGTGTACCAGAATAGTTGTAACCTGCCACTGGTAATACTTACGGCCAGCAAAGTTGCTTTCTGCGCGGGTGACAGCGCACAGGTTTGTGCACCTTCGGGTTATGCCTCCTACCACTGGAGCAATAACCAATCGGATTCCTGCATTCAGGTAAAGGAGGCGGGCGACTACTTTGTAACCGTTACCGATAACAGCGGGTGCACTGCAGAGAGTAATGTTGCTATTACCGTCTATCCGCTTCCCGATGTTTTAATCAGCGTGCGGACTAATGCTAACGGATATACGCTTAGTGTTCAGCCGAGAGGGGTTACCCGGCAGTGGTTTAAAAATGGTAATGCAATTACCGGGGCCACTGATACTACTTATTTTACCCAGCATCTAGGCAGTTATACCGTTACCGTTACCGACAGCAACGGTTGCACAGCTACCTCCAATCCTATGGCTATTACAGACGTTGATGATGTAAGTGCAAACGATTGGGTGAACGTATTTCCTAACCCCTCACACAACAGTTGGCAGTTGACCGTAGTCAACAACTTTATCGGTGGCACAGCCGAAGTATTTGATGCCAACGGTAGCCTTGTATTTCAAACCGCAATCACCCATCCGCAATCCGCAATTGCTCCCGAAATTCCCAAAGGCATTTACCTGCTGCGCATAAGCTCAAGCAAAAGCACGGTTGTACGAAAGCTGGTGAGGTTATAGTTTCGTCAATTATTAATTTCGCGAAAAAAACTATGCCTCGTTTTTATACTTTATTATCTCTGTTTATCTGTTTCAGTGCTGCAGCGCAGCCATGTCTGGATACCACGAATTATGTAGGTAGCGCCACTTATTATCAGGTAACTGCAATTGGTAATTGCAGCTTTCCGGTGCCGGCATCGCCTGTTTACACAGTAGCTATCAATCCTTTTCAATACGATACTGCAGCAAGTTGTGGGGCCTGTATGCAAATAACCGGGCCCTTGGGCAGTGTTACAGCCAGTATAGAAGACCAATGCCCCGGCTGCACAAGTGGTAGCCTCGACCTAAGCCCAATGACGTTTGCGGCTATAGCTGATACTAACCTGGGAATTACAACCATGCAATGGCATTACGTACCCTGTCCGGTAGTGGGAAATGTAAATCTGTATATCGGAACAAATTCTAATCCCTATTATATCGAGGCGCAGGTTCGCAATCATCGGTATGCCGTAAGTCAACTTGAGTTTAGTACCGATGGCAGCACCTTTACTGCTATGGCACGCAGAAGTGATAACATGTTTTTCATTTCATTAAGCACTGCTGCTGCGGGTCCTTTTACTTTCCGTATTACCGATGTATTGGGGGCTACAATTATCGAAAACAATATTCCTTTTTCAACCGGGGTTGAGTTGGCAGGTGCCAATCAATTTCCTTCTTGTGTGGTAAGCAGCATAAATGCCTTGCCCGAAGATATTTCCATACGGGTCCACTCCAACCCTTCAAACAATAGCTGGCCTTTAACTGTTGGCGAAAATCTGATAGGCGGTATAGCCGAAGTTTTTGATGCCAACGGTAAGTCTGTTTACAAGTTGCCCATTACCTCTCCAAATCCGGTGGTTGAATTCAATGCAGTCAGCGGGGTTTACCTGCTGCGTATAAGTTCATCTAAAAGCAGTGTGGTAAAGAAGCTGGTTAGGCTATAAGAATTTGCTGTTATCGCTTGGTTTCCGGCTTTAACAAATATTACGCCAACAATTTGGAACTTTAAGCCCGAAAACTATCTTTGCAGTCCGTTTTGCAAAACCGGTTCCAAAATATCTTATCAGAATGTTGATTTTACAGGTGTTTTAACCCCTCTTTTCAGAGGAGAAAATGCTTGCATTCGTATTTTATTTTGGAGATTAGTTAACTACATCAATATATATCCGCTATGGCAGAAATCCTCAAGAAAAGCGCAGAAAGAATCAACTTCGGGAAAATTAAACTTCCTGACGAACAACCCGATTTGCTCGATATTCAGTTAGAAACTTATCGCGATTTTATTCAGCTTGAAACCACACCCGAAAACCGTTACAAAGAGGGTTTATACCAGGTTTTTTCCGAAAATTTCCCTATCAGCGATACCCGTAGCATTTTCATTCTTGAATTCATCGATTATTTCGTTGATCCTCCGCGGTATTCTATGGAAGAATGTGTGGAAAGAGGTTTAACTTACTGTGTTCCGTTAAAGGCAAAGCTGAAGCTTTCCTGTAACGACCCTGAGCACATCGATTTCAAAACCATTGTTCAGGATGTATTCTTAGGAAACATTCCTTACATGACTCCGAAAGGAACTTTTATTGTGAATGGCGCTGAGCGTGTAATTGTTTCGCAATTGCACCGTAGTCCGGGAGTATTCTTTGGTCAGTCGTTCCACCCGAACGGAACCAAGATTTATTCTGCCCGCGTTATTCCTTTCAAGGGAGCGTGGATGGAGTTTGCTACCGATATCAACAATGTAATGTATGCTTACATTGACCGTAAAAAGAAATTCCCTGTAACCATGTTGCTTCGTGCAGTTGGTTACGATACTGATAAAGATATCCTTACCCTGTTCGATCTTGCCGATGAAATTGAAATGAGCAAGAAATCTGCTTCTAAAGCAATTGGAAGAAAGCTTGCCGCCCGGGTTCTTAAAACATGGATGGAAGATTTTGTGGATGAGGATACCGGTGAAGTAGTTTCTATTGAGCGTAACGAAGTATTGTTAGAGCGCGATACAATCATTGATGATGAAAACATCGCTTTGATTCTTGAATCGGAAGTGAAAAGCATCTTCGCGCACAAAGAAACGCAGACTGCCGATTTCTCTATCATCTTCAATACCCTTAATAAAGATACTTCGAACTCAGAGATTGAGGCCTTGAACCATATCTACAAACAGCTTCGCGGTTCTGAACCACCTGATGAAGAAACAGCTCGTGGAATCATTGAGAAATTGTTCTTCAGCGATAAGCGTTATGATTTAGGTGAAGTAGGCCGTTACAAAATCAATAAGAAACTGGAACTTGATATTGACATGGATACCCGTGTTCTTACCAAGACTGATATTATCCATATCGTAAAATACTTAGTTGACCTTTCTAACCAGAAGGCGGAGATTGATGATATTGATCACTTGAGCAACAGACGTGTAAGAACAGTTGGAGAGCAGTTGTATTCTCAGTTTGGTGTTGGTTTAGCCCGTATGGCAAGAACCATCCGTGAGCGTATGAACGTTCGCGACAATGAGGTGTTCACGCCTGTTGATTTGATCAACGCGAGAACACTTTCTTCTGTTATCAATTCATTCTTCGGAACATCACAGCTTTCTCAATTCCTTGATCAAACCAATCCTCTTGCTGAAATTACTAACAAGCGTAGGGTTTCGGCCTTAGGGCCTGGTGGTCTTTCAAGAGAGCGCGCAGGTTTCGAGGTTCGTGACGTTCACTACTCTCACTACGGCCGTCTTTGCACCATCGAAACACCGGAAGGTCCGAATATCGGTTTGATTTCTACTCTTTGCGTTCATGCCAAAGTAAATCGCATGGGCTTTATTGAAACACCTTACCGCAAAGTAGATAACGGTAAAGTAAACCTGAAAGGTAAAGTAGATTTTCTTTCTGCAGAGGAAGAAGATTTAGTGAAGATAGCGCAGAGCAATATCGAAATGGATGCGAAAGGAAACTTTATCACCGATAAAATTAAATCGCGTTTTCAGGGTGACTTCCCAATTCTTGAGCCTAATGAGGTTCAGTATATGGACGTAGCTCCTAACCAAATTGTAGGTGTTTCTGCATCCTTGATTCCGTTCCTTGAGCATGATGATGCGAACCGTGCTTTGATGGGTTCAAACATGCAGCGTCAGGCGGTGCCATTGTTAAAGCCGCAGGCGCCTATTGTAGGAACCGGCCTGGAAGGAAAAGTTGCTCTTGATTCTCGTAATCTTATCAATGCTGCAAAAGACGGTGTGGTAGAATATGTAGATGCAAGTACGCTTGTAATTAAGTATGACCGCACCGAAGAAGAGAAATTAGTTTCTTTCCGCGATGAGAAGGTATCCTACAATCTTCCGAAATTTTTGAAAACGAATCAAAGTACTTGTATCAACCTGAAACCAATCGTAAGAAAAGGACAGCGTGTTACAAAAGGCCAGATCCTTTGCGAAGGATTTGCAACTCAAACCGGTGAATTAGCACTGGGAGCTAACCTGAAAGTGGCTTTCATGCCTTGGAAGGGTTACAACTTTGAGGATGCCATCGTTATTTCTGAAAGAGTAGTGCGCGATGATATTTTCACTTCTATTCACGTAGAAGAGTTTGAAATGGAAGTTCGCGATACTAAACTAGGTGAAGAAGAATTGACACCGGATATACCGAACGTTTCGGAAGAAGCAACCAAGGATTTAGATGATAACGGTATCATCCGTATTGGAGCAAGAGTAAAAGAAGGTGATATCCTGATTGGAAAAATCACTCCAAAGGGAGAGACCGATCCAACACCTGAAGAAAAACTTCTTCGCGCTATCTTCGGTGACAAGGCCGGTGATGTGAAAGATGCTTCTATGAAAGTTCCGCCAAGTGTTGAAGGAACCGTAATTTCTAAAAAACTGTTTGCAAGAGCAAAGAAGGATAAAACTTCTAAAGTGAAGGAAAAAACGGCTCTTGAGAAACTTGATAAAGACTTCGACAAGAAGGCAGCAGAAGTTAAGAATACACTCATTGAAAAGTTGATGAGTATCCTTAGCGGAAAGGTGACTACCGGTATCCAAACTATCTATAAGGAAGAGTTGGTTAGCAAGGGAACTAAATTCTCTTCTAAGGTTTTAGCCGATCTGGAATATAATGTAGTGGACGGTAACAACTGGACTAAAGACGAAGACACCAACAAATTGGTGAAGATGATGTTGCATAACTACAACATCCGCGCTAATGAAGAAACCGGAAAATACAAGCGTGAGAAATTCAACATCTCTATTGGTGATGAGCTCCCTTCAGGTGTATTGAAACTGGCTAAAGTTTACATCGCTAAGAAGCGTAAGCTTAAAGTGGGTGATAAAATGGCGGGCCGCCACGGTAACAAAGGTATTGTTGCCCGTATCGTTCGTCAGGAAGATATGCCTTTCCTTGAAGACGGAACACCGGTTGATATTGTTTTGAATCCACTAGGGGTTCCTTCGCGTATGAACTTAGGTCAGATTTATGAAACAGTTCTTGCGTGGGCAGGTCAGAAGTTGGGAGTGAAGTTCGCTACCCCTATTTTTGACGGTGCTTCTTTGGACGAAATTGACAGCTATATTAAGAAGGCAGGCTTACCTGAATTCGGCTCTACTTATTTGTTTGACGGAGAAACAGGAGAGCGTTTTGACCAGAAAACTACCGTAGGTATCATTTATATGATTAAGCTGATACACATGGTAGACGACAAGATGCACGCACGTTCTATCGGACCTTACTCACTTATTACACAGCAGCCGCTGGGTGGTAAAGCACAGTTCGGAGGTCAGCGTTTTGGAGAAATGGAAGTTTGGGCGCTTGAGGCTTATGGCGCAGCTAACATTCTTCAGGAATTGCTTACTGTTAAGTCTGATGATATTATCGGCCGTGCAAAAGCTTACGAAGCTATTGTTAAGGGCGATAACTTACCGGAAGCTGGAACACCTGAATCATTCAACGTGTTAATGCACGAGTTAAGAGGCTTGGCTTTGGATTTAAAGTTCGAGTAAAACCAACTCTGATAAATTTCATAGGCGTTCCTGATATCAGGAACGCCTATTTTTTTAAAGATAGCTCAAAATATTATCTGATATTCTACCTGATATATTTTTCTTCACCTTTTTTGATATTCCAATAATAAATCTACTTTTGCCGTCCCAAAATTTTAGTTGAATGCCAACAATACAACAGTTAGTAAGAAAATCGCGTCAGGCCATTCGTGCCAAATCTAAGAGCCGTGCCCTCGATTCCTGTCCTCAGAAAAGAGGCGTGTGCACACGTGTGTATACAACCACTCCTAAAAAGCCGAATTCAGCGCTCCGTAAGGTGGCTAAAGTTCGTTTGACCAATGCGGTTGAAATCATCGCCTACATTCCGGGCGAGGGACACAACCTTCAGGAGCACTCGATTGTGCTTATCCGCGGAGGTCGTGTTAAGGATCTTCCGGGTGTTCGTTACCACATCGTTCGTGGTTCGTTGGATACCGCAGGGGTAGAGAACAGAAAGAAGAGCCGTTCAAAATACGGAACTAAGAGACCTAAGGCAGGTGCAGTAGCCCCGGCAAAAAAGAAATAATAATCAAAATATAAGACTTTAGTAAAAATCAATCTCCATGAGAAAGAAAAAAGCGCCCAAAAGATACGTTCAGCCAGATCCAAAGTTCGGTGATATAATGGTTACACAATTTGTAAACCGTATCATGTACGAAGGCAAAAAATCAACTGCTTATACCGTTTTCTACGGAGCCCTTGAATTAGTTGAAGAAAGAACTAAAGAAAGCGGAATGGAAGTATGGAAAAAAGCTATCCAGAATGTTGGACCCTCTGTAGAGGTAAAATCAAGAAGAATCGGGGGAGCCAATTTCCAGATTCCTACAGAAGTTCGTGGCGATAGAAAAGCATCCATTGCTATGAAGTGGTTGATTCAATACAGCCGTGCGCGCAATGGTAAATCAATGGCCGATAAATTAGCTTCTGAAATAGTAGCTGCTTCTAAAGGTGAAGGAAGTGCATTCAAGAAAAAAGAGGATACTCACAAAATGGCCGAAGCCAACAAGGCGTTTGCGCACTTTAAATTCTAAATTCTAAGAATCCGAGCTTACCAAATATAAAAACGAAGAGACACTAAAAACAAGATGGGAAAGGATTTAAGTTATACGAGAAATATTGGGATTGCAGCACACATTGATGCGGGTAAAACAACCACTACCGAGCGTATTTTGTATTACACTGGTGTAAACTACAAAATTGGTGAGGTGCACGAAGGTGCCGCCACTATGGATTGGATGGAGCAGGAGCAGGAGCGTGGTATTACTATTACTTCGGCAGCTACTCGTTGTGCATGGACTTGGAAAGATAAGAAGTACGACATCAACATTATTGATACTCCCGGTCACGTGGACTTTACTGTAGAGGTGAACCGTTCGCTCCGGGTATTGGACGGATTGGTTTTCTTGTTTTCTGCTGTTGATGGTGTTGAGCCTCAGTCAGAAACTAACTGGCGCTTGGCAGATAACTATGGAGTTGCTCGTCTTGGTTTCGTAAATAAAATGGATCGTCAGGGAGCTGACTTCTTCAATGTGGTTAAGCAGGTAAATACCATGCTTGGTTCTATACCTATGGTAATGCAGATTCCTATCGGCAACGAAGAGAACTTTAAAGGTGTAGTTGATTTGATTACCAATAAGGCGGTTATCTGGAGCGAAGATGATAAAGGAATGACTTCAAAAGAAATTGAAGTTCCCGCTGACTTAGTGGAAGAGGTAAATGAGTATCGCGGAAAGATGCTGGAGCAGGTAGCCGAGTTTGATGACCATTTGTTGGAAAAATTCTTTGCTGATTCTAACTCCATTTCACCTGAAGAAATCACTGCGGCAGTTCGTAAAGCGGTAATTGCCCAAAAGGTAGTTCCCATGTATTGCGGTTCTGCGTTTAAGAATAAAGGAGTTCAAGCTGTATTAGATGCTGTTTGTGCTATTCTTCCTTCACCACAGGATAAGCCAAACATTAAGGCAACCAACCCTGATACTGAAGAGGAGATTGAAGTGCATCCTGATACAGATGCGCCTTTCTGTGCATTAGCATTCAAAATTGCTACCGATCCTTATGTAGGCCGTTTGGCATACTTCAGAGTTTACCAAGGGGCATTGGATGCAGGTTCATATATTCTGAATACTCGTACTGGAAAGAAAGAACGTATTTCACGTTTATTCCAGATGCATGCTAACAAGCAGAATCCGGTTGACCGAGTGGAGGCTGGTGATATTGCAGCAGCGGTAGGTTTCAAAGATATTCGTACCGGTGACACGCTTTGCGATGAAAAGCATCCTGCTGTATTGGAAAGTATGAAATTTCCTGAGCCGGTTATCTCTTTGGCTATTGAACCTAAGGCGCAGAAAGATTTGGATAAGTTGGGTATGTCATTGGGTAAATTGGCTGAGGAAGATCCTACTTTCAAAGTATCTTACGATGAGCAGACCGGCCAGACTATTATTGCAGGAATGGGTGAGTTACACCTCGAAATTCTGGTAGATCGTTTACGCAGAGAGTTTAACGTAGAATGTAACCAGGGCGCACCTCAGGTTAACTACAAAGAAAGATTGACTAAAACTGTTGAGCACCGTGAGCAATATAAAAAGCAAACGGGTGGTCGCGGTAAGTTTGCCGATATAAAGATTGAGATTGGCCCTGCTGATGAAGGTACCATTGGTCTACAGTTTGTGAATGATGTATTCGGAGGTGCAATCCCCCGTGAGTTTATCCCTTCGGTAGAAAAAGGTTTCAAAGAAGCGATGAAGACAGGAGTGTTGGCAGGATATGAGTTAGATAGCTTGAAAGTTCGTTTGTTTGATGGTTCTTTCCACGCGGTTGACTCCGATGCACTTTCTTTCGAATTGTGTGCAAAAGTGGCTTTCAGAACTGCTGCCAAAAATTGCAAACCGGTATTGCTTGAGCCAATCATGAAAGTGGAAGTTATTACTCCTGATCAGAACACCGGAGATGTAGTAGGTGATTTGAACAGAAGAAGAGGATTAGTAGAGAGCATGGAGGCTAAGGTGAATGCACAGGTAGTAAAAGCGAAAGTTCCATTGAGTGAAATGTTCGGATACGTTACACAATTAAGAACTATTACTTCCGGACGTGCTACTTCGGTAATGGAGTTCTTCGCTTTCCAACCGGCTCCTGAAGGTGTTGCTTCAGCGGTGATTGCTAAAAATTCGGGTAAGTCAAGAAGCAGTGCAGTAGGAGAGTAAGCCACTATTAACTAATAACCATTAACTAATAATTTTCAGAAAAACGTTCTTTTTATGAGCCAGAGAATCAGAATTAAATTAAAAAGCTACGATCATAATCTCGTTGACAAAAGTGCCGAGAAGATTGTAAAGACTGTGAAGAATACAGGAGCTGTAGTAAACGGTCCGGTGCCTCTTCCTACCAACAGAAAAGTATTTACTGTCAACCGTTCTCCGCACGTGAACAACGACAGTAAAGAACAATTCCAGCTTTGCACATATAAAAGACTGCTTGATATTTATTCTTCAACACCAAAGACTATTGATGCTTTGATGAAACTGGAATTGCCAAGCGGAGTGGAAGTAGAAATAAAGGCATAATGCTAATGTGAGAATTTGAGAATGAAATCTCAAATCAAATTATTCTCGAATTATCACATTCTCGAATTTTTAAATCGTTTATTCATTTATGAGCTGCGACTAAAAGGGCTCCGCTAAAACCAAATAGTATGAAAGGATTAATTGCAAAAAAAGTAGGAATGACAAGTGTCTTCGACAACGGGCGCAGCGAAGCTGTAACGGTAGTGGAAGCAGGACCTTGTATTGTTACGCAGATTAAAACCGTTGAAACAGACGGATACAGCGCTATTCAATTAGCGTTTGATGACAAAAAAGAAAAGCAAACACCCAAAGCTCTTCAGGGACATTTCAAGAAAGCAGGTACCACTCCTAAAAGAAAGGTAGTTGAATTTCGCGATTATGAATTTGAGAAACAGGTAGGCGACACTATTTTAGCTACCACTTTTGAAGAAGGTGATTTGATAAACGTAATAGGAACCTCAAAAGGAAAAGGATTCCAGGGTGTTGTAAAACGCCACGGATTTTCCGGTGTGGGTTGGGGAACGCACGGTCAGCATGATCGTCAGCGCGCTCCGGGTTCGCTCGGTGCTTCTTCCGATCCGGCACGTGTATTCAAAGGAATGCGCATGGCGGGTAGAACTGGCGGTAACCGTGTAGAAACGCTCAACCTTAAAATAGTGAAAGTGTTAGCTGACCAAAATTTGATCCTTATCAAAGGATCGGTTCCTGGCGCTATCGGTTCTTATGTAATATTAGAAGGGTAGTTCTTCAATTTCGGTCAGACTTTGGTCAGTCCGATTGAGAGGATCCCGATAAAGGAAAGTGAAAGGGTTCCCCCAAGAAATTGGGGGAATTTTCATTTTAGGCCTATGCTCTTCAAAATTCCCCTCAAACAACATTTTTATTGTTAAAACTGCTTCGAAAATAAATTTTCGGGCAATTTTCAACTTTAGAAGTGTCGAAAAAATATATTTCTGCGGCACTTCCAAGTTCAGAGGTGTCGAAAAAATATATTTCCCGGGCATTTCCAACTTGGGAAATGGCGGAAAAATGTTTTCGAACGGCACATACGACTTCGGAAATGCTTAGAAAATATATTTCCCAACCATTACCGACTTCGGGAATGGCTCATAAATATTTTCGGATAGGACGATGAAAACAGACAAGAATAGAAAAAACGATTCGAACCATAAATTTCACTTTTCACTCAAATTCAATTATTACCTCTCTAATAACTATAGATTTTTTTTGGCAATTCAACTAACTCCTTATATTTGCGTCCCTTTTTGCAGAAGGGCTGATGGGGTTTTGGCAAAATTGAAGCTATGAAGCTCACTGGCAAAAACATTAGGGGCATGGTGCAATGGTAGCATACGGGTCTCCAAAACCCTTGATGTCAGTTCGAATCTGGCTGCCCCTGCAACGAATTTTGGATTTGGAATTTAGATTAACAGGAACATACAACATAAATGGAAAAAATCACTTTATATTTTCAAGAGGCCTACGATGAATTAGTACATAAGGTGACCTGGCCTACATGGTCAGAGCTGCAGGATAGTGCCGTGGTGGTTTTAATTACATCACTCATGATATCGTTGATAGTGTTATTCATAGATGTGGTGTTTAAATACGGAACACAGGAACTTTACAAAATGATAATCGGATAACATGGCAGAAGATAAAAAGTGGTATGTCATTCGGGTAATTAGCGGTCAGGAGAAAAAGATACGGGAGCATGTTATTCTGGAAATAAACCGCGCTAAATGGGACAAAGTTGTGCTGAATATTCTCGTGCCTACCGAAAAGGTTTATACCATTAAGGCAGGAAAGAAAACGATTAAGGAAAAAACGCTTTACCCGGGCTACATCTACATGGAAGTGGAGGATAAAAAAATGACCCAGGAAATGTGGACCACTGTTAGACAAGTGCATGGCGTTCTTGGTTTTCTCGGTACTCTTTCACACCCGGAAGTATTTAAGTTGTTGGGTAAGGCAGACGAAATGCTCGAAGCAGGAGAAACCATTGCAGAGCCGTTTATCATCAATGAGGATGTGAAAATTGTAGATGGTCCGTTTAATGATTTCATCGGCACTATCGAAGAAATAAATAACGAAAAGAAGAAGTTGAAAGTAATCGTGAAAATTTTTGGAAGAAGAACTCCGGTGGAAGTAAGTTTTATGCAGATTCAGAAAATCAGTTGATTTAAATAATTTAATAATACAGAAATACAATGGCAAAGGAAATTCAAACATTCATCAAGTTACAGGTTAAAGGTGGACAAGCAAACCCTGCACCTCCAATTGGTCCTGCACTCGGTTCTAAGGGTGTAAACATTATGGAGTTCTGCAAACGTTTTAACGCGCAGACTCAGGATAAACAAGGGAAAATTCTTCCTTGTGTAATTACTGTATACACCGACAAGAGTTTCGATTTTATTATCAAAACTCCTCCGGCTCACGCCTTGTTGATGGAACTTACCAAGAAACAACTTGGTTCTGCTGAGCCTAATCGTAAAAAAATAGGAACAGTTAGCAAGGACATCATCCGCAAAATTGCAGAAGAAAAAATGCCTGATCTTAACTGTTTCACTATTGAATCAGCAATGAGCATGG
>JAZKEP010000230.1:0-28613 GCA_040387015.1 Bacteroidota bacterium
GCCCGGGTTGTTGTTGGTTATGCGAAGTAGAAAATCTTCCGAAAATGCCTGAAGCCCTTCATCGGAAAGGTCACGGTCATCAAACAGGTCGTTGCAAAGGCGAATTGGGTTAATCATAGCTTTGATTTTTTAGAATGAATGAATGGTTTGATTGAAAAAACTCTTTTGAGTGGAACAAAATCGTGTCACAAGTTTTTGTGACACCCCATCTAAGGTTAGATGGCCGTATACACATTTGCGGAAT
Organism: Bacteroidota bacterium; assembly: GCA_040387015.1. Lineage (GTDB taxonomy): Bacteria > Bacteroidota > Bacteroidia > Chitinophagales > LD1 > Bog-950. The sequence goes on from JAZKEP010000230.1 coordinate 245, forward strand.
GCTCCATCTAAGGTTAGATAGCCACATACACATTTGCATGATAGCTTGTTTAACATTGGATGGAGACAGATGCATTTTCATGACAGGCGGTTAAGTTTTGTTCCGTATGCAAAACAGAATAAACCGCGCCACCCGCACCACCCTACTTTTAGGGTACTTTAAAGAAAAGGAAAAACAGCAGGCGGGTTATGGCTTTACAAATCGCTGCCAATCTGCCGGCAGGTCATCGAGAAGAATTTGCACGGAGATATACTTTAACCCTATCATCCAGTTTACGGCCTTATGTGTTTTGTTGGTGTGAAACTTATAACGCAGACTGCGGGTGTGGCCTTTAATAGCTTCTTCCGACAGGCAGCGGATATCGGCTATTTCTTTATACTTCTTGCCCTTGGCCAACAGGCAGGCGGTCTCCATTTCGGTTTCAGAGGGCGGGTCTAATATGAAACGTGGTGTTTCCATACCTTAAGTGGTGCTAAAGCATGGCTAAAGTAAGGTGGCTGTATGGCTGCCTCCAAAAAATGAATGTCATTGTTTTGTCATTTTTTAGTTAAAGCGGGTATGTGGAGGGTGATGACCGATAGTAAAGGTGATTATCGGAAAGGGAGGGGTGTACGGAGGTATAAATTAAGGCGAACCACTAAACATGCGCTGTTTATCCTATAGCAGGACAAAAAGCGCATGTTTATAGTATTTGGAAGGGGGAAACTTGAGTGTATATTTGAGTTACCAGCAATGCTAACAATGAACATCTTTCATAAAAGACTTTTAATCAGCTCGACAATTTTGTTTTTATTGGGACTCCTTTTAGGAACAAAATCAGACTTTGAAAAATTACTCATTCTGACTTATAAGGAAACTTATATTGTTCTCTTTGGTTATTTGCCTATGTGGGGACTTGTCTTTATTTTAAGCATTAAAAATATCGCAAAAAATACAAAGCTTTTCGTTGGGGGTACACTTATAATTTATTTAGTTCTTCATTATTTTAGCCTGACACCCAAGACAAAAGAGTTTCATTTGCTCTTTGCTACAATTGGGGCAGTAGCGACAATGTTAACACTGAAAATTAGCAACAATCTCAACGTTAAATTATCAAATTTCGTAATTGTAGCACTTATGGGTGGGTTGACATTTTTACCTTGGACAATACATTCAGAAATTTGGACATTAACTACCTCTGTGTTTTTATGGCAACTATTTGTGGGACACTATTTAAATTATGTAGAAGTGAAAGCACAGCAGGTAACAGCACCTACCCAAAAGGCGGGGTTTCGTGTTCCAAAGACAGTTTAGTGGTTAATGAAAGTTTAGTTTTTCAAATCAAGTTTTGTGGTAAAAGTCCCGCCCTTCGGGTAGCTGCAAAACGTTAGCTGCAACTCTAAATAAAATTCATCAATAAGTGATTAGAACTAAAAAAGGAATACAGTCATTTCTGTTTACAAGCATTTTAGCATGTCTGACAACATATGTCTTTGGACAGGACTTTAGTTATCATAATGATTTCAAGATTTTGCTTGAAAAAAGCAAGGACAAGGCAAGCGAATACTATTATCCAAAACTATTAGAACGATTCAATTCAAATGACACCACATTGACAAATAAGGATATCATTGCTTTACAAATTGGGTTTACTGCCAACAAGGACTACAAACCATACAAGCTAACTAACAAGGAAAGAGAAATTAAAGGTCTAATTTCAGACAAGAAATATAACGAGGCTATAATTGAAGCTGATGAAGTCTTAAAAACAAATCCTTTAAACTTTACAGCACTTATGGAAAAAGGATTTGCTTACATGAAACTCAATAAGGAAGGCGCTTCATTTCATAGAGAAAGGACCATGAAAATTATTAGATCAATAGTATGGAGTGGAGACGGGACAATTGATAGACCCTATTTTGTTCTTGGTCCACGAGATGGCCAGATTTTGATAAGATATATTTTCGGAAGTTCAATAGGAACAATGGGATCAGGGAGGGATAAAAACGGCTACTTTCTTGATATTTTAGAAGTGAAGGAAGATGGAGAATCAGTAAAAAAGTATTTTAATATTAATCACGCTACGGACAAAATATTTGACAAGTGAAGATGGCTCTGAAAATAAAGAGCAGCTGCTAACAGCGCATAAGCAAGAGCAAGGCTAATTACTACGAGAAATAAATTTTGGTATATTTTGGTATAAACGTTTTGCGTATATGCATTGTGCAATTTAAGCCTTGCCCTCGCCTATGCGCGGAACGTTATCCCTCCGCCCTTTTCTTCAGGGCTTCATTCATCTTCATAAATCCTTTTCGGGTTCCTTCGCCAATTTGCTTCATAATTAAACCCGAGAGCCAGCCACAACTAAAAACCCCGCAATAGTGCGGGGTTTTTAGTTGCTGTAACAAAGCGTTACTTTCGTAAGGCATGAGCAAATTCGAAAAACTGCTGTTTAAATTGTTGAGCGGTAATGCTGACAAAAGTTTTAGTTTTTCGGACTTGGTTAAAATACTTGAAACGTATGATTTTGCAGTGCGTATAAAAGGAAGCCATCATATTTTTTACAAAGAAGGTGTTTCAGAGATTATGAATTTGCAGAATGGCGAAAGCGGCAAAGCAAAACCCTATCAGGTTAAACAGGTAAGAGAACTATTGATTAAGTATAAAATTGTTGAACAAAATACCGAAGACGATGAATCATAAATATGAAATTATAATTTATTGGAGTGAGAATGATAATTCATTCATTGCCGAAGTTCCGGAATTGCCGGGGTGTATGTCAGATGGAAAAACTTATGCCGAAGCTTTGAAAAATGCGGAGGTGGTAATTGGTGAATGGATTGAAACTGCCAAGTCGCTAAATCGCGCAATTCCTGTTCCTAAAGGCAGACTAATTTTTGCCTAAGGCAAATTAAAGGATGGTCTCTATCCTTCCGCCCTTTTCTTCAGGGCTTCATTCATCTTAATAAATCCTTTTCGGGTTCCCTCGCCAATTTGCTTCATAATTAAACCCGAGAGCCAGCCGCTAAAATCTTCGCGGTGAATAAACTTTACCTGCGTGTCGCTAAGCTTCTCAATACGAAATTGATGGCGGCCGGTAAACATGCCCAAGGGTAAATTACCCTGCCATTCAAAGGCTTTATTTTTTTCTAAACGCACCACTTTGGGTTTAAACACCGAGCTTCCTTTGCCGTTGTTAAGCTCCACAAGCAGTTGTGCGCCCAGCTCCTGCTTTCCTTCAATACGCAATATCAGCGGGTTCCACTCAGGAAACTTTTCGAAGTCGGTTAAAATGTTCCATACCTTTTCTGCCGGTGCGTTGATGATGATTTCTGTTTCTAAATTTTTCATGGTTTGGGTTTACGGGGTGTTATAACATGTCGGTTCAAAGGAAAAATTATTTTCGGTGCCAATAGCAATATGCATCCGAAAGAACTTGAAATAAAAAACTTTACTTACGACCTGCCCGAGGAGCGTATTGCCAAATATCCTCTGCCCGAACGCGATTTAAGTAAGCTGCTGGTTTACCGCCAGGGAGAAATAGCGGAAGATATTTATCGAAACATAGATGCATACATACCTGAAAAATCGGTGTTGATTTTCAATAACACGAAGGTGATTCAGGCGCGCTTGTTCTTTCATACTTCCACAGGTGCCCGAATTGAAATTTTCTGTTTGGAACCCGCTGAAGAAAATGCGGAGATGGCATCGGTGATGAGTAAAAAGAAATCGGTGCGCTGGAACTGCCTGATAGGCAGGGCGAGCAAATGGAAAGAGAAAATCCTGAAGCACAGCACAACCGATTTTATGCTTACCGCAGAAATTGTTTCCCGCACCAGCGATGTATTTGTGATTGAGTTTAACTGGCAGCCGGAGGAACTTTCATTAGCCGAAATTTTAGACCGCACAGGAATGATGCCCATTCCTCCCTACTTAAAAAGAGATAGCGAGGAGATAGATATTAATCGCTATCAAACCGTTTATGCCAAACAGAAAGGCTCGGTGGCAGCGCCAACGGCAGGTTTGCATTTCACTGAAACCATTTTTGAAAAGCTGAAATCGAAAAATGTTTCGGTTGATGAAGTGACCCTGCATGTTGGTGCAGGAACTTTCAAGCCCGTGAAAAGCGAAAAGATGGAAGGGCATGAAATGCATGCGGAGCTGATAGACGTGCGAATTGAAACAATTGAAAATATTGTGAACTCAGCCGGGAGAAACATTATTGCCGTAGGAACTACTTCACTTCGCACCCTTGAATCGCTTTACTGGATGGGTGTGAAAGCAAAACTGAATACTGAGGCGACCTTGAGTGAATTGGAAGTAAAACAGTGGGATGCCTATAACGAAGCATTCTATGTTTCAAAAACATGGAATGTCTCGGAAACTTTAGACGCGCTTTTGATTTGGATGAAGAAAAATGAATTGGAAAGATTGATTTGCAAAACACAAATCATGATTGCACCACCGTATAAGCTCCGAATAGCAAATGCTTTAGTTACAAATTTCCATCAGCCTAATTCAACCCTGTTATTGCTGGTAGCTTCTATCCTGGGTGAGAACTGGAATAAGGTATATGATTATGCTCTTAAAAACGATTTCCGTTTTTTGAGTTACGGAGACGGTAGTTTGCTTTTTGCGAAGTAAGGGCTTACTTTTTTTCTTCCCGTTTTCCGTTCTCAGGTTCTTTGAACATTTTCTCCCTGAATCTTCTTTGGCCACGAACATTGAACCAAATGAGCAGACAAAAACCGCCACAAAACAACGGAAAGTAAACTCGGTTATCGAAAGTGCTTAAAGTAATAAGGTTGAAAATTGCCACAATCACCGAAGCAATAGCTGCAAATATCCAGGCCTTTTCTAAGTATTGAAGAAATTTCATGATTCAAATTTATTCTAATTCGCTGGTCTTAACTTTAATGGTACCGGTAATGTGTTTAATCACATAATCGGTAAAGTTTTCGTTGGCGGTCATTCCGTTTCCATAAATAATTTCATCGGCCGTGGTGATCTTTACAAAGGAGTTGGAGTAAATAATTTTCTTGTCTTCATCCCAAATCAATTCATCGGTATTCAATATTTCTCCCTTGTTGTTTATCACCACTACGCTGTCGCGGGCCGTCATAGATTTACTGTTTTCAATAGCGGTGGCATACTTGGCAGTAAGTTTACTATCCACAGCATGTGTTTCGTTGTAAAAAAGAATTTGTATTCCGTTCGAGAACTCGAGGTAGGGTTTTTCGGAATTGTACCGTGTTACCACCGGGCCGCTTGCCTGAATACGGACCACTCCATTATCGGAATAGTTAATTTCAACATCTTCTCCCTTTTCAATCTTTACGTTAGCGCGGGAGGTTATGAGTTTGACATCTTCAAATGAGTTCTTGCAGGAGGTAAGAAAGAAAGTGCAAAACACGATGTACGAAGTACGGATAAGAAAACGGCAGAAATTAATAGAGGAGAATCTGACATGGAAATTACTTTGTACTTTGTAATTCGTACGTTGTAATTCGCAAATCATCTTAGTCGAATTTACGTTTTATAAACCAGATATCATTCACCACAAAGCCGAGGGTGAATCGATAGTACGTTTCGCGAATGGCAGATTTATCACTTCCTCCGCGCGTGCCAAAATCTCCGGTAACGTTAAGGCGTGCAGCCGACTTAAAGGGAATTCCAAGACCTACTGTTCCGCCCGTTTCATTCAGGCTTTTACCATTAAAGTTGATTTCGCTCTGACCGTAGTAACCTCCTAAGCGATACTGAACACGATTGAAAAATTTGCGGTCGTCATACCGGGGAGTAATCTGTGCTCCAAAAGAAAAGCGCCAACTATCACTTAACCCGGCATTGTTGAGCGGAGAATCATATTTCTTCCAATTCATAAATTTAAAATCGGTGCCCAGCATCCAGAAGCGTTCATTGCCAAACATTACACCTAAGCCCATATTGAATGGTAAAGTCACTTTTTCGCTTTTATCGAAATTTCCCTGAATGGTATCTATAATTTCAAATCCTGCGCTGGTTGAAGAAAAGCGTTCCCAATAGTTAGAAAGTTTTGCCTGCATCTTCATTCCTCCTGAACCATAGGCACCAACGGTTACAAAAATATCGTTGCGTACATCGGGTTCGTTGTTGTTATGAAAAATCCTTCGCTGGTATTGAATCCCCACACTGTATACAAAGCTTTTTAAGTTCATGTTGGTGAGGTTGCGCGTGCCATAAGCACCAACGCTGTCGGGGAATAAAATCGTTTTTTGATAATCAAGTTTACCAAAGAGGAATCCGGCATTAGCTCCAACTGAAAAGCCCTTTACTTTATACGCCCCACCGGCATAAGCCTGGTACAAAGAACCTTTTCCGCTGAATATTTCACGGTACGACCCCACCGAATTTGTATCATTAAAATTCTGAATGAAAGTATAGTTGATGTTTGTATAAGGTAATAAGCCAATACTTATAGCCCAGGCATTACGCTTAGGATTTGGAACAAATGCCAAAGCAAAATGGTTGATGGAAGCACTGTTGGCCCGATAGGTAGAATCTCTAGTGAAGATTCTTACTCCGTCAAAGTTAGCTCCTATTTCAACTGTTGTTCTTGTAAGTGAGGCGTAGGAGGCCGGATTGGTGAAATTGATATTTACCGAACTGGCATATGGAGCTGCTACCTCACCCATTGCTTTGTTGGCGGAGAAAACCGTAGATCGAACATAGCCCAACCCGTAGCGGGAGTAAGGGGAGGTTGCCTGCGAAAAAGACCAATGCCCTGTAACCAATGAGGCAACAAAAATCAAAACGGCTACAATTCTGCGAATTTGCACTAAAGATTATAATTTAAAATACGATTCATGCCCTCCAGCACTAAATAAGGGCGGGCAAATATCTCACATTTGAGCAGAGTAACAAACATACCTGCATCGCCTCCTGTTGCCACCACTTTCAGATTGCCAAAACGCGTTTCGTATTCTTTTATTATGCCAAGCACTTCTTCTTTTATACCGTTAACTCCCCCGCTCAGAATTGAGGTTGCTGTATCATATCCAATAAATTCGAAAGAAGTGAACTGCATCGGGTCAACTAAAGGAAGTTTTGCGGTGTAATTGTGCATGGCTTTAAAGCGCATCATCATTCCGGGAGAAATGGCACCACCGAGATATTGATTCCTGCTGTTTACAAAATCATAAGTAATGCAGGTTCCGAAATCTATCTTCAGCACATTTTCATCCCGAAAAAGAAAATTGGCCGCCACACTGCCGGCTATTCTGTCAGCGCCTAAGGTTTCGGGTGTTTGGTAATGAATTTCGACCGGAAGTTTTAGTTCGTGAGAGAGAATCAACGGATTGATACCCGCACCTTTCAGTTTGTGTTCAATTGTGTCATCAGAGCCACTTTTTGAAATAATAGCACGGGTGATGGTATTATCGGTAAGAACTTTATCCAACTCACCCTTTTGAAATGAGACTTCTTGGAGCTCATCTTGTTCGAATAAGCCGAATTTAACCTGTGTATTACCGATATCAATGGCAAGGTTCATTTCAAGTATCGTTTCCCGTGAATATACTTAACTATAAAACTCTGTTTGTAACGTGGCTGAATTTGAGTTTTCCAGAATTTAAAACACTCCTCGAAACTCTTGTATTTTCCTAACAAATATTTGAAGTAACCATCTTCTTCAAATACTTCATATCCTTTTAGGTGCGTATAATAATTGGTGTCCAACGGTATGCGTTTATTAAGAGCATAAAATTGAATGCGATACACTGTATCAATCTTTATTTCCAGTTTTCTATTTTCTACCGCAGCAATACTTGGCTTGTTTTCTTGTTGAGCAATGGAAGTTACTCCCACACCGTTACTCGCAGTTATACTAATGACAGTATCTGCTCTCCTTTTTGAAGTATCTTCAGCGGCAGGAACATCTTCAATAAAAACCATTTCACTCATTTGCTTCATTGCTTCATAAGGGGTAGTGGGTTGCTTAACAACTTTAGGAGTTGACTTAGGTGTGATAACGGTATCGTTATAAAGCATAGCCAGGGAAGCAGCTTTATCTGAGCCCGGAAGAGTGGGAGGCAATACGGGTGCAGGAGCAGGTTCAATTTCATTTTCTCTTTTCAAGCTGAACTTATTATTGAGCGATGCCTGTGTAAGTTGAACGGTTTCCTGCACATTGTTTACCACCATTTCATTCAGGTTGTACTGAATTTCATCAGCTGTTGAGCCCAACAGTTTTCTCACTTCATACGCGCTGTTTACCACTCTGCGTTTTTCAATATAGGGTATATTCTGAAAAATATCCCCGCTTTCAACGGCAGAGCAAGGCACAGAAAAAATCTTAGCGGAGCCATTCTGTGCGCTGGTATCATAATACGTATAAACAGGAACAACCCCCCAATCGAAAATTTTAGTCGCTCCCGTGTAGTTATTCTTTTTAATCTCCATATCAATGATGTAGCCGTTTCGGTTTTTAATTTCATTGTTACTGGCTATCAGGTTCCCAAGTGAGTAGGCAACAATGCCCTCCTTTACTTGCCCAACGCCACTGGTACTTAGATAATCAATTCGCATAGGAGTATTCGGATCGGTACCTACAATCAAATCTGCTCCCTGCTCAAAAGCATATTTTGCTAAATCAATTTGAACAGAAGAAGGAATAATTTGCGAATTCGCGCCCCAATCAAAATAGACAATAATAAAGTCGGGCTTATTGGCCTTGGCCATACGCATATCGCCTTCTATATACATTTTGCTAACCTCATTGATCATAAAATCACGGGAAATAGAGGGGCGGGTATTCAATTTAGTATAATTGAGAATAGCTATACGAAAGCCTTTTTTGTTGATTATAAGTGGAAAGTTTCCGGTGCGCTGCTTGTTGTCGGTAAAAGCTCCGGTGTGGAACATGTCAAAGGAGTATAGCAAGTCGCGGGTTCTCGTCAGCGCTGCTTTATCAATGTTAGCAGTAAGCACGTTAGCGTGCATTAAAGTGTTGATGCCGGCATATTTCAATGCTAATGCAAATTCATCAGGTGATGAAAACATGCTATTGACATTATCAGCAAAGGAAGTATTGAGATTAGCAATAGTGACATCGCCAAGCCCCAAAATAGGCTGAACATATTTCAGTTGGTTTCTGAAATCATACTTCCCAGTTTGTTTATCGAACGCATAAGCCAGATGTTGTTCGGTTTGGTAGATGTTTCCGGCAATTGTCAAATGAAGGGTTCGAAAGGAGTCCACTTCTTCGCCTCCAAAATGATCATCATCACCAACAGGTACAAATCGATGGCGAATATCAATTAAGGGTTGCTCTCCTGGCTGACCCGCAGACATGTTATTGTTCTGGGCAGGCAGTATGAGAGTGTTTATCGCCACCAATAATGTAAAAAGTGTTCTGTTAATCGTCATTTATTTTAATATGTCTTCGTTTTCAATTATATGTACTCCACTGTTTTCTTCGAGTGCCGCTTTTACCATCTTTTTTGCTAATACATCAACCGGGGTTCCTTTATACTTTTTCAAGGGACCTGAAAATATGAAGGAAAGATTTTCAGCAACAAACCGTCCTATTGCTTCGCCTGTTCTTTTTTCTTTTCGGTTGCCCAGTAAAATAGAAGGACGGAAAATAAGCAGTGATTTAAAGTTGAGTTTGGCAAGAGCTTCTTCCAACTGACCTTTTACTTTGCTATAAAAAATACTCGATAAAGCATCGGCACCCATGGAGGAAACCAGGATAAATTTCTCAGCACCATTCTGTTTAGCAATTTTGGCTACCTGCAAAGGAATTTCATAATCAATTTTACGAAAAGCTTTCTGACTACCGGCTTTGCCAATGGTAGTGCCCATAGCGCAATAAATATGGTCTGCTTTTATCTGTTCCCGAATAAGGTCAAGATTTTCGAAATCAGTAACAATGTTATGAATTTGGTTATTCGTTGTTTGCAGTTGCTTCCGGGTAAAAACAATAATTTTATTGTAATGCGGAGAAGCCAGCAATTCCATTAAACATTGTTCACCTGTAAGCCCCGTGGCGCCTATAATTAAAGCAGTTTTACTCATGCCGCCAAAATTAAGAATTGCTTTGAGCAACTGTTGTTTGCTTTTCTTCGCCTTCAATCAATTGTCCATTCATCCATTCCCTTATATTCGACCGCGTGGAGATACTTTATTTAGTTATCATTTTTCTGGCGGGTATTGCTGTTGCATTCATCAATACCATTTCTGCGGCTGGTTCTTTAGTGTCTCTTTCCGCATTGATGTTCACAGGTCTTTCTTCTACCGAAGCAAACGCCACGAATAGAATTCCAATCATTTTTCAGAGTTTTTTTTCTGCTAAAGGTTTCGAAAGCAAAGGAGTAAAAGGGGATGCTTATAAATGGTGGCTCGCACTCGCGTGTGTGCCCGGAGCTGTAATCGGTGCATTATTCGCAGTAAAAATTCCGGCACAGATTTTTAATAAGGTTCTGCTGGGGGTTATGCTTTTGTTTCTTGTAATTACCATCCTTAACCCGCTGAAAGCAAAAGCAGTAGCAGAGGAAAGAATTTCATTGCCTTATAAAATAGCAGGAGTTTTTATTTATTTCTTCAACGGTATTTACGGTGGCTTTGTTCAAGCTGGCTCTGGATTTTTTTTGATGGCACCTATGCTTTTGCTTCACCGCTTCAATATCAACAAAACTAATTACTACAAAGTTTTTATTACCCTCATTTATACGTTTGCAGCTCTTGCTATTTTTATCTGGAAAGGAAATATACATTGGTACTACGGATTAATTATGAGTGTGGGCACTTCATTAGGTGGCTGGATTACTAGCCGTTGGAGTGTAACAATGAATGAAGTTTGGATGAAAAGGATAATTGTGAGTTTGATTGCTGTACTCACATTATATGTTTGGCTCTATAAATGACTTAATCGTTTTTATTAGCTAATTGCCCACAGGCAGCATCAATGTCCTTTCCGCGACTTCTGCGTATAGCAACATTTACTTCTTTCTCGCGAAGATGCGCCACAAAAGCATCTCTGTTTTCGCGTTTTGCCTTTCGCAAATCAACACCAGTTACGTTATTAAACTCAATAATATTTACGAAAGAAGGCACCTGGTCGGTGAGATAATAAAGTCGGTCAGCATCTTCAATCGAGTCGTTGAATTTATCGAATAGAATATATTCGAAGGTGATTTTGTTTCCCGTTTTCTGGTAAAAATAATTCAGTGCATCCATTACCTCTTCAATTGGATTTGACTGATTGATATCCATAATCTTATTGCGCTTTTCATTGGTAGGCGCATGTAGCGAAAGTGCCAGATTAAATTTCATCCCTTCATCTGCTAATCGTTTAATACCTCTCACAACGCCCGAAGTAGAAACAGTAATCCGCTTTTGCGCCATGTTCAATCCATCAGACGAAGTGATGTAGCGAATGCTTTGCATCACGTTATCATAATTCAGAAGCGGCTCACCCATACCCATGTAAACAATGTTAGTGAGTCCTTTTCCGCTATGCTCCAGGGCGTGCTTGTTGAGTAATACTACCTGATCATAAATTTCACCCGCTTCTAAATTCCTTTCACGTTTTAAAAATCCGGTAGCGCAAAAAGTGCAACTAAGCGTACAGCCCACCTGTGATGACACACATGCTGTATTACGTTCATCATCAGGAATCATCACTCCTTCAACAAGGCGGTCATCATGCAATTTCATCCCTAGCTTTACTGTTCCGTCCAGGCTTTTTTGAATTATGTTTTCGGTAACTGAGTAGAAAGCAAACTGTTCTGTAAGCTTAGTGCGGAGAGCTTTCGAGAGATTGGTCATTTCATCAAACGAGCGTGCAGATTTTTTCCAAAGCCACTCATGCACTTGTTTAGCGCGAAACTTCGGTTCCTGCATTTTTTGGAACTCTTCTATCAGTTCCTTAGCAGAAAATTTTCGGATATCATTTTTAAGATTCATTGCGTGCAAATGTAACTCACTTCAAAGGAAAACGGGCTTGAGAAATTCTCAAGCCCGTTTATATAGTTACTTAAAAGTTACAATTAGTGAGGAGCAAGAGGTGATGGAGCTGCCACTGGTGTAGCTGGAACTTCTTTTCCGGCATTTGGATCATTCACAGTTCCGGTAATTTTCAAAGTTTCATTCGGATTCTTAGCATTAGAAGTAACAGTTATGGTTTTTGTAAAAGGTCCTACGCGGTTAACATCATAATGAACTTTAATTGAACCTTTACCGCCTGGCAGAATCGGCTCAGTAGGACAAGTGGGAACGGTACATCCGCAAGAACCTTTGCATCCTGAAATGATAAGAGGCGATTTACCTGTATTGGTAAATTTGAACTCACGGGCTGCTGCAGTTTCATCTGATTTAGTTACAGTGCCGTAATCAAGGGTAGTGCCGTCCCATTTAAATTCAGGAGCATTTGGATCCGGTGCTGCTGCTGGCGTTTGTGCAGGTGGGGTAGCAGGTTTATCCTGTGCTGTACCTAACAATACTGTTCCGGTGATACTTAACATTAGAAATAACTTTTTCATTTTCTTTGCTTTTTGGTTTAAAATTTTTGTTGTTCGTTCAAAAACAAATGTAACGTCTTTTACAGCTTAGGCAATAGGATTGTTATCTCGGTTAACTTTTTTTAGGCATTAATTAGAATTCAGTTTATTCAAGATAGCGCATTTAAGATGAAGGGGCCATATTATCTGGTTTACTTTAGAATCATTCCAAAGTAAGTTCAATTTTGGCAAGAGAATCTTGATAGGATCAGAATTGTGTTTAGCTACATAGTTGTTGTAAGCAGACCAACTTTTTACATAATTTAGCCATTGCTCCCTATTCCAATTCATACTGCAAAAAAAAGCAGGAGTTTGGATTGACTTGAATGGGAAAGGAAGAGTTTCATATCTGTTTCTTACGTACCATCTTGCATCTGGCCAATAATCATAAAGAAAATCATACATAAACCAATCCATCAGTCTGTCAATTTCATCCGAAATTTTTGCTTCTGAGTAAGTCCACAGAGCAAGAATTCCGTTTGGCTTTGCAACACGTTCTGCTTCCTGGTAAAATAAATCATGATTGAACCAATGAGCAGCTGTGGCAGAAGTTATTAGGTCTGCCGATGAATTTTCTATGTTGCTGTGTTCTGCAGTAGCGACTTTATACTCTATTCTATCCTTTACAATACCATTTTTAATTTGCTTTTCGCTTCCATCAGTAGCAATTACCATTTTGAAGTATTTTGATAAAGAGACTGCCGCTTGGCCGTTGCCGGTTGCACAATCCCAGCAAAGATCACGAGATGGAGACATGGATGCAAGATATCCAAAAAGCTCCTCGGGATATGTTGGTCTTGCTTTTAAATAAATTTCCGACTGGCGGGAGAAATGGTCCTGAAAGTTCATACGCCTGCAAACTTATAATATATGCTTTAGATTGCTTTTACAGCGGTTTAAACTCCTTTTTGGAAACTTTGGAGCTTAATTTTGTTTCCACAGTTTTTATCGCATACATTTGCGGCCGCTTGAAAAACAAACAATTAATTCTCTTACTGGAAAAGTCAGCAGAGCTTTTCAAGAAATACGGTATCAAAAACCTTACTATGGATGATGTAGCTAAGGAACTTGGTATGAGTAAGAAAACCATTTATCGTTTTGTGGAAAATAAATCGGAGTTAGTCAAACTGACTTTGCAAAACTATCTGGATGCCGAACGTAAGCAATTGGAGGCTGTTATAAAACCTGCAGAAAATTCTGTGGATGAAATGATACAGATGGTTTCCTATTTCTATAATCAGGTTAGGGATTTTAATCCTTCTGCCCTAACCGACTTGCAAAAGTATTACCCTGAAACCTGGGATATATACCATAAGCATCGATTTCATTTTATGCTAGATAGAATCGAGGAAAATGTAAAGATAGGTGTAAAACAGGGTGTTTACCGAAACGATTTGAATGCGGGCATTATCTCCAAAATATACATCGGAGGTATTGAAATGCTGGTAGATCAGGATTTATTTCCCGTGAAGAAATACGTTTACATAGAAATATATAAAGAGTATCTGAATTATCATTTGCGCGGGATAGTTTCTCCCAAGGGATTAAAATATTTGGAGCAACACAATTTATTTAAGAGTTGAACGACCTAATTAAACTAATATGAAAAATATTTGTTCGGCTATTGTTTTATTACTTTCCCTTAATGTTTTTGCCCAGGAGAAAACGGTAAAGGCATTTACTGTAAACGAAGCAGTGGAATATGCACTGCAATTCAATAATTCGGTAAAAAACGGCAAACTAGGGATTAGCCAGGCCAAATGGCGGAATCTTGAAATATATACTACGGGATTGCCTAAAATTAATGCAAATTTCGATTACAGCTATTATTTTAAACAACCAATATCACCAGCACTAGGTAAAGCTTTTAGCGAGGGTGTTTTGGCCAAAGTGTTTCAGGAACTTGCTAACCCCACTAATGGAACTCCTCCTAATCCTGCTATTCAAAATGCATTGAGTGCACCTAGTGAACCGGTTTCGTTTGTATTGCCGCATAATATAAGTACGGGTGTCCAGGTAAATCAGTTGTTATTTGATGGTCGATACATATTTGGCATTAAGGCCGCAAAAGATTTAATGATAACGGCACGCCTAAGTTCGCGTATGAGCGACTTTGAAACGAAGTATGCGGTAATGAAAGCTTATTATCAGGCACTTGCACCTATTGAGGCAAAGGGTTTGCTACAGGAAAACCTGAAAATAATTGAAAAATTAGTAGGCGACATTCGTGCAACATATAATGAAGGATTGGTAGAAGAAACAGATGTAAATCGTTTGGAGCTGGCCCAGGCAACATTAGAGAGTCAAATAGCACTGCAAAATCAAATGAGCGAAGTCGCATTGGCCAATCTTAAATTTCAGATGGGCCTTTCGCTTAATGAGGAAATTATTTTAAGAGATAATTTGACAGAATTAAAGGATGAAATCCAAACCAATATCGCAGAACAATTTGATGCAAGAAAACGGATTGAGTACCAGTTGTTAGAAACAGGGATAAAACTTAAGAATTACGATATGCGCCAGAAACGAGTGCAGCATTTCCCTTCGCTGTATGCGTTTTTAAATTATGGCTGGAACTCTCAGTCGCAATCCGGGAGTGAGTTGTTTAAGAAAAATAGTTGGTTCGACCAGGGACTCGTTGGTATAACTTTAAAGGTGCCGATTTTTGATTCGGGCGAGAAACTTGCGCAGGTGAACCAAGCCAAAATTGAACAGCAAAAAACAATGAACGATTTTGAAAATTTTAAAAATGCATCAGAATTGCAATTCAGAGCGGCTCAAAGTGGATTTAATTCGGCACTAATAGACGAGGCAAATATGAAACGTGCTCAGGAACTTAGCAAGCGTATCTTTGATCGAACTACCATTAAATACAATGAGGGAGTCGGCAATAGTTTTGAACTTCAGCAAAGCGAACAGGATTTAGCCACAAACAATTTAAAATTCATTCAAAGCTCTCTGAATGTATTAAATGCTAAAGCTGATTTGGATAAGGCATTGGGAGTGAAGTAACAAATTCATCGTAATCAGAATACCATAAAAATAAAAACATGAGGTTTCAAAAATTTGCAGTCATATTGTTTGTAGCAGCTATTCTTGGGGGATGCGGAGATGCCGCAAAAAAAATAGATGTAGCTGACAAGAAAAAAGAATTAACTACCTATAAATCTGAGTTAAAAGATCTGACCGTAAAGATTGAATCTCTGGAAAAGGAAATTGCTAAACTCGATACTTCATTTCATATACAGCAGAAAACAAAGTTGATAAAAGTGGCTGAAGTAAAGAAGCAAGACTTCAGGCATTTCATTGAAGTACAGGGCAATGTAGATGCTGAAGACAATATTATAGCGCTCAACCAGCAGCCCGGTATTGTTACTGCTATCTATGTAAAGGTTGGTGACCGTGTAAACAAAGGTCAGATTCTGGGTTTAACTCAAACCACTTCAGCCTTGGAAGACCAGGTCCGCTCTACCGAAACTCAGTTTGCGTTGGCTAAAACAGCTTTCGAAAAGCAGTCGCGACTTTGGGAGCAAAAGGTAGGAAGCGAGATTCAATACCTGCAGGCTAAAACGCAGAAAGAAGTAGCAGAAAGTGGATTGTCAGCTTTAAAGAAGCAGTTAGAAATGACAAAGATTATCGCTCCCATCAGCGGAACGGTAGATGCTGTAAACTTAAGAGTAGGCGATATGGCAGCACCAAGCCAGTTAATGCCGGGCATTCGGATTATTAACGATCAGAATCTGAAAGTGAAAGCCAAACTGGCAGACAGTGATTTTGGAAAAGTTAAAAGCAACGATAAGGTAACTGTTGAATTTCCCGATATCAACAAAAGCATTCAGACAACGGTCAGTTATGTTTCAAGAACTATTGACCCACGGTCACGCACCTTTTCGTTGGAAGCAAAGTTGAATAACTCACGAGGAGAATATGCTGCCAATATGATTGCGAAGCTGAAAATTAATGACGCGATTCTGAAGAATGTAATAATTGTCCCTTCTAACATCATCCAAAAGTCAGCAGAGGGAGACTATGTTTTAGTGGCTCGCCCGGAGAACGGAGCAAAGTTTGCCCACAAAAAGATGATTACTGTTGGAGCAGACTATGGCGGCAGTAGCGTCATAACCGAAGGCTTGGAAGAAGGCGATAACATTATCACTTTCGGTTTCAGCGAAGTGGTAGATGGCCAGCGAATTGAATATTAACCTTTATCCCCTAAGGGGCTTACGCAAAAATATTTTTGATGAATACCGAACGTTTAAAAGAACTAAAATTTACTAGTTGGTGCATTGATAATGCTACGAGCATTTATGTATTCATCACCATCATAGTTATTTCAGGTCTACTCATCTATCAGAGTTTGCCCAAGGAGCTTTTCCCGGATGTAGTAGTTCCTACTATTTCAGTTGCTACCATTTATCCTGGAGCCACACCTGAGGATATCGAAAATCTTATCACCAAGCCGATTGAAAAACAGGTAAAGAGTATCAATGGTGTAAAAAAGGTAACCAGTAATTCGCTATCCGATGTTTCTATAATTACTGTTGAGTTTAATACCGATTTAAAACCCAGCGATTGCAAACAAAAAGTAACCGATGCGGTAGCAAAGGGTAAAAAAGATCTGCCGTCCGATTTAGATAATGATCCGCAGATTCAGGAATTCGATATCAACGAGTTGCCGATAATGAACATTAATCTGGCTGGCGATTTCCCTATCGATCAGATTAAGGAATATGCCGAAGACCTTAAAGATAAGATTGAAAGTATGAAGGAAATAACCCGCGTTGACATTGTGGGTGGGGTTGATCGTGAGATTCAGATAAATGTGGACCTCTATAAAATGACAAGTGCGGGTATTACTTTCATGGATATTGAAAATGCTGTTCAGCGTGAAAATTTAAATATATCCGGTGGAGAAGTTCGTGTCAATCAGTTACGTAGAAATTTGCGTGTAACCGGTGAGTTCAAAGATCCTTTGGAGATTGGCGAAATTGTAGTCCGCTCCTTTACGGGAACCACAGTATTTATAAAAGACATTGCCGAAATAGAAGATGCTTTTAAAGAGAAACAGGACTTTGCGCAGCTCGACCATAAACCTGTTGTTACGCTCAACGTGGTAAAGCGTAGCGGAGAAAATCTTATTAATGCCACTGACCAGATTTATGAAATTCTGGAAGATTTTCAAACAACAAAATTCCCGCAGGGATTAAAGATTAAAGTAACCGGTGATACTTCCGAAAACACCCGAGTTCAGTTACACGACCTCATCAACACCGTTATTCTCGGATTTATTTTTGTGGTTTTCATTCTCATGTTCTTCATGGGATTCAGCAATGCGTTTTTTGTCGGACTTTCGGTTCCTCTTACAACGCTCGTTGCGTTTCTTTTTATGCCAAGTTTGGGTATGACTATGAACGTTATGGTTCTATTCTCCTTGCTTCTTGCGCTCGGTATTGTGGTAGATGATGCTATTGTGGTGATTGAAAACACCCACCGTATTTATAACCGGTACGACTTCGGAATTGTGCAGGCTGCAAAATATGCAGCGGGCGAAGTATTCATTCCGGTTTTAGCGGGAACACTCACCACACTCGCGCCTTTCATTCCTTTATTATTCTGGCCGGGCATTGTCGGAAAGTTCATGAAGAACCTTCCTATTACACTCATCATAACCTTAGGAGCCTCGCTTTTTGTAGCTTTTGTCATGAATCCGGTGTTTGCTGTTTCGTTTATGAAAAAAGACGACCACAGCAAATCAAAACTTAGCGATTACTACAAAGGCTTTTTGTTCTTTGCGGTTATGGCAATTATTGGTTATGCAACTAAGAACTGGGGCATCGGAAATTTCGGAGTAACTTTTATGGTTCTCATATTAATCTATCACTTTGTTCTTTCACACGCCATTATGTTTTGGCAGAAAAAGTTGTGGCCTTCTGTAATAGAAGCGTACCGCAAAACATTAGTAGTTTTCATCCAAGGATACCGTCCTGTTTATATTCCATTAATAGTTGTTGTCATGTTGGTTTTAAGCTGGATGCTATACTTTTCCACCAAGCCGCAGATTGAATTTTTCCCGAATGGCGAACCCAACTTTGTATATGTGTATTGCAAGCTGCCGATGGGCACAGATGCTAACGTTACCGATTCTGTAACCCGCGAGATTGAAGCGCGTGTTTACAGTGTGATTGGTGAAAACAATCCCGATGTTACATCTGTAATTTCAAACGTAGGATTAGGTGCCGGTGATCCGCAAAATCCCGATAAGGTGGCTACCCCGCATAAGAGCAAAGTAACCATTGCCTTTAAAAAATTTGCAGACAGGAAAAGGTTAAAAGACAAGGATTTTCCTGCAACCGGCTTTTGGTTAGATTCTCTACAAAAATCGTTCAGGGCCAAAGGTATTGCCGGAGCCGAAATATCGGTGGAGAAAGAACGCAACGGTCCTCCGGTGGGTAAGCCTATAAACATTGAGGTAAGCGGTGATGACTTTATAGTGATACAGCAAATTGCTGGCGATTTGAAAGCCACTATTGATAAAGAAGCTATTGACGGCATTGACGATTTAAAGAGTGATTTACAAATAAGCAAACCCGAAATAATTATTGATATTGATAAAGAGAAAATGCAGCGCGAAGGTATTTCCCTCGGACAGGTAGGTGCTGAATTAAGAACCGCCCTCTTTGGAAAAGAAACTTCAAAATTCCGCGATGCGAATGACGATGCACCGATTCAACTGAGGCTGCGTGCCGAAGACAGACAGCACGTAGAGCAATTGATGAATGTGAACATTTCATACATGGATTTCAGCACCGGGCAGTTCCGCCAGGTTCCGGTTTCCTCTATTGCTAAACTTCGTTACGATAATTCTATCAGCGTTATCAATCGTAAAAATCAGAAGCGCGTGGTTACACTCGGCTCCGATTTATCAGAAGGATATACCGCCAATGAAGTAATTCCGCTGGTGGAACAGATTATCGCCAACATGGATATTCCTGAAGGATATGAAGTGAAAATGACCGGTGAGCAGGAACAGCAGCAGGAAACAGGTTCGTTCCTAATGGTGGCTTTCGGTATGGCATTGGCGCTTATGCTTATGATTCTGGTTATGCAGTTCAACTCAGTAATTAAGCCAATGATAATTTTCTCAACGGTGGCTTTTTCACTTATTGGAGTGGCGCTGGGCTTCACTTTCGCAGGAATGAAGTTTTCCATTGTTATGAGTGGGGTTGGTATTTTTGCCTTGGCAGGTATTGTTATCCGAAACGGAATTCTACTCATTGAATTTACTGACGAGTTGCGCGAGCGTGGAATGACAGTTGAGGAAGCCGTTGTAGAAGGAGGTGCCACCCGTATGACTCCCGTTGTACTCACCGCCTTTGCCGCTATTCTTGGATTGATTCCGTTGGGCGTTGGATTGAATATGGATTTTGCGAAACTCTTCAGCGAACTTAACCCTCATTGGTATTTAGGAGGTGATAACGTTATGTTCTGGGGGCCTTTGGCATGGACCATGATCTATGGCTTGTTGACGGCAACCTTCCTGACACTTTTGGTGGTGCCGGCCATGTATATGCTCGGCTATAAAACCAGGGGGTGGTTCCGCAGAAAGTTTACAAAAGTTTCGCTTTGAAATAGAGCATTAAAAAGGTCAGATTCTTATCTGACCTTTTTAGTTTGAAATAAACTACTTGAAAAAACGATTTTAAAGAAGCTTCTGTTTCATCAAATACTCCGCAATTTGCACTGCATTGGTAGCTGCGCCTTTGCGTAAGTTGTCGGAAACTATCCAGCAGTTGAGGGTGTTGGGTTGGCTTTCATCTCTGCGGATACGGCCTACAAAAGTATCATCCTTGTCATGCGCATGAATTGGCATCGGGTAAATTAGGTTCTTTACATCGTCATACACCACCACTCCATCGGCTTTCGAAAGCAGGTCGCGCACTTCGTTCAAATCAAAGTCCTTTTCAAACTCAATGTTTACGCTTTCGCTGTGTCCGCCAATAGTGGGTATTCGCACCGTAGTGGCTGTTACGCGAATAGAATCATCGCCCATTATCTTTCTGGTTTCGTTCACCATCTTCATTTCCTCTTTGGTGTAACCATTGTCGGTAAATACATCAATATGAGGCAGGGCGTTCATATCTATCTGGTAAGCATAAGCCATTTCGCCTTTAATGCCCGCGCGTTCGTTCATCATTTGGTCAACGGCTTTTTTGCCGGTGCCCGTTACGCTTTGGTAAGTAGAAACCACCACACGCTTGATTTTATATTTATCGTGCAGTGGCTTAAGCACCACCACCATTTGAATGGTAGAACAGTTTGGGTTGGCAATAATTTTATCTTTTGCTGTAAGAATATTTGCATTCACCTCCGGCACTACCAAAGGAATATTCGGTTCCATTCTCCATGCCGAAGAATTATCAATGACTGTGCAGCCTGCAGCAGCAAACATAGGCGCAAGCTCCTTAGAAGTAGAACCTCCGGCAGAGAAGATAGCTACCTGCGGTTTCATGTCCAGCGCAGTTTGGTAACCCACTATGGCATATTCCTTTCCCTTAAAGGAAACCATTTTACCAATGCTCTTCTCCGAAGCAACAGGAATTAATTCCGACACAGGGAAATTTCTTTCCGCCAACACTTGCAACATTTTTGTGCCTACTAATCCGGTGGCACCTACTACAGCTACTTTCATTTCAATTTATTTTTGAGGGTGCGAAATAACTTTATATTCGAATCTCATGAAAGTATTTAAGAGAAATTTTTTCTTGCCTGTTCTCTGTGCCTTTCTCAGAAATATTGCTTTTGTTTTTCTGCCTCTTTTTTCTTTTGCTCAGCTCACCGATAATTTCTCGGATGGTGATTTTACTGCTAACCCTGCATGGATTGGCAAAACCGATTCATTTACTATTGATAATGGAATGCTTCGCAGCAATGGACTTCAGGTAAGTTCTACTATTTACCTGTCAACCGCTACTACTTTAATTGATTCAGTTGAATGGAATTTCCTGATGCGCTTAGATTTCAATCCAAGCTCAACCAACCTCGTAAAAGTTTATCTCGCCAGTGATCAATCTGATTTAAGCGCAAGTCTGAATGGCTACTATGTTCAATTCGGTGAAACAGGAAACACAGATTCACTTGATATTTTTTTGCAGAACGGACTTACCTCTACCAAAGTGTTTACCGGTGCAAACGCAATTATGACGAGCACTACTACCAATTCGGTGCGGATAAAAATAGTTCGTTACACAGGCGGTAACTGGCAGGTATTTGCCGATGCCACAGGTGGAACCAACTTTACTGCCGAAGGAACTTTTACTGATACTTCGGTTACGGCTACATCGTGGTTTGGGGTTGTGTGCAAATACGCAACGGGCAGTCGTTATAACCAATATTACTTCGATGACTTTTCTATTGCACAGTTAATTGCGGATACAATAAGGCCGACAGTAACCAACGTGAACGTTCTTTCAAACACCACTATTGATGTAAAGTTTTCGGAGACGGTTGAATTAGCTTCTGCTCAAACGCTTTCGAATTACTCCGTTAATAATGGAATCGGGAATCCATTGTCAGCTGCAAGAGACGGAAGCGATTTGACTTTGGTTCATCTCACTTTTTCAAATGTGTTTGCGAACGCAACGAATTACACACTAAGCATTTCGGGAGTAACCGATGAAGCTGCGAATGTGATGAACGCATCGGTGCATCCTTTCTCGATTTTTGTGGCAAGTAAGTATGATGTTTTAATAAACGAGTTAATGGCTGATCCTGACCCTGTGGTTGGTTTGCCTGCTTTAGAGTTTGTGGAATTGTATAACACGACTGCTTTCCCAATTTCATTAAACGGCTGGAAATTTTCAGATGCATCCACCACTGTTACTATTCCTAACGTAACTATCCTGCCTGACAGCTTTGTAATTCTATGTGCAAACGCAAATGTAGATTCGTTTACAACGTTTGGTGTTACTGCGGGTATTTCCTCGCTACCCTCTTTAAACAATACTAGCGATAACCTAATACTGAAAGACAACAACGGCAGTGTTATTCACACTGTTAATTATCTCGATGATTGGTATAACGATGCTGTAAAGGCAGACGGTGGCTGGACACTCGAACTAATCAATCCACTCAATCCTTGTAAACGACTTGGCAACTGGATTGCTTCGTACGATACAAACGGTGGAACACCGGGAAGAAGAAACTCGGTTTATAGTTTGAGTTCTACTTCAACTTTATCCTTGGTCAGTCTCACAATACTGAGTTCCTCTCAATTCGAACTTCATTTCAGCGAGAATCTTGATAAGGCATCTGCTGAAAATGTTGCAAATTATTCCGTGAATAATGGCGTAGGGAATCCTTCATCGGCAGTAGTGGATACTACTGACCCTGCAAAAGTAACGCTTACGTTTCCAACATCGCTTGATTCAAATCTTATTCATACACTCACTGCTAATGTTATAAATTGTGCGGGCAGTTCTATCTCTAATCAAAACACAGCGATCATTGCCATTCCGAAACCCGGTAATAAATACGATGTCGTTATCAATGAAATATTTTCTGATCCGGACCCTTCTGTGGGCTTACCTGCTTTAGAGTTTGTTGAACTATTTAATAGCACTGCTTTTCCTATTACCCTAAATGGTTGGAAGTTTTCAGATGCCTCTGCAACGGCCACTCTTCCCAATGTTATTATTCTACCTGATAGTTTTTTGATTTTATGCGCCAACGCAAACATAGATTCATTCACAGCCTTCGGCAAAACTGTTGGTCTTAGTTCTCTTCCATCTTTAAATAACACCAGCGACAATGTTACTTTGAAAGATGATTTGAACAATGTAATTCATTACGTTAACTATATCGATGATTGGTATAACGATATAACAAAAGCAGATGGCGGCTGGACACTCGAGCTTATCAATCCTGAAAATCCTTGTAAGAATAATGGTAACTGGATTGCATCAACCGATGCCCGCGGTGGAACACCGGGAAGAAGAAATTCGGTTTACAGTATCAATTCGGGTTCAACGCTATCGTTGGTTGGCCTAACTATTTTAAATACTTCACAAATTGAAGTATACTTTAGCGAGAGCCTTGATAAAACCTCAGCGGAATCACCATCTAATTATTCTTTGAATAACGGAGGCGGCAGTCCGGCTTTTGCAACGCTCGATTCAGCTGATGATACAAGGGTTACTCTTAGCTTTCCCGTTCCGCTGGATTCAAATATTATTTATACGCTTACGGCTAACGTCAATAATTGTGTAGGCACTTCCATTTCGCTTAACAACACAGCTCAGATTGCAATACCGCGAAATGCGGTTGAGTTTGATGTGCTTATTAATGAAATTTTCCCTGACCCAACTCCTGTGGTTTCCTTACCGGAAGCAGAATTTGTTGAACTCTTTAACCGTAGCGGCAAGGTAATAGACTTAAAGAGCTGGAACCTCAGTAAAACAAGTTCAGGTGGCGCAGTTCTTCCGGCTTATTTGTTATTGCCTGATTCGTTTGTGATTCTCACTTCATCTACAACGGTTGCTGATTTTGCAGCATTTAGTAATGTAATTGCTGTTACTTCTTTTCCGGCTCTTACAAACACAGGCGACCAACTGCTGCTGAAAGATAACAGTGGTAAGCTTATACATCGCATTGCTTATACCGATGATTGGTATCATAATGAAGCGAAAAAAGATGGCGGCTGGACTTTGGAATTGATGGATGCTAACAATACTTGCAACGGAATTGAAAACTGGAGAGCTAGTATAGATGCAAGCGGAGGAACTCCCGGTAAAGTAAATTCAGTTATCGCAAACAACCCTGATACAATTCTGCCTCAGTTAAATCGTGCTGCGTTGGAAGACAGCAACACGCTCTTGCTTTATTTCAACGAGTTGCTGGCCCTTGGCAGTGCATCCGTAATTTCAAGTTATGTTGTAAATAATGGTTTTGGTTCTCCAATTCTGGCTACTCCGATTGCACCCGATTATGAAACAGTTCGTTTGGAGTTTGCTAATAATTTTTCTGTAGGTGTTCTTTACACAATTAAAGTTTCCAACCTTTCCGATTGCAGCGGGAATCCCATTGGCATGAGCGATTCGGCAAGATTTGCCATTCCCGACAGTATTCTACAAAATGATATTGTTATCAATGAAGTTCTTTTTAACCCCCGAACAGGCGGCTACGATTTTGTGGAACTCTATAATCGCTCCAACAAGATAGTTGATTTGAGTCAGTTGAACCTTCTGGAAATGGATATTACAGACCCTTTAACTGTGCTTGATGAAGTAGTGATTAGTTCTCAAAGCTATGTTATGTTTCCTCAGGAGTTTGTAGTTCTGTCAGAGGATATTGAAAACATCAAACTGAATTATTATGTGGCGAATCCCGATGTTTTGCTTGAAGTTTCGTCACTTCCTAACTTTCCGGATGATGGAATTTGTGTATTGCAGACTTCTAATTCGGTTACCATTGATTCACTTTCATTCAGCAGCAAATGGCATTTTGCTTTGTTGGATGCTGACGATGGGGTTTCCCTCGAACGGATTGATTACAACAAACCAACACAGGATAAAATCAACTGGCATTCCGCTGCATCTACAGTTGGTTTTGCAACACCAACCTATCAGAACTCTCAGTATTCCGAAACCGGAATCAGTGACGATGAGATAAATATTGATCCTGCGGTTTTCACTCCCGATAATGACGGAGAAAAAGATTTTACTTATATCAACTATAAGTTTTCGGAACCGGGTTACATGATGAATGCAAAAGTTTATGATGCCAGAGGCAGAGAAATTCGCGAACTGATAAAAAGCGAATTACTTAGCAGTGAAGGAAGGTTCCAATGGGATGGCATTGACGATGACAACCAAAAGGCACGGATAGGCATCTATATTATTTACGTAGAAATATTTAACTTGCAGGGCAGGATAAAGAGATTTAAAAAGCAGGTAGTGCTCGGAGCAAAACTGAATTAGTAAATTCTCATAGACAATCTGGACAGTTGTCGTAACTGGAGCTAACAAATACAAAAGATATTCAACGAATGAAAAGGATATACGCTGTCTTCTTTTTATTGATTTCAGCCAATGCAGCTTTCACACAGGCTTTGTTTAATAACAACGGGGCCGATATCTATGTGAAAGATGGGGGATTCATGATTGTAAAATCAGGTCCACTTCATAATAATCAAATAGCGGGTGTTGGTTTTATAGATAACCTGGGCACTGTTGTAGTAGAAGGAGATATTACAAACGATGGCCCTATAACTGCCGATGGAGATACCATTCGCCTCACTGGAAACTGGATTAACAACAACACATACACAGGAAACAACAGCTGGGTGGAATTGAACGGAGGAGCTCAGCAGATTACTGGTTCCGCTGTTACTACTTTCAATAATTTGAATCTCCTCGGAGGTAATACAGTAAAGCGTCAGACTATTAATGCTGTTACCTCGGGCACGCTCCAACTAAACGATGCTGAACTTGCAACCGATGTAAACGAAATGTTGGTTACAAACCCCGGCCCGAATACAATCTCAAGGAATAATGGCTTTGTAAGTTCAGTTAACACAGGAAAACTTTCTCGTGCTACTAACTCCACAAGCACTTATTTCTTTCCTGTCGGTTCCCCTTCCTACAATAATCCACCTAGCATTTTCCGTCCGGTTGAATATGCCCCTGTTGCATCGCTCCCTAATACTTACGGAGCGATGGTTGTAAAAGGCGATGCCACAAATGATGGATATAATGTGAATACGACCGATGATATTCTTTGTGCCGTTAATCCGAATTTCTATCACCAGCTTTATCATACTGTAGGCAATGACGCTGCTTCTTTAAAAATGTTCTTTGACCCTTCTGCCGATGGTAGCTGGAGTGATCAGGCACATTGGGATTTGCCCAATCGCTGGAATTATCAGGGAGTATCTACACCGGGCAGCAGTCTTGGATTTTCAACCGTTCTGGTAAATGGTATAAACGATTTTTTGCCTGAACCTTTTGCGCTGGCAAGGAAAAAATTCACAGTAGATGCTGGCCCAACAGTAACCATTGCTCAAGGTCAATCAACCGCTTTCAATCCGGTTATAGGCACAGGTTCTATTTCCAACATTACATGGTCACCTTCATCCACATTAAGTTGTGCTAATTGCGAAACTCCGGTGGCCAATCCCGCCATAACAGGCTACTATACTATTTCAGTTACCGATGATGCCGGATGTACAGCCTCCGATTCTTTATTAGTAAACGTCACCACTTCAATTCTTCTTATTCCTACTGCTTTTTCTCCCAATAAGGATGGCGTGAACGATTTTTTCCGGGCTTTGAATAAAGACCTTGCCAAGTACACCTTACAGGTTTACAATCGTTGGGGCGAAATGGTTTTTGAAACCACCGACCCGTTAGAAGGATGGAATGGAATTTATAAAGGAATAGAACAGGAGTTGGGAGTTTACGTTTGGAGCTGTCAGTATTCTTTTAACGGAGCTGCGAAATCTGAAACTGCAAAAGGGAATGTAACTTTGATGCGTTAACCAATAAACAGGGAGCCGCAGGTTTTTAGTCTGTCTTAAATCTATTTTATGAAGAAAGCCCTTACTCTCACATTTGTTTTATTGGTTACCAGCGCCACTTTATTTTCCCAGGGTAAGAATGTGGGTATCGGCACTGCAACTCCCGATGCAAGTTCCATCCTTGAATTAAA
The DNA here is from genome assembly GCA_040387015.1 of Bacteroidota bacterium. Taxonomy (GTDB): domain Bacteria; phylum Bacteroidota; class Bacteroidia; order Chitinophagales; family LD1; genus Bog-950. The sequence continues at coordinate 27,466 of JAZKEP010000230.1, forward strand.
GTCAGGCGACCAGGGTTTTCTCGTTCCCCGTCTCACCACAGCTCAGCGCTTAGCAATCAGCAACCCTGCCGATGGTCTATTGCTCTATGATATAACAGTTGGCTGCTTTTTCTATTTTAAAAATACACAATGGGCATCGCTATGTAGCGGGCAAGGAGGAGTCCCGGGACCTACAGGCCCTACAGGTATTTCAGGAGTAAATGGATTTGATGGAATGGCCGGGCCCACTGGTGTTCAAGGTCCTGTAGGCGCTATCGGAAACACAGGACCCGCTGGATCCGATGGCTTGAATGGCCCTGGGTATTTGGCAACTTCTATTACTCAATTGACTATCGCAGGAGGAAGTAAAACCGTGACAACACAACCGGGATTGGCTTATCTACCAAATGATAGAGCGCGAATCGCAGCTACACCCTCCGATTATATGGAGGGAGTGGTTACCGTTTATTTAGGAACAACACTAACCGTAAATGTAGATAGAATAATAGGTGGTGGTACATTCTCTAATTGGAATATTGGAATTGCCGGTGATGTAGGAGCAACCGGTCCTCAGGGTGGAACCGGCTTGGCGGGTGCTGCAGGTCCAATGGGACCGCAAGGAAATACTGGGGCAAATGGAAAGAGCTGTTGGGATAGCAACAATAATAATATCAATGATCCCTTTGAAGATGTGAATGGCGATGGATTCTTCAATACAGCCGATTGCAATGGTGGTGTAGGAATACCGGGTGCAACAGGTCCTCAAGGCATTCAGGGAATTCAGGGTTCTACTGGTGGTATAGGTCCGCAGGGTATCCAAGGTGTAAACGGCCTTGCGGGTACTGCAGGTTCAATGGGGCCACAGGGAAATACTGGGGCAAATGGAAAGAGTTGTTGGGATAGCAACAATAATAATATTAATGATCCCTTAGAAGATGTGAATGGCGATGGATTCTTCAATACAGCCGATTGCAATGGCGGTGTAGGGATACCTGGTGCAACAGGTCCTCAAGGTTTGCAGGGAATACAAGGTGTTACAGGAACGCAAGGACTCCAGGGAGTTCCAGGTGTAACCGGGCCACAAGGCATCCAGGGAACTCAGGGTTCTACTGGGGGTACAGGCCCACAGGGCATTCAGGGTGTACAAGGAACCCAAGGTATTCAAGGTG
>JAZKEP010000231.1:0-12223 GCA_040387015.1 Bacteroidota bacterium
TGCTTGCTTTCTGTCAGGGTTGCCTAAGATTGAAACTAAATTTAAAGGTAAAAAGCAAGATGCTTTCCGCCCCAGGGTATTGTATAATTACATACAGGCCATTCATATTGAGCCTGACTTTATTGTAGATATAACAAAATACTTTGATCGGAAACTGAAAGCCATACTGGCTTATAAATCGCAATTCTACAATCCCGATTCTACTGAGCCGGACACTTTTATTTCTTCCCCTGAGTTTTTAGAATTTGTAAAAGCACGCTCCGTTCATTTCGGAATGCCTATAGGTGCAAAGTATGCCGAAGGTTTTACTGTTAACAGAATTCCCGGGGTTGACGATGTAATGACATTGCTTTAATCCGGATTGTATTTTAGTGCAAATATTTTTTCTTCAGAAAGGAAATAATGTTTACCTTGATGTTCGACTAATCCTTTAGCCAGATACATATTCATTTATTCACTAAAGCGAAAATTTTATGGAAACAAATGATTTTAGACAAGCCAATCCCCGCAGAGCATTTTTGGGAAAAATAGCTGCGGGCTTAACCGCAATGGGTTTAACTTCTTATTTCCCTTTTCAGGCACTTGCAAAGCCAACTGCTTCTTTCTCTCCGGCAGGAAGTGCGGATGAATGGTTCGGGAAAATAAAAGGGAAGCACAGAATGGTGTTCGATGCAACTCATCCGCATGAAGTATTTCCCTTTGCGTGGCCCAAAGTATTTTTAATGACGAATGAAAAAACAGGTACTCCTCCAAGCGAATGCGGTGTGGTTGTAGTGCTGCGTCATTCGGCTATAGGATACGCTATGGAGAATAAACTGTGGGAGAAGTATAAACTCGGTGAAGTATTTGAAGCACAGGATCAACTGACAAAAAAGCCGGCAACACGAAACCCTTTTTGGCAACCTAAAGAAGGTGATTTTAAAATTCCGGGAGTTGGTAATGTGCAGATAGGCATTAATGAACTACAGGCTAATGGAGTTATGTTTTGTGTATGCGAAATGGCGATGACCGTATATAGTGCCGCAATTGCTCAGCAAACGGGTGGTGATGCTGTTTCCATTAAGAAAGAGTTTCTTGCCGGTATATTGCCTGACATACAAGTAGTTCCTTCCGGAGTATGGGCATTGGGCCGTGCTCAACAGCAGGGATGTGGCTACTGCTTTACAGGTTAGAATGTATTAATAGGAACTTACTTAAATACGAACTGTTTGAGCAAATCAATTTTGCTCAAACAGTTTCTTAAGTTCTTTTGAGTCATGCATTTTTAGCCTTCCCGCAAGCACCAAACGAAGTTCCCTGCGAGCTAATGCAGAAGCATACATTTTTTTCTCTTCCTCGGATTCGGGGGTTAGAGGGTGTGCCTTTCTAGGTCTTCCGTTACTGTCAAGAGCTACAAACGTGTAGTAGGCCTCATTACATTTATATCGGGTTTGCGAAGGAAGGTTCTCCGCCCATACTTCAATGTGGGTTTCCATAGAAGTGCTAAACGCACGAGTAACTTTTGCAGTTATAGTAACTACATCCCCTAATTTTATTGGGTTCTCGAACGAAACATTATCTACAGACGCAGTAACCACCACCGCATTGGAATGTTTACCCGCTGCAATAGCAGAAGCAATATCCATCCAATGAAGGATTTTCCCTCCGCGTAAATTTCCTAAAGCGTTCGTGTCGTTGGGCAACACGATTTCCGTCATGATAATCGTTGAATCTTTTGGTTTCTTTTCTGTCATTTTTTTGAATTATGGTTATCGGTTGCGCACTCTTACAATACTCCGCTTCATCAGCTTTTCGAGGCTAAGAGTACATTTCATATTTTCTATTTCGGCCTCATCCGTATCGGAAGTAAATTTCATTCCGGTGCCTGATAAGCGGTCGGCTGTTATACCGTTTTCATATAAGAACTTAACGATACGCAGGGCCCGCATCATAGCTGGACTAAAAGACTTCTTTTCAATCATATCAGCCAGTCGCGCGCGGACCGTGGGTACAGAGTCAATAAAAGCAAGTATGGTATCATCACGCACCTTGTTGTATTCGCTTTCATCGGAGTAGCCGTTTACCTGAAGATATACATCGCTGTTAATTCGCAACCACTGCAACAGGTTATTCTGCATCATTAAGTTGGTATCGCCTTCCAGTTCAGTTATATTTTGTCGATACCTGAAAACATAATCCCCTACACTCTCATTAATATCATTAAACAATGAATCCAGTTTCAGGCTGGCTTTTAATGCGCTGCTTATTTTTACTCCGGTAATATGTGGAGACCTGCTCATGTAATTAAGAACAAACAGATTCATCGACTTCTCATCTATGGTCATTACGCTGTCAATAAGCAGAGAATAGTATTTGTTATCCTTATATGCGGTATGGTGTACCACCTTTTCTGGAAATAGTTTAGTCTGCTGCAGTATTTCGTAGTTCTTGCGGAATTGAACTTTTCCAGCATTCATCATAGATTCATTTACCAGTGTTTTTTCAAGCCGCATCAGTTCTTTCACCACAAAATTATAAGTAGTGAAGAAGCGGGCAGGCTGAACAATCACTCTTAAAATGCTTGCAAAGTTGTTGGCTTCATATTGTGCCACTAGTTTTTTGCATCCCATTTTTGCCGCCTTCACCTGAATGAAGTTGTCATTGTCGTTCAGCATGGTGGTTAAAAGATGGGCAATGTAACTGGCCTTATTGTTGGAATTCGTTCCCGGAAATTGCCAGAAAATATGAAACTCAGGTGCTGAAACAGAATCTTCCACAATAAACTGAGAAGTAAATGTTATGGGGCGGATATCTACAATATTGGTAATCTCTTCCGGGTCATAAGCACTTTTAGGAACCGCATTGAAAGTTTGTTTAAGATACATTTCGAAAGGAATGAACAAGAAGTTTCCTGTTGCGGTTACGGTAGTGTTATTTACAACATAATACCTGAGGTGAAAATCCCGGATATACGCTATGCTGATATCTTTTAATTTATCAGGATTAGCCAGCGGGTTCATCTTGTCATAGTCCTTTTCGTAGAGGCGTTTCAGCATCCTATCTTCAAATACAAAGGCAGGGTCATTTATCCCTCGCTCTATTTCCAGCAGCACCGAATCTACCGCCTGCTTTAATTCTTCTTCGCGGATGTAAGCATCATACAAATATTCCTTCATCAGGCTTAAACAAAGTGGAATGTTTGCGGAAGTTGTATTCAACTTAAAAATACTGTGTTCATGCGTAGTGTAGGAGAGGAAGGTAGTCTGCTGAAGAGACCCTTTGTTTTGTGCGTTCCTTAAAGCCGAGGATACTCTATTAGCGAGTAAATGCTGCAAAAGGTTGGCGCCCCCCCGCACTGAATCGTTTTCGTAAATACTACCGCACCGTATCTGGAAAGTCAGCTCCATGCCGGCAGCGTTTGGCAGTGGCATTGCCACGGCCGTTAAACCGTTAATCAGTTTTCTGACAAGAACTTCACCTGCACGGGAACTATCCGATTGCGCACCGGCAAACGATATCATCAGCAGCAATAAAAAACAAACAGCGCATTTATGCAGTAATCTCATGGGGCAAATTTTGGAAATACAATCCTTTCTTTCAAATTTGTTGAAATTTAAATCCTGTTTATGAAACGATTCGCGCTTCTTTCTTCCCTTTTCGTTGTCCTTACCTGCGGTTTTTCTTCTTGCTCTAAATGCTATGTCTGCGATTTTGGCAATGGTGATGTGCAGGAACGTTGCTCTGACAGAAAACAAGGTGGTGTTGATGCATTGGAGTTAACTATTGAGGATTTTGAGAAGCAGGGTTATATCTGCACTAAAAAATAATCTGTTTTACTATCTCAGCAATTCTTCGCCCGCGTTTATAACAAAGGATGCGAATATAAAAAAAACAGTTTGGCGCTGAGATTCAAGGAGTAACCAAGGCGCATTACTTTCCCGAACTTTTAATAGTCATGTTAGCCGAGGTAAGATAAGTTCCCTTTGCGTTATACACTTTCACGCGGTACGTGCCGGCATTAAACAGACTTACTTCTTTCCAAATATAATTCCAGCCGGGTTCAATTGTTTGCGGCAGCTTCGAAATTTCTTCTTCATTGCCTTCTGCATTCATAAAATAAATAGTGAATTTAAGCTGGTCGGTATCAAAGCCTTCATCGGCTCTTACAAATAAATTTACGGCCCTGCCTTCGCTTTTTTGTGCAAAAGAAGTAGCTGCTTTTTCCGGAATGCCATCAGCGCTTACGCTTTCGCAGAACATAAGTGAATATTGCCCAACACTAATTTTGAGAAAAAGGAAAAACACTGCCGACAGAATACATTTTTTCATAAGGCAAATTTATTTTCATTTGCGTAAAATTGGAAGGTATGAATAAAATGATTGCTGCTGTGGTTTGGTGTGTATTGTTATTGTCGGGCAACAACATCCAGGCTCAACCTAAGGGAAACCAACCTCCGGGCGCGCTGGATGTACCTCCCTCGGGTGAAGCAGCCATCCACTTTGAAGGTGAAACACATTTAAGCAATGTGACACAACTTAGTTTTGGCGGGGAGAATGCCGAGGCATACTGGAGTTTTGATAACACCATGCTCACCTTTCAGCGCACCGACAAAAGAGAGGGAGTTACCTGCGACCAGATTTATATGATGAACCCTTCGGTAGGAGAAAGAAAACTGATAAGCACCGGAAAGGGGAGGACTACCTGCTCGTTCTTTCTGCCGGGCGACAAAAAAATTATATACGCTTCCACCCATTTAAATGCCGATAGCTGCCCGCCTTCACCTCCGCATCAGCGCGGCAAATACTTATGGTCTATTTACCCTGAGTACGAAATTTTTGCCGCTGATTTAGATGGCAAAACGGGGAAGCAATACACCAGCAATAACTTTTACGATGCCGAGGCGGTGGTTTCTCCTAAAGGCGATAAAATACTTTTCACCTCCGACCGCAGCGGTGATCTGGAACTATACACCATGGATATTGACGGAAAGAATGTGAAACAAATTACCGATGCATTAGGCTATGATGGTGGCGCTAACTTTTCGCCCGATGGCTCGCAGATTGTTTGGCGCGCTTCGCATTTCGAAGCCGACTCAGAAAGAGTAGAGTATAAAGATAACCTGAAGAAACACCTGGTATCGCCCATGAAAATGGAGTTGTTTATTGCCAATGCCGATGGTAGCAACCGCAGGCAGCTCACCAATTTAGGCTCGGCTAACTGGGCCCCTAACTTTGACCCTACCGGAAAGAAAATCATTTTCAGCTCGAACCACAAAACAAAATCTATTCCTTTTAACCTGTATATGATTAATACCGATGGTACTAACCTCGAACAGATAACGAACGATAAAGTGTTCGATGCCTTTGCTATGTTTAGTTACGATGGTAAAAAACTGGTGTGGTGCAGCAACCGCAACAATGGCGGTACCCGCGATACCAATATTTTTGTGGCCGACTGGAAAGAGTAAGCACCCCTGCCTGCAAGCCCCTGTTTGGTAAGAATGAAATAAATAGCTTTGTTGAAATTGCTAAAGCAATTATCCCGTTATACATGCGCAGGGCTGTATCCTTATTCATTTTACTTTACACCAACCACTTGCTTTTTGCGCAGTTGTATGATAAGACATGGGTGTGCGGAACCTACATCGGTACAGTTACTTTTAGCGCCAGCCAGATAGACACTGCAAGTTATTACCCATTTAGAAATTGCAGAAATAATTTAGGATGCGTTAGTAATAACAACGGTGACTTCATGTTTTTTTCAGAGGGTGTTAATGTTTATAGTTATGATGGTAGCTTAATGACGAATGGTACTGAACTAGCTGATAATAGTGTAAGCAATTCATTTTATTATGGACTTCCAGATGCACAAAATGTAATTGTCCTGCCTAAAAGGAATAATCAATATTGGATTATTCATCAAAGCCAAAGCGACTTAGCGTTTGCTAGTCAGCCATGGTATTTTACTGACAGGCTGTATTATTCGGTAGTAGATATGAGCTTGCAAGGCGGTAAGGGCGAAGTCACAGAGAAAAGAACACTAGTAAAAGCAGGTAGTTTTATGGATGGTCATATGACCGCCTGCCAACACGCTAATGGTAGAGACTGGTGGTTAGTGCAGAGACGATATAACTTCAACATCTATTATATCTATTTAGTCACACCTGATTCTATTTCTCTTGTTAGGGAGCAGCAGATTGGTGCAATATCACAGGAGCCCGATGCCGTTGGTCAATCAGAGTTTTCGCCAGATGGGACTAAATATGCCACTATTACGAGCATAAGTCCATTAATTGTTTTAGACTTTGACCGATGTGAGGGAACATTTAGTAATCCCCAAAGTATAAATATCCCCATAGACACCTTTATGTTCTATGGCATACAAAATATTATCGGTGGAGGTGGGTACGGTTTGTGCTTTTCACCAGATAGTCGCTCTATCTATGTTAATTCGTTTTATAAACTTCGTCAATATGATTTGTTTGCAGGTAATGTTGATAGCAGTGAACAACTAATTTTCTTTTGGACGGACAGCAATGAAACTCACGGACAATTCGATCAAATGCATCTGGCCCCAAATGGTAAAATATATATTGCAAACTATCAGGGATTTACAAAAGCCCTGCATGTAATTAACTCACCTGATTCTTTGGGTTTAGCTTGCAGTTTTGTAAAATGGGGATTACCAATTGCTACGATAAATGCAATTGTAATTCCTAACATGCCTCACTTCCGCATGGGTGCGTTGGCAGGCAGCGGGTGCGATACTATTACGGGTCTTACTGAATCTGCTAACGGGAACCTGAACAGTCCAATACGGGTTTATCCAAACCCTGCCAGCGATATAGTAGAAATAGATGTAATGAGCTATTCGCAATATCATCCTTTGCAGCAGTTCTATTTATATGATGTGCAGGGCCGCCTGGTTAAGCAGCTTGCCCTGCCCTATTTAAGCGCTCAGCTTAAAGTAAACGACCTGCCCGCAGGCTCCTACCACTGGAAAGTTGCCGTAAAAGAAGAAACCCGCGCAGCGGGTAGGTTGGAAGTGATAAGGTAAAAAGGGTTGGTTTTTAGCTCAGTTATTCGAAGTGTTAAGCCCGCATCGCATTTATATGAAGTAATTATAAGAGGAAGAGAAGTTACTTTCCGCTTCAACCAAATTAACCTGCCCGATAGCAATGCCAACGAGCCAATGAGCCATGGATACATTAAGTATTCCATACAACCCACTTCCGGCTTTGTTCAAAACACCGTAGTGGAAAACCGGGCTTACATCTATTTTGATTTTAATGAGCCTATCATCACCAACACTACCGTTAACACGGCCGATAATTTTGTAGGCATAGCTACGATGAGTGAAGGCAACTTATCCTTCCGCATTTATCCCAACCCGGTTTCGGACGGCAACTGGCAGTTAGAAACAGGCAGCGAGGCCATTGGCAGCGAAATGAAAATTTACGATTCACAGGGAAGAATTATTTACATGCAACTTCTTACGAATGTTACTTCGCAAATTGATGCCTCCGGTTTTTCTAAAGGGGTATATGTAGTTAAGATAGCAAACGCAGCATCGAGGATTGTGAAGCTGTAATACCCCAGCAGTTATTGTACACGCCTAAGGCTTCCTTCTCCATCCGGAAGGCATTTAGGTCGTCTAAATGGGTTCCTTCTCCATCCGGAAAGCATTTGGGTCGTCTAAATGGGTTCCTTCTCCATCCGGAAGGCATTTAGGTCGTCTAAATAGTTTCCTTCTCCATCCGGAAGGCATTTAGGCGGTCTAAATAGCTTCCTTCTCCATCTGGAAAGCATTTAGTTGGTCTAAATAGCTTCCTTCTCCATCCGGAAGGCATTTGGGCGGTCTAAATAGTTTTCTTCTCCATCCGGAAGGCATTTAAGCAGTCTAAATAGTTTTCTTCTCCATCCGGAAAGGATGCAGGGCTCACAAAAGGATACTTATATGATTTTGTAAACGACTGTTAAATATTAAGGATATAAAATACTTCAAATGCAGTTCGTACAATATTATTTTTTAAGTATCGTTTTCATTATGTTATAAATTAAATAACTATTTAAAACTTAAAGTTATGGCAATGCGACCATGGATATTTATCTCGAATACTTTCTACATCAATACTGTAGAGAGTTTTAAAAATGCGCTTATACTCTCTAACGACCATGTGAGTAAGCTAATAGCCAATGAAGCAGATGCAGAGATTCTGGCTATTAAAGCAGCGTACCTGCCCCTGCACAATGGTTTTTTAACGGTGCAAAATCAGCTGAACAGTAAACTGGGTATTTATCATGGTCAAACCCAAACCTTTGAAGAGATACTGGAGGAGCTAGCCAGCGAAAAAATAAACGAATGGCGGGGAACAGTGTTTGCTGTTTTTCCTGAACGTTCAGCCGGGGCGAAGGCAATTTTTCCACGCGACCGTGAACCTTTTCAAAGCGATACGTACGACCAGCGGGTGGAGGCTGTGGAATCTCTTTCGATTACTCTGGCTACTTATACTATGCACCCTACCCTGGTAACTTTAAGTGGAACAGTGCACACCTATCATCTTATGTTAACAGGCGCACGGGCCCTTCAGCAAACCGATGAAGGAAGTGTTGACACGTTGCGTAGCAATCTGCGGGTAGCACATAAAATTATGTGTGTGGGCCTTCATCGAAACTTTGCTTTGCTGCTGGCAAAGTTTATTGAAACTCCAGAACGGGTAATTGACTATTTTGATCTTACTCTGTTGCGCAAAACAGGAGAAGATGAAACAAGCGCGAGTGGCACTATACCTGCGGGCACTGTTAAATCGTTAATAGGCTATCAGGAACCGGGCTTTAATTATTCGCCTGATACAATAGTGCGTTTAAAGAATACTTCTACCAATGGCGCTAATATGATTGTGTTCCCTTCCAATACCGAAACCGACCCTCCGGGTGCGGGCACCCAATACATGGTTCCGGCAGGAGGATATATAGATAAGACTTTTGCAGAGCTTGGTTCAGTAACATTTTTGTTCTTGTGTATTCAAAACATAAATGCAATGGAAGTAAGCTGGCAAATTGAAATACAGTAATAAAATTAATTGTGGAATTCCCGCAAGTGGTAAAACTGAATGGCACTTATTTTGTGTTACAAATCAGTAGAAGCGTTAATAACAATAAAGAATGGAATAAAAGAGCGCATGAAGTTGACAATTCCATTTCAACTTTTTATTTTCACTATAGTTCTTTGATAATCTATTGAATTCGATTTTCGGAATTCTTATTCCCCTTATCGTTTTTATTTAAGATACGCCCACACAGAAAGATGCGTTAGTTAGTATATATATGGAACCGGGCTTAAGTTGCAACGTTAATGGCGGGTCGCAATCTTCAGTAATGAAGATCTTCGTCCAAAAAACAAGTTAACAGCGAATTACAGCAATGTTGCTAAGCCCAAATCCTGACTTAAGGTGACTTAACGTCAGAATCTGTGTGGGTTTTTTTATTTAGGTAAGTGGCGAATAGCAACCAATTGTCAGGGTTTGAATTTTCTGCTTACGATTGTCCATTTAGCCCATGCTCCCTCGTACGTTTCCATCGCTTGTGGCTCCACAACCAATCTGCCGGGTGTTCTTTAATATGCTGCTCGAGGATGCGAACATATTTTTCCGTTAATTCATTAGGTGCCAATTCATTCGGATGGTCGGCAATTTTTATCAGCTCGGCCGAATAGTAACCCCGCTCTGTTTGAACTATTTTAGGATAAATAACCACACAGTTATGCTTGCGCGAAAAGCGTTCGGCCCCTGTTAGAAATGCAGTATCGCGATTAAGGAAGTTTGTCCAGTAACAGCTTTTGGTGTTTGATGGCGACTGGTCGCTGATAAGAATAGTGAGCGTTAACTCCTCGAGCACCGTGTCAAAAAATGTTTTTCCTTCATCAGTCATTATCAGATGCATACCGAATTTACCGCGCGACTTCTGAATCAGGCGGTTGAAATAAGGGTTACTAACGCGGCTTACTACTGCCGAAGTTTTATAAGGATAGGTTAAACTGGCTTTATAGCCACCATATTCCCACGAAGCAATGTGCCCCACCATCAGCATCACATGTCGGTTTTGTCCGTAGCAATCCTGTATCATCTCCGGATTTTTTATTCTTATCCGGTCATGAACTTCCTTCTTGGTAATGGTAAAGCACTTAACGGTTTCAACCACCCGGTAGGCTAAATGCCGGTAGCTTTGCGAGCTTATTTTTTGTAATTCTGTTTCCGATTTTTCTGGAAAAGATTTAAGTAGGTTTTCCTTTATTACTTTTCTTCGATAGCGAACAAGGTGCTCGAGTATAAAGGCAATTACCTCGGCCAGGCGATATAATATAGCCGAAGGTAAGTAGGAAAAGAAAAGTAAAACAGGAGCTGTGAGATAATAGCTAAACATGAGTTTTTATTTTCTCATCAGGTCGTTCTCGTTCAGCACAATCTCTCTTTTCTTATAGCCGCTTCGGTCTATAATTTCAAGTTTCATTAGGCGGTCGCCTTTGGGGCCGCTGAAAGATATCCTGCCGAAATTTCTTCTGCCGAAATCGAAATGTCCAACACGGTAGGTGTTCTTATAAGCCCCAAGCAACCTGCGCGGAAGCGCAGGAAAAGTAAGCGGAGAGCAGGTAAAGTCGTATAAAGGATAACCCTTCCAAACACGTTTGCTCAGCTCACTATAGTGCTTGTCGCCTGTTAGGAACATCACACCTTTAATATTGTTATCTGCAATAAAATCAAGTAACTCGTTTCGCTCTCTGGGATAGTCGGCATACGATTCCCCGAAATTATTATCGTTCAACACCTGCGAACCGATTGCTATAAATTTGAAGCTGGCATCGCTCATCAGCAATTTGTTTTTGAGCCACACCAGTTGCGTTTCACCCAAAAATGCACCGGCAGTGTCCCCTTCAGGCGAACGGTAAAAACGCGCATCGGTCATGAAAAATTCTGCATCGTAATACCGGAAATTGAAATAGTTGCCATAGAACTGTTCTCCTTCGGGATAAGTATTGGGCCACATTCCTTTAAATACTTTCAGCGAAGAATCACGTAAAGGAAAAGTTTCACAGCAGTTATCGGGACCATAGTCGTGGTCGTCCCAAATAGCATAGTGCGGCTGGCTCGAAAGGAACTCACGATACAGATGGAATGTCCTTCTTGTTTTCAGATTAAGATTGAACATGCCATCATAACTGCTGTAATCTTTCTTGAAATAATATACATCATCGCCCAGCCATACCATAAAATCCGATTTCCTTTTTTTCATATGATGGAAAATCATGGTAGACGCTGCAGGAAAAACAGTTCGCGCTACTCCCGGCATCATTAAAGCGCAGGAGCCAAGCAGAAAATTGAAATCTTTTACCGCGGTGTCGGCCTGAGTTTTAAATGAATGCTTTACGTTTGTTCCCCAACCGTCAATAGATATAATGATGTTGTAAGAATGGTCCGGTTTCAATCCCGTAAAATCCATGGTTAGCGCCACATCGCCTCTGCTGTTAGTTATGTAATGAACATTGGTTGGATAATAAACCTGCTTGTCGGCAGTATCACCAAGTATCAAAACATTTTGTCCTTTACCCCGGTAGGCTATCCAGATTTTTGCCGAATTTTTTGTAACAGATCCAACCAAAGGCCCAGTAAGCAATTTAGGCTTCGGAGGCTTTTGGGTAAAAGCCGTGCCGGCAATAAAAAGGAGCGCTAAAAGAGTAACAATTTTTTTCACGGGGGCGAATGTAGAGAAACTTTTGAGTTCGGTTTATCAACAGTGGTGGGTTGTGTTTTTGGTAAATACGGTTTATTTTGTCGCAAGACACATGGAAACCGCGCGCGCTATTTTACTCATTGACAGTAACGGACAGAGTGCGCTTGATATTCAACGTTTTCTTAAAGTAAGTGCTCATAATTTCAGCTTTAGCCATGCCTCGGATGTACAGGAAGGTCTAAATTATATTAAGAACCGCAAGCCCGATTTAATTTTGCTGGATGCCGATATAGTTAATCAGAAAGATTTCGCTTCGTTCAAACAGCTTAGCGCAAAAGATAGTATCCCTGTTATACTTTTATCGGAAATGAGTGTGCCTGACACCCAGCGAAGTGCCGAAATAGCGGGAGCTACAGATTACCTGGTAAAAAATAAAATCAACCTCTTTCATCTGCAGAAAACCATTGCGAATGTTCTGAAACTTAGCGAAGCAGAAACGAAATTAGGAAACACGTTT
>JAZKEP010000232.1:0-21248 GCA_040387015.1 Bacteroidota bacterium
CAGATCACGAGCTCCAATATTCGATGTCATGATGATAAGCGTGTTTTTAAAATCCACTCGTCTTCCTAAACTATCCGTCAGAATGCCGTCATCAAAAACCTGCAACAAGATATTGAAAACATCTGGATGGGCTTTTTCTATCTCATCAAGTAATACTACGCTGTAAGGTTTTCTTCTTACTTTTTCAGTCAACTGGCCGCCTTCTTCATAACCCACATACCCCGGAGGGGCGCCTACCAAACGAGAAACAGAAAATTTTTCCATATACTCGCTCATGTCAATTCTAACCAAAGAGTCTTCGCTGTCGAACAGATAACGCGCAATAGCTTTTGCTAATTCCGTTTTACCAACTCCAGTCGGTCCAAGGAAAATAAATGTACCTATCGGTTTTTTAGGATCTTTTAAGCCAACACGATTCCGTTGTATGGCTTTAACTACTTTTTTAACTGCTTCATCCTGACCAACTACAGCGCCGGTAATTTCTGCACTCATGTTAATGAGCTTGTTGCTTTCAGTTTGTGCAATTTTGTTAACAGGAATACCGGTCATCATTGCTACTACTTCCGCAATGTCCTCTTCGCCAACAGGGAATCGTTTCACTTTTGATTCTTCATCCCATTGAGACTTCGCTTTTTCCAAATCTTCGAGTAAACGTTTCTCGCTATCGCGTAACCGAGCCGCCTCTTCATATTTCTGGCTTTTTACAACCTGATTCTTTTGATTCTTAATTTCTTCTACCTGTTTCTCCAGTTCGATTATATTTTTTGGAACATGAATGTTTTTCAAGTGAACCCTTGCCCCTACCTCGTCCATTACATCAATAGCTTTATCAGGCAGAAAACGATCTGTTATATAACGGGTAGAAAGTTTAACGCAGGCTTCAATTGCTTCTTTTGAATAATCAACATTGTGGTAGTCTTCGTACTTTGATTTGATATTGGTTAATATTTGTACGGTCTCTTCGGGTGAAGGCGGGTCCACCACTACCTGCTGAAATCTTCTTGCAAGGGCACCATCTTTTTCAATGTATTGACGATATTCATCTAAGGTTGAAGCACCAATGCATTGTAGCTCTCCACGAGCCAAGGCAGGTTTGAAAATGTTTGAAGCATCAAGTGAACCGGTAGCACCTCCAGCGCCTACTATAGTATGAATCTCATCAATGAACAGAATAACATCACGATTTTTTTCCAACTCATTCATAATAGCTTTCATCCTCTCCTCAAACTGACCACGATATTTAGTTCCCGCAACCAAAGCGGCAAGATCAAGCATTACTATTCTCTTATTGAAAAGAACCCGAGAAACTTTTTTCTGAACAATTCGCAAGGCAAGTCCTTCAACAATCGCTGTTTTACCTACTCCGGGCTCACCAATTAAAATTGGATTGTTCTTTTTTCTACGTGAAAGTATTTGAGAAACACGCTCAATTTCATTTTCTCGACCTACAATAGGATCCAGTGCACCTTCTTCTGCGAGGTGTGTAACATCTCTGCCGAAATTATCGAGCACTGGAGTCTTGGATTTTGTCGCACCTGGCTTTTTAGTCTGTTGCACCCCGTAACTTTTGGATTTTTCATCTTCGAAAGGTTCCTCTTCTGGCGGATCGTTGGGTAACTCCGCTTTCAAATTATTTTGAACGGCATCTAATTCTGCTTTAAAAACATCATAGTCAATGTCGAATTGAGCAAAAAGCTGTGTAGCCAAGTTATCTTTGTTCTTTAATATTGAAAGCAGCAGATGTTCCGTTCCTATAACATCGCTCTTCAATACTTTTGCCTCAAGAACTGTAATTTTCAATACTTTTTCTGCCTGTTTGGTCAACGGAAGATTATTTGGATTGAAATTTCCTTTTGCCACTTTGTCCCTTATTGAATCTTCTATAGTCTTACGTAACATAACAGGATCTATATCCAGACTTCTCATGGTTTTAATGGCTAGACCCTCACCTTCCCGGATCAAACCAAGCAATAGGTGTTCAATCCCTATATAATCGTGATTTAAACGTAACGCTTCTTCGCGGCTGTAGGAGATTACTTCCTTTACTTTGGGTGAAAATTTTGCTTCCATAATTTCCTTTATTTCAATTATTAAACCAATAAATGCATTGTGACACAGTGGCTAAATTTAAGCAGATTTGTCGGACTGACACCTTTGCTAAGACGAAGTTTTACAAATTATAGCTGCACAACATTATCAAACCTACACCAAATCTCCCAAACCAGCAAGTTAAGCAAGGTGAGGAATTTGGAGAATACTAACATTGTTTTATGAAAAGAATCCTTTTGCATACATTGCGCGCAAATTAGTTTTTAATCAATAAACAATACATTAGATTGCATTTTTCAAACAAACTAAAAGTACTGCCGTATGAAATTTCAAATAGATAAAAGAGACAGACTTGTTATAGTTAAACTGAACGAAGATAAGCTATTGAGCAATCTTGCACCCCAGTTGAAATCGGAATTGGTAATCCTTAACAATGAAGGATTCCGAAATATCGTTTTGGATTTGACGGATGTTCAATACGTGGACTCTTCGGGACTTAGTGCATTGCTAGTAGGTAACCGGTTATGTAAAGAAGCTACCGGAACATTTGTTCTTACCGGACTAAATGCTCATATTTTAAAACTCATAAAAATTTCACAACTCGAACCGATACTCAATATTGTACCTTCTATTAACGAATCGGTTGATTATGTGATGATGGAAGAATTAGATCGAGATCTGAGAAGTTAAATCATTCTCCTGAAAATGCATTTTGAAGTTACGATCCTAGGCAGCAACGGAGCTATTGCTGCGTTCGGTCGCTATCCATCTGCTCAAGTGCTTAACTACAACGGCAATCTCTTCTTAATTGATTGCGGAGAAGGAACCCAGTTTCAAATGAATAAATTTGGTATCAAGCGCGGCAGATTAGACAATATTTTTATTTCTCATTTGCATGGAGACCACTTTTTCGGTTTAATAGGTTTGTTAGTTACATTTAATTTGAATTGGCGCGAACATGATTTGAATATCTACGGACCGCAAGCTTTAGAGGAGATTATTCGGATTCACTTTAAACACTCTCAAACCCAATTAAAGTATAAAATCAATTTTTATCCGGTAAAAGCTGATAGACCAGTCGTCATTTTTGAAGATACATCCCTTAGTGTCGAGACTATTATTCTTACACATCGTTTACCTACTACCGGTTTTTTGTTTAAAGAAAAAAAGAGCCTGAGAAAAATTATCCCTGAAACAATTGCCAAATACAATGTTCCACATGAAAAAATTTCTGCAATAAAACAAGGAGATGATTTTATAGAAGAAGGTGGAAATCGAATTTTAAATGTTGAGTTTACCCTTGAACCACCGCTTCCTCGAAGCTATGCATATTGCAGCGATACAATTTATACGGAGAGTTTTATTGATCAGATTAAAGGAATAAATACTCTTTATCATGAAGCTACATTCGCTGAAGAGCATGCAGCCCGGGCAGAAGAAACTTTTCACTCTACCTCTAAACAAGCAGCACAAATTGCTAAACTTGCAGGGGTTGAGAAATTGCTCATTGGCCATTTTTCAGCGCGATATGAAAATTTAAGTTCCTTGTTATCGGAAGGGAGAGAAGTTTTTAAAGAAACCTATCTGGCCGAGGAGGGGAAAACATTTACAATATAAATTCTTAGCTTTTATAGTTTAGATATTTTGCAGAAAGATCATAAGCTCTTTCAGTTTCTAATAACTCAATGGCCACAAAAGTCCAAATGAAAATTCCTTTTTTTAAAACCACTATTGTTGGAGAAGAATCAAAATACCTTTATCAACTATTGAGTGGTCAGGATTCATTTGCCGAGAAGCATTTTGTCTCTGAATGCGAAAAATGGTTTAAGGATAATCACCAGTTGGAAAATTTCTATTTAACAAAGTCCTGCACTGATTCACTTGAACTTGCTGCACTTGTTCTTGATATTCAAGAAGGAGATGAGGTAATACTGCCTTCTTATTCATTTGTTTCATGTGGAAGCGCATTTGCTTTGCGTGGGGCTACCTGCGTATATGTAGATATTCATCCCGATACGATGAATGTGGATGAAAGTAAAATTGAAGCAGCGATAACTCCCCGAACCAAGGCAATACTTACCGTCAATTATGCCAGTGTAGGTTGTAATTATGAAGCCATCAGGGTAATTGCTGCCAAGAACGATCTATTCATTATAGAAGATAATGCTCATGGTATTCTTGCTGAATATCGGAGAGGAGAATGTTTGGGTACTTTTGGAGACATTTCAACCTTTAGCTTTGACCATTTAAAAAATATTAGCTGTGGGCAGGGTGGTGGCATTGCTGTTAATAATGAGAGTTTGCTTAAAGATTTTTTTGTTCATTACGAATTTGGGACCAATCGAAGATCGTTCTTTAAAGGGGATACAGATAGATATGAATGGAAAAACATAGGATCAAATTATCCACTTTCTGAGTTGAATGCGGCCATGCTTTTTGCGCAATTAGAGAGTGCAAAAAAGATAAATACAAAATTCGTGTATTTGATGGATTTGTATAATACACATCTTTCTGATTTAAAAGAACTCGGAAAAATTAGTTTCCCTCTTGCTGCACACGATTGCAAACATAATGGTCATTGTTTTTTCATTAAAGCACACGATTCTGACGAAAGAAGTTCTTTGATGAAGTTCCTGCAGAGTAAGGAAATTAATGCGCAGTTTCATTATACACCACTTCATTCCAGCGAGTATGGAAAAATTGCAGGAAGATTTTCGGGAGAGGATGTTTATACAACCATTGAGAGTGCCCGCCTACTCAGGCTGCCACTATTTTATGCCATGACAGATGATGAGCTGAATTTTGTTACTGATTCTGTCAAAGAGTTCTATCGCGCTTAAATCAGCGCAGCTATGTTCAGCGAGTTATCCCTTCTCAATAGGTTTAAGTTTACAACAAGGGAATGGGGTATTGTAAAAAATGTTACCATAATATTTTGGCTTTTTTTGACGGTTAAAGTTTTGCTGAAATATTTTAACCAACCTCATCCGGAAGGAATTTGCAATTATATTAATTGTGCATTTTTCTCCTCTACACCATTCATATACTTCACTATTTTTCTTCTGTTGATAGTTTCATTATTCTATCTCTTAGAAAGGTTCATGCTGCTTTCTATTTTCTTGATGGCTGTTTTAAGTGTTGTTATCTTTTCTCTGGAAATTTCGAATGCAGGGAATAGTGGCAGGACGGAAATTATGTCCATGCTTTTCATCATTCAATTTATTGCTTATCTGCGTTATTCATTAGCTGGGAAGCAATTTAAGAAACAGACGACTGCCTACAATGTTGCCATGATGTATTCCATTCAAATAATTGCGGCTGCTTATATTATTTCAGGCATAAGCAAATTGAGTGAATCAGGAATAGCTTGGGTAACAGAAGCGCAAAATATTTCAGTGCGCATCATTCGTTCTTATGCAAGCCGTGCTATTGATATAGAAGACAGTAATCTTGAACAGAAGGGAAGAAATTTGGCTGCTTTTGTTTTGCAGAATCAGGCACTCATTAAAATCGGGTTTGCCGGGGTTCTGTTCGCGGAAATTTTTGCTTTCATTGCTATGTTTGGAAAAAAGTATACCCATTATTACTTGATAATTATTCTGCTTTTGCACGGAGGAATATTTTTGATTTTTGGTGGCGTTATTATTCCCTTTATAGCCTTAAGTGTTATTTATTTCTTCCCTTTTTCATTATTGAGAAAGGTAAGTTCAAATGAAAAAATTGAAAGGAATGATTTAAGAGGTAGTAAGCAAGCGATTTTCCAAAATATTCTGACTGATGTTTTCAATTTGAAAATAGCTATTCTGTATATCACATTCACCTTTATAGTTCCTGAGGTTTATCCCATTTCAAGGTTTGCTATGTTTAGCTCATCATCCAATGAATCGGACTACTATTATTTCGTTGACGAGAACAACCATTCATTGTCAGGGTTGAAAAACTTTTCAATCCGCACCAATGCAATCAAAAATCTTGTACATGCAGAGGCTGATAAGTCAGGGTTTAATATTTCCGAAAATTTTCAATTGCAGTTGGCAGCGCATAAGGTTTTGAAGGATATTCTTTCCGAAAGGAAACCTGGTTCTAACTTGCATTTTAAAGAGCTGAAGTTAGTTCGGCACAACATTCAATTAAGTAATGGGGTAATCAAGGAGCAAGATGTGGTTTTGTCTTCCATGAAAGTTGAATGATGTTTTTCATTTTATTTCTTCATGTAATCGTTTAGGTTTGGCTCATGGCGCAAGTGCTTATTCATATTGGTTATCCTAAAGCTGGCTCCACCTATTTGCATGAATGGTTTACCAGTCATCCTTGCATGTTGTACAATACACATGCAATTTCTGGTTTTTATCATACCCATGATTTAGCTCGCTATGCAGAAAGTTCATCCTATATACATGATTGCTTTGTTTTAAGCAATGAAGACCTTAGCGTTTGGAAGGGTGACGTAGATATTGTTGGTATAAAAAATGCGCGTTTCTATGATGTAAAGAACTACCAGGAAAATTTGAGTGAAACGTTGCATCGCATTTATCCTGAAGCAAAAGTGCTGATTGTAACAAGAGGTTACACTACTTACTTTCAATCTTTGTATTCGCAATATGTCTCATCAGGTGGTGCTTTGAGTTTTGACGATTTTAAATCTAAGTTCGGAAGTGTTTTTCCCGATGCCTATGATTATACTTTCATAGTTAGTTTATACAGAAAAATTTTCGGAAGCGAAAATGTAATTCTCCTGCCTTTTGAACTTTTGAAGGATAATCCGACAGAATTTACTGCGGCTATTGAAGAACAAATAGGAATTAAAGAAAGGTTTAAATACAAAACCGAACGTGTAAATGCTTCGTTTGACAAGAAAATTTTGTTTGCCTACCGAAGAATTTCCAGCGGCTTGGTAAAGCTTGTCAGTCCACTCCCTTACAGCTGGCAAAAAATGATTTATGGTTTTTACATTCAATGCTTAAACAAAAAAAGGCCCCATCCCTGGATGGAAATTTTAGGCAAATGGATGAACACAGATATTAAGATGGGTGGTGTAGAGGAAATTTTAGAATCATTGAAGGGGAAATCTGAAATACTCAGGAATGAGAAATTATATCAGCCTTATTTAAAGGAGTACTTACTTTAACGTATGAGGCAATTGGTAAAAACAGTGAGCAACAAGAGACATTCGCTCAGCGAATATCTTCAGGATGTCTGGAATTCACGTGAACTTATTCTTTCGTTTGCGAAGCGTGATTTGAAAATACAATACGCCCAGACCTATTTAGGATTATTGTGGTCGATCATTCAACCTTTGACAGCTCTCATAATTTTCAATTTTTTTTTCCAGCGTATCATTCACCTTCCAATGGATATACCTTATTCGGTATTTGCTTTTACCGGGTTGATGGGATGGTTTTTTTTTACCCAACTTATCGGACAAGCGGGAACTGTTTTGATGAACAATCAGGCACTCATCAAAAAAATCTACTTCCCACGTTTAGTACTCACGCTATCTAAGGTTCTTGTAGGATTGATTGAATTTTCAATTTCATTGGTATTGCTCATAATGTTAATGGTGATTACCAATTGTTCATTTTCCAGTAAAATTCTTCTGCTTCCGTTAGTAGTTATTGCTAATGTTATTGCTGGTCTGTCGGTGGGAATCTGGTTGAGCGCTCTTACAATTCGCTTTCGCGATTTTCATCATATTATTCCGTTTCTTATTGGATTTGGAATATGGCTGACCCCGGTTTTTTATCCAACTACGCTAGTTCCTGAAAGCTACAATTGGATATATCTGTTTCATCCGATAGCAAATGTGATTGCTTTGTATCGCTGGATATTTATTGATGCAAGTGTCAACAGCATGAATTTATTGGTGTCATTTTCTTTTGCTTTCCTGATGCTGATAGCAGGGCTCATTTTTTTTATCCGTAACGAAAAATTCATTGCTGATTATTTATGAGCTCTTCTGCGAATGAAATTATCCTTGAAGCAAAGAATGTTTCCAAGAGTTTTTGGGTGCACAAAAGGCAAGTCAAAAGTTTTAAGGAAACTGTAGCTGTTTTTTTTCGCTCACTCTCGCAATCCTCTGAATCATTTTATGCGCTCCGTTCAGTGTCTTTTGAGTTAAGGCAGGGGGAAGTATTAGGAGTTATAGGTAAAAATGGTGCAGGCAAATCCACTTTGCTCAAGATACTCAGTGGCATTATGCAGCCCGATGAGGGCGAAATAAATTTCTATGGTAAAGTAGCTTCTATTCTGGATGTGGGGGCGGGGTTTCATCCGGAACTTACCGGACGGGAGAATGTTTTTCTTTCCGCCTCGCTTTACGGACTTACCAAAATAGAAACTGAAAGAAAGTTTAATGATATACTTAGCTTTAGTGGTGTTGAAAAATTCATTGATGAGCCGGTAAAGAATTACAGCGCGGGAATGTATCTGCGCTTAGCCTTTGCCATTATTGCACATATTGATGCCGATATTTTTCTGTTTGACGAAGTGTTGGCTGTAGGTGATGCAGAGTTTCAGTTAAAGTGTCGTAATAAAATCAGGGAATTAATCGAAGACAAGAAAACCGTAGTTATGGTCAGCCATAATCTGTCCGAGATATCAAAGTTTGCCCATCGCGTAATAAGGCTTGATAGCGGAAAGATACTGGATGAAGGGTCCAGCAGCACCATACTTGAGCATTATATGGAAGAGGCCTATAACAGCAATGTAAGCGGCTCGAAAAACAGTGTAGTTGATCCGCCTTATATC
The DNA here is from genome assembly GCA_040387015.1 of Bacteroidota bacterium. Taxonomy (GTDB): domain Bacteria; phylum Bacteroidota; class Bacteroidia; order Chitinophagales; family LD1; genus Bog-950. The sequence goes on from JAZKEP010000232.1 coordinate 8,797, forward strand.
TTAAGTAGTGGCATTAGCACCGACCATTTCGATGTGCTCTCAATAGAGCTCTTTGCATCCGGGAAAGAGAAGACAAGTAAAATTCTCAGAACTGACGGAATCAATGTAGAAGTAGCAATTAATAAAAAGAAGAAGTGCTCCATACAGGCCGGTATGTTCGTTTCTGATATCAGCGGAAATATAATTCTCACCAATGTGTCACTTGATTCTGAGGATATAATTGGGAATGATACATTTACTGGTAAGGGAACATTCTCTGTTTCCTTCCCTCCTAATTTCCTGAACTCAGGTTTGTTTAGCTTCACTTTTTTCTTTGTGATAACAGAAGACGGAAAGGAATTTGACAGTGCCAGGCGCTTGGTAACAAAAAATAACCTGGTTATAAAAATCAACAGCCCCGAAGCGGAATCAGTTTATTTCAAAAATATTCCCGGTTATCTGCGCCCTTCGCTTAATTGGACTTTTAAGGAACTGCAAAAATGAGACAGGTATTTCAGGATGATATTCTTCAAAAACATTTCGAAGAAAATGGTTATTGCATCGTTAAGGCGCTTTCTGCGGATGATCTAAAAGAGCTTGAGCAGATTTATTATGCTAACAAAGTGGATGAGCAGCCCAGCATTGAGCTTTCTATCAAGAATAAAGATTTAACTGTAAGTAAGCGCATTGAGGATTTGACCGCAGCTATTGTTGCGCACCGATTGGGTTCTTACTTGCAGGGTTACAAAATGATATACTCCGGCTTTGTAACCAAAATTCCGGCACGGCACAATATGTCTAAGCTGCATCAGGATCCAACTTTTGTAGATGAAGGAGCTATGAAAGCGGTAAATGTATGGTGCCCGCTGATAGATGTGGATGATAAAAATGGCGCTATCTGGATTGTAAAGCACTCCAACCAATTCTTTCCCGGGTTTAGAGGATACACCGTAAATCAATTTGATTACTCGGAGGTTTTTGAAGAGGTGATGAACCGATTCGGAACCTTAATAAAAATGAAAGCAGGAGAAGTGCTGGTGTACGACACCGCGCTTTTTCATTATTCGCGGCACAACACTACCGATAAAATAAGAATTGCCTGCGCCACCATCATGATTCCCGCTGAAGTTACCCCCATCTATTATCATCATAACCGCGAACTAAGCACCCTCGATGTATATGAAATTGATACCGATTTCCTGCTTCAGTATTTCGAAAAGTATTTAGGTAAATCTGAAATTGACTATAAGTTGCTGAGCCGCGAACCTTTTAAGCAACCGCTTAAAGTAACCATACAGCAGTTTGAAGAAAAGTACTGGCAGTATAATCCCAAGCCGAAGAAAGGCTTCTTCGATTTTTTTAAAACAAAAACAAAACAACGTGTTTAATTTTTTCACCAACCGTAAATTAAAGAGCCATGTGGGTTCAGTAGACAAACATTTCACCGCGCTAAACACCCGCTATTTGAATGTTTACGGAGATGTGATTGAAGCATCGCGCACCAGCGACCCCAAAGAAATGCTAGCCTATCTGGCCGCGAGTGCGGGTATAAAGAACGGCATGAAACTGCTGGATGCAGGCTGCGGTGTATGCGGACCTGCCCGTTATTTTGCTTCCAATTTTGATGTGAAGATAGATGCTGTAACCGCCACAAAAGTACAGGCCGAAATTGCCGAACAGAAGAACAGCGAAGCACACCTGCAGGATAAAATAAAAGTAACACATGGCGATTTTCATTTTCTATCCAAGCATTTTGAGCCTGATACGTACGATGTGGTTTACTTTCTGGAGTCGTTTTGCCATAGCTACGATATTCGTAAGGTGGCTGATGAAGTTTATAAAGTACTGAAACCCGGTGGAGTGATTTACATGAAAGATTGGTTCCTGGTAGACCGCCTTAAAAAGCGCGATGAAAAACTTTACGAAGTGGTAAAGCGAAGAATCAACGAGTTTTATTCTTTCAATTTTAAGGATGGAATAAATGAACTGGAATCGGTGAAACACTACCTGGAGCAGAACGGCTTTGAGGTGCACTTTGGCAAAACTCCTGCTTACGAAAAAGGTGACTACGAGTTAACCGCCCTTTTTCACGGGCATAACGAAACCTACGGACCCAACACCGAGTATGCTGAAAACACATTGGGGGGCGAAATCAATGACGTGTTTGATGTAATAGAGATTTTCGAATTAAAAGCCATTAAAAAGTAAGAGCCCACTTGCTGTTTATTTCGGGCAACACTCTTTTTTTCTTCTTTATTTGCAATCTTTTTAAACAACCCGCGTTTTACAGCACACATTTTCAGGATGAGATATCTTGTTTCCCTCTTCTTCCTTTTTATTGCCTTTACTACCCTCGATTCCTGTAAGCCCATGCCCAATGAGGGCATTCCTTTTTACCTTAAAATAGATTCGGTGTCGGTGGAGGGCAATCAATCGCACCAGATAACCGATGTATGGGTGGAAGCGGGTGCTGAAAACTTAGGTGCTTATGAGCTGCCCGGCAATTTTCCCGTGCTGCAGGAAGGCAAGGTAAGCTTTACCGTAAATGCAGGTATTAAAGAAAGCGGGCAATCGAACCTGCGGGTTAACTATCCGTTTTATCTGTCCGATACTTTTACTCTAAGTGCCACGCGAGGCGAAAAATATTCGCATAAGCCGGTGTTTAAATACAGGAACGGAACCGTGTTTGCCACACAGGAAAATTTTGAGGCCGGAAGTTCTTTCAATACCAACATGGCACTTGCGGGTGATTCAAATGTTCGTTACGGGTCGCGTTGCGGAGTTATTACCGCTACCACCGACTCCAGCAAAGAAGCAGTGCAGCTGGCAAATTATGATTTGCCCGGAGGTCAGGAGATTTGGCTCGAGGTTGACTACAAATGTGAGGTGCCGTTTTATATCGGTTTCTACGGCTTTATAGCCGGCACTGCTATTCGGGCCCCTGTTTTATTCCTTACTGCCACACCGGCATGGAACAAAGTGTATGTAAAACTAAGTAGTATGATTGCCCAGGCCGATGCTGATAGTTACAGTATTTATTTCGAAGCCCTGCGCCCTTACGGCAGTAGTGGCGGCAGTGTATATATTGATAATGTGAAAGTGGTGCATTTCTAACATGTTGAATCAAGGTATAGCGAAAGACATACCCTAACAGAAATGAAGAACCGTAAAAGAATAATTACCGTGTATGTGTTCAGCGATGTGCTTGCTGCCATCCTTACGTGGTATTCATTTTTTGTGTTCCGCAAAGTTTATATCGAAGAATTGGTTTTCAGTTTTTCACTGCCTTTCAGCGACCCTAATTTCTTTGTAGGTATTTCCATCATCGTGTTGCTGTGGCTCCTGTTCCACTATCTTACCGGTACGTATGTCGACCTTTATAAAAAATCGCGCTTACAGGAACTGGCTAAAACCACTATCGTTACTTTTTTTGGTGCCATCATTATTTTCTTCCTGCTGCTGCTCGATGACCGGGTGCGAAAATATTCCGATTACTACCTCACCTTTTTTGTGTTGCTCGGCCTGCAGCTCTTTTTTACCTTGTTGGGCCGGCTGCTTATTCTTACCAAAGTAAAGCGCGATATATGGCAAGGCAAGGTTGGCTTTAAGACGCTGATGATTGGCAGCAGCGGCAAAGCAAATGAGTTGTATGAAACCATGAAGAAAGAACAGCGCTCATATGGTTTCCGCTTTACCGGCTACTTAGAACTGAACGGAAGTAAAACGAATACCCTTACCACCGAGTTAAAGGAACTGGGCAAGTTGATTGACCTGGAAAGGGTGATAGAGGAAAATCCGGAAACAGAAGAAATCATTATCGCTATTGAAACTTCCGAGCATCCGCAGCTGAACAACATTATCAATCGACTGGCAGATAGAAATGTAACCATCCGTATTATTCCCGATATGTATGATATCCTTTCGGGAACGGTGCGCATGAACCACGCTATTGGCGAAGCGTTTATCGAAATTCCTCCCATACTGCTTAGCGAATGGGAAATAATTACAAAGCGCTGGTTCGATGTAGTGGCTTCTATCCTGGCCATTATAGTTACGCTGCCCATTACCCTGTATGTAGCCCTGCGCATTAAAATTACCGATGGCGGTACGGTATTTTACAAGCAGGAACGGTTGGGGCAATACGGAAGGGTTTTTAAAATGTATAAGTTCCGCTCCATGCGAGCAGAGGCGGAAGCCAACGGCCCGCAGTTGACCAAAGAAAATGACGACCGCATTACTTCTATCGGCAAAACCATTCGCAAGTATCGCATCGATGAGTTGCCCCAGTTCCTGAATGTGCTGAAAGGTGAAATGAGTATTGTAGGCCCGCGTGCCGAGAGGCGCTATTTTGCCGACCGCATTGCTAAAATTGCGCCCCATTACCGTCATGTATTTAAAGTGCAGCCCGGCATTACATCGCTGGGTATGGTTAAATTCGGCTATGCTTCTACGGTAGATGAAATGGTGAAACGCCTGAAATATGATATCATTTATATCGAAAACATGAGCATTGCCCTCGACTTTAAAATCATGATTTACACGGTACTCACCGTTATTTACGGCCGCGGGAAGTAATACACCCTTCGGCTACGCTCAGGGAGACAGGCCCTTCGGCACATGCTAAACATAATTTTTGCTATTTATGTGGGTTTTAAAGCAACTTGATGGGGGGGATCTTTCATGTGGATTAGTGGTTGTTGTATATGTGTGGATTGCCGTGTTATGTATGTTTAAGGCTTCTATTTGTGGGTAATAGGCTATCCCTTCTGTGTTATATACCTTTGCGTATGGGTTAAAGGTCTTTTCTTCCTGGTTAATGGCCTTTTTTTCTGTGTTAGCAGCTATTGAATATGTGTAAATGGCCATGTAAAATGTGTAACCATCTTTTATATATGTGTAATCAGCCTCTATATAGGTGTGACTGAGCTTTTTGTATGTGCAGTTATACTTCTAATATGTGTAAGTTGCCTTTCTATATATGCGATTGGTCTTATCATATTGGTAATAGATCTTTTTATATGTGTTACTGTCCTTTGCGTTTGTGTGACAGGCCTTTTATTATTTGTGATGCCGAGAGGGAATAATTTGATGCTTAATTGAGTGTTTTTGATGTTAAATAGAGTAAAAGTTGTGATTTGAGGAGTTTATTTATATTTACTATTGATTCCTGGAACAGGAAATGAAGAGTTAGAAAATCGTACCTGTTTAAATTGAAACCAAAGTATGAAACAAAAGCATATTAACAGGCTGAATGCGGCAAGCGTGGTGGTATCTTTTTGTGAAGATACCGCGAGCGAGACGGCTGGCATCGCCCGATTTGCGCCCCTGGTGGCAAGTATTAAAAGCGAAATAGTGATTACTCAGGGTTATAACCGGATAAGTGCCGCGCCTGCAAAGGGAGTGACTGAAAATTTGGTTGGCATCCGGGAGCGGATGATGCAACATACGTTTGAGTTGGGCAGCGCTGTTTATTCGTTTGCAGCGTGCCTTGCGACCCCCGATTACGACCTGATGGCGCAGGCGAAAGTTACCATAGACCAATTTGAGCGTTTGTCAAAGGAAAAGTGCGCCAATCATTGCGACCGCATTTGTAAGCTGGCCGCGAGCCATGCTGCGGATATTGCTCCGTACGGGGCAACGGTTGCGGATATAGCCGCGGCACAAGGCCTGGTGACGCTTTATATGAATGACATCACGCATCCGCGGGCGGCTATTATTACGCGCGGCAACGCGGTGCGCCAGGCGAACCTTCATCTTACTCATATTATGAATACGCTGCTTAGGGTGCAGCTTGATTCGATGGCGAATACGCTGCGTTTTAAGAATAAGCCGTGGTGGAACAAATATTATATGAGCCGCGCTATAATAGACCTGGGGCAAAGGCATACTAAACTGCATGTGTATGCGCACGACCCCAGCGGTGTGCCTGTGAAAGGCGCTAATGCCTTTTTGATGCAGAATGGTAAGGCGGTGTACACGAAGAAAGCGGCACCCGAAGGGCTGCTTTCGTTTATGAGAATAAAAGCAGGCGATTATGAATTGCGGGTGGAGAAGAAGGGTTTGGTGGCTTATACAGAGGAGGGGTTGCACATTTCGCCCGGAAAGGAACTGACAAGGACAATAATGATGTTGCCTGGGTAGTTTGGAAGTAATATCATCACAGGGCTCAATGAAGAGCAAAAAAATGCAGCGTCCCCGAAACGGGAGACACTGCGGGGGGGAAAAGTTCCAACAAAAGTAGTGTAACAAGGAAGTTGGTGAGGTTGTAAATGCTTATTTTTACTTATTAAATTAATTAATGAAACACTTTGCTGCGGTTGTAATGTTTTTGGTGTTGAAGATGGGAGTGATAGGACAAAAAAACGAGCACTTTAGTTTAGCTGCCAACTGCTTCGAAGCTAAAGAAATTACGACTGCCCCATCATTGTTGTCTACCCAACATCAGAATATTCAGGGTTCAGCAATAGCCTGTACTGCAAATACTTTTTGGACCATTAATTCACTACACGTAATTGAAGAGTTTCAGCTAAATGGAAACACGATAACCACTAACGGAATAATTAATTCAAACTCACAAGGAACCGCGCTTGCCTATTGCAATAATTTGAATGGTGGTGCTTTCAGTCCTACTTTTTATACCTGCAATTTAAATTACACGGCTGCTTATTTTGATGGAACTAACTGGATTACCGCCCCAGGAACAAGCGATTCAATACTTATAAATGCGGGCGGCAACGGAAATTATCTTTATTACCATGGTGCAGCAGGGTTTATAGAAACCGTTCAAAGGTATACGGGTGCCGGATTCAGTATGGTCTATACAGACAGTGTTCGCTACATAGTGGCTGATATTGCAGTAGACGACAGCGGGAATGTGTGGCTTTTCAGGGGCAACTATCCCATTGCCAACTTTCTGGATGTAATCTCACCTGCCGGACAGTTATTGAAGCGGTATAATGTGAACGCAAATTTTTTAAATTCCTATGGCAACATGTTACTTAACGGAGTATTATATGTAGGTATAGGTATGAATAATTTAGTTCATCCGAATACGCTGATGCCTTTTACCATAACACCTGATTCGGCCATCATGGGTACTCCAATAAATATGCCTCCTGCCCCTTATTTTGATTTGGCAAGTTGTTATGCAGGCGCACCATTAACTGGTTGTTCATTCCCTTCACCGAGCTTACTTTGTCAGGATACCTTAATCTGTATTGGCAATAGCACTCAAATCTGTGCGCCTACCGGTTTTGCCTCTTATTCCTGGAACTTCGGGCAAAACAGCTCCTGCATTAATGCGCAGCTAGCGGGCAACTACTATGTTACCGTTACCGATAACACCGGCTGCACAGCCGAGAGTAACCGCATTGCCATTACTGTTTATCCGTTGCCGCCAGTAGGTATAAGCGTTAACGGTGATACTCTAAGTGTTTATGATGCAGTAACGCAACAATGGTATTTAAATGGCAGTGCTATCTTCGGGGCTACTTCAAGCACGCACGTTGCCAGTCAGGGCGGCAGCTACACGGTGGCTGTTACTGATACAAATGGCTGCGTAGCAGTTTCTTCCCCGGTGCTTATTACCGACATTGATAATGTAAGCGAACAGGATATGGTGAGTGTGTTTCGGTTGACAGTTGATAGTTGGCAGTTGACGGTAGGAAGTAGCTGGCTTGGTGGTGTGGTGGAGTTATTTGATGCCAGCGGAAAAGTTGTGTTCAAATCCGAAATTCAAAATCCGACATCCGAAATATCTCCAGATGTTGCGAAGGGAATTTACCTGCTGCACATAAGTTCAGGCAAAGCAAGTGTGGTGCGCAAGCTGGTGAGTTTGTAAAGAAGAAAGGTTATTTTTAATGTAACTAACCTCACATGATGAAACAACTCACCCCCACTCTCATATTACTGTTTTTCTGCAGTGGAATATTTGCACAGGCGGGTATGTGGACGTGGGTGAAAGGTGATACAACTGAAAACGCGCAGGGCAACTTTGGGACTCAGGGTGTAGAGGCTCCTACTAACACCCCTCCCGGAATATATGAAGCGGCTGAGTGGACAGATTTGAATGGCAACTTTTGGTTGTTTGGAGGAAGAGGAAATCCATATCCCCGAGTATATAATACGCTCTGGATGTATGATCCGGTTACAAATAATTGGAAATGGGTAAAAGGTTCAGCCGGGGCGAATGGTTCTGGTACTTATGGAATACCGGGTGTTCCCGATATTTTAAACACCCCCTCTGCCCGGGGCTGGGGTGTAGCTACCTGGACCGATTTGAATGGTGATTTATGGTTATTCGGAGGAAGTTCGGCTACGGGCCGCTGTGCCGACCTTTGGCGTTACAATATTGCTACCAACATGTGGACATGGATGGAAGGTACTGCTAATGTAAACTCTGCAGGGGTATATGGAACTCAGGGAATTTCTTCGCCTAATAGTTATCCTGCCAGTCGCGATGAGACCAGCGCTACCTGGGTAGATGCCGATAATAATCTCTGGTTGTTTGGAGGATTTAATTACACCACCAATGCCGACCATCTTAATGATGTTTGGAAGTATAACACATCAACCAATCAATGGACCTGGATGAAAGGCTCTAATCTTCCCAACAGGCCTAATGTATATGGCACTAAAGGCGTACCCGACCCTTTAAATACACCCGGTGCAAGACAGCCTTATTGCACATGGACCGATGCCAATGGAGATTTTTGGTTGTTTGGCGGGTCTCTTTCTCCGCTCTTTTATAATGATGTATGGCGTTATCAGCCCACTTCTAACAACTGGACATGGATAAGTGGCACAGATATAGCAAATCATCTTGGCAATTACGGACCTCTTTGCAGTTCATCGGTAAATTATTGCCCCAGCGCAAGAAAAGAAACCCGTGCAAGATGGAAAGATAGTTGCGACCGGGTGTGGTTGTACGGTGGTGTAAGTTTTTATAGGAGCGAAAGGGAATTTAACGACCTGTGGATTTTTAATCCGTCTACTTTACAGTGGACCTTGGTTAAGGGAGATTCGGCAGCTAATGTACCAGCTGTTTTTGGCACGCGGGGAATTGCCGCTAACGCCAATACTCCGGGTGGAAGAAGCGGGAGTGCCGCTTGGAAAGACAGTAACGGAAACTTGTTTCTGTTTGGAGGATCCAGCAGAAATGCGAATGTTTTAAACGATGTATGGAAATTTGTAATTGACACTACCTGTGCAGTTGCTAATTGCGGCACCAGTATTTGTAATCTTACACCGCCTGATTTAAATATCAATAACGCTCAATTTTGTCCCGATGATTCGGCACAACTCTGTGCGCCTTCCGGCTTTGTGGGGTACCTTTGGAATAACGGACAAAGCGGAAACTGTATTGCAACCAACTTATCAGGTAGCTATCAGGTAACTGTAACCGATAATACTGGTTGCACGGCAGAAAGTATCCCTCAGTTAGTTATTTCTTACCCTTTATCACCGTTTTCTATCAATGTAAATGGTGATACTCTCAGCGTGTTTAATACTGTTACCCAACAATGGTTGCTAAACGGCAGCCCCATACCAAATGCTGTCGATACTATATACATAACTAACCTAGGCGGTAGCTACACCGTTGCTGTTACTGATACAAATGGCTGCGTAGCAGTTTCTTCCCCGGTGCTTATTACCGGCATTGATAATGTAAGCGAAGAGGATATAGTGCATGTGTTTCCTAACCCTTCACAAAACAGTTGGCAACTATCAGTTGGCAGCAAGTATATAGGCGGCTCAGTTGAGTTAACCGATGTCAACGGCAGGCTTTTATTTCAATCACTAATCACTAACCGGCAATCGCAAATTGCTCCCGAAATTTCGAAAGGAATTTATCTGCTGCGTATCAGCTCTGCAAAAACAATCGTTGTGAGGAAACTAATAAGATTATAACATTGCAGTATAAAGCCTAAACCACATGAAACAGGTTCTCTTATTCTTTTCGCTTATTGTAATTCTTAGTGTATCCTCTTGTAAGGTTGATAAATGCAAGGATGTAAACTGCCAAAACGGTGGCATTTGTAATGAAGGCAAATGCTTTTGCGCTTCGGGGTTTAAAGGCACTAACTGCCAAACACAAATTAATCCATGCGATACAATTACCTGTCTTAATGGTGGCGTCTGTGTTACCGGAAACTGTAACTGCCCTACGCGTTTTACAGGCATCCACTGCGAAGTTTATACCAACCCATGCGATACTACGCCTTGTTTCAATGGCGGCATTTGTGTTTCAGGCAACTGTAATTGCGCGCCCCATTTTTCGGGCGATAGCTGCACCGTACAGGAAATCCCTTCTAAAATGTATATCACCGGTGTTGTCATTAATCATTTTTGTCCGGTCAACCCAAATGCCATTTCGTGGGATGAGTATGCCTCTATTCCCGAAACAATTACCCCTGCCGATATTTATCCCGTTATAAAAAGAAACGGAACGGTGATTTATAACGGGTACACACAAAATCCAAATTACGCCTATAAGCATAACGCCAATTATGACACTCAATACAGCATGCCCTTTTATCAAGATTCAATTTCAATTACCGATGTAACTAACCAGGACTATCGGATTGAACTGTGGGATTATGATGATGGAATCAATGACGATTTTATGTATGGTTTTACTTTTACACCTTACACCGGCACCAATGGCTTTCCTTCTTCTCTTTTTTTACAGGGTGTAGGCGTTTATGCCGAGCAGTTTGAATTTAGAATAAACTTCAGTCCTTACTATGAATGGTAGTATCCAAGCAAGGCAAAGCGTTTGGTTACCCTGCCATCGTCAACCCTCGGAACTCTAATCCTTCTTCCCTTTCCGGCTTGCCAGAGCATCGTGTTCTACCTTTCCGGTTTTCTTCAAATGCTTTTTGGCCTGGCGGTTAGCGATAGAAACACCCAAGGCAAGAATTAGTTTTCTGCCTTTGCCGCGTATGCGTTCAGGGTGTTTTTTGCCATCGCGAAAATTATCGAAGAAGAATTTGGTATTAAGAATTGCAAAAGGCGCACAGGGATTATGCGACAAATGCTTGCCAAATACTTTCTTGTGCACCACATCGGTTTTAGCGCGCATAGCAGCATAAGCTACTTCTGTGTTCTGATACATTACTTCATCATCGCCATAACAGGCGCATAACTGCACGGGGGCTTTAGGCACCCAGTTGGTCAAACAGTTTTCTTTCAGCTTACAGGTAAAAGGAAACAGCGTATCGGTGCGAAACCTTTCAACGATGCTGTCCACAATCATATCACCGGGCACTTTAGGCAGCATGGCGTTTACATCACCATGATCTTTTACGCGGGGCTGTGCAAACACCTCACGCATTTTTGTTTTGTAAGGCTCTTTAAAAACATCATACACATCGCCCTGCCATAAGTTGTAAGCATATTGATACGAAAGAATAAGATAAGGCAAATAATGCGGCTGTGTATAGCTGCGGAACATGGTAGTTGCCTGTACGCCTGTCATGTCATAGGCCCCCGACATAGGAGACGAGGCTGTGAGTTTAATTTCGGGAAACGCACCCGACTCTAACATTTTGTGTGTGGCCAAACTTGCGTGTCCGCCCTGCGAATAACCGGTAAGAAACAACTGCCCCGAAGTGCTCTTGCCAATTAGCGGATAAATTTCGCGGCAGGCTTTTATCATGTAGATAGTTGCCATGGCCTCGGTCCAGGAGTCCTGATATACATGTTCTTTTTCACCACCGGCAAAGCCATAGTAAAAAGGGAAGATGCCAATGTAGTTATCTGCCGAGTGCATCATGCATACCACCTGCTCCAAATCCTGAATGCCGTAACTCTGGTTAAGACCAATGCGGGTGCCATGGCAATACACCATTTCGGCAGACGGCACCTCCACTTTTGGAACATACAACACGCCTTTGGCCATAATAAAAGTGCTGTCGAGCCACAAGCCTTTGTAAGTTACTTCATACATATCCACCGCGTTGCGAACCGGAATTACCATCTGCGGAATGTGTGTGCGCTTCCAGAATTTATCGAGTGAATCTTTGGTGTAAGTATATTTCAACTCATAGCTGATTACATATTTTTCAGGCGCAGAGAAAGCTGCGTGTGAGGTAAGATGAAAAATAAAAATGGATAAACTGAGGAGGGAAAAGCGGAGAAGGTGTTTCATGAAATGGAAAGATTAGAAGTTTATGCGATGTTACTGAAAATTAATTTCTTACCGTTCTCAATATTTATTATTATTAAAACGGATTTGAAACCCAACGTTACCCCGCTTTAAATATTGCATTGTGCTATGACCAAAGCTGTAAAATATTACTTAGCCGCTTACAATCTTATTGCCTTTACTGCCTGGGCGGTTTTTCTGTTCAACTATTTCCTGGCCGGCTACCAAATGAACGCGTTTAATTTGCTGCTGCTGAATATTGCACAAGGCATGGCGGTGCTGGAAATTATTCATGTGCTGTTGAGGTGGGTAAAATCTCCGATTG